>CAZFCI010000164.1:0-9053 GCA_964517525.1 uncultured Clostridia bacterium | reverse complement strand
AAAAACTCTATATTGTAAAGAGGAAATGGCATACTCTCGGTGGGCACAGTCCTGCATCCTTTGTTATTCTCAACACTCTACAGAAGGGCTTGATTCCAAAAAGTAGTCCTGGAGACCTTTCCTCTGAGGTTAGAGAGTACTTTCTTGTCCATGAGATTGCCCATCAGTGGTGGGGAAATATTGTTACAGGTCGTTCCTATAGAGACATTTGTATTCCTGAAGGAATTTCTCAGTTTTCAACTTTCCATTATATAGGAGAGATTTATGGGGAAAGAGTTTTCTATGATATTATAAGGAGAATTGTTGGATGGATAAACAAAAAGTCCAATTCTGGCTCAATTTCTCTTGGGACAAGAATAGGACATTTCAATGATGACGGAGATGCATTTCTTGCTGTCATTTACGATAAGAGCGCTCTTGCTTTCTACCTCCTTCAGAAAATTATTGGAAAGGAAGTTTTGTTAAGTGCCCTAAGGGATGTTCTCAGGAATTATTCCTCAGGGGATATCTCCATCGGCGAGCTTAGAGGAATAATAGAAAGAAGGGCTGGAAAGGATCTCAAAAAGTTTTTCTCTGCATGGTTCTACAACTACACTCTTCCTGATGTTGAAGTTTATTGGAAAATTTCAGAATTAAATGGTATTCAGACCCTAATTTTAAAGGTTGTTCAAAAGGGAGATATTGAGTTTGTTTTTCCTCTTCCTATAGAGTGGAAGGAAGATGGGGGGAAGAGGAAAGAAGAGATTGTTGTTTCTGAAAAAGAAACTATTTTCAAATTTCAGCTGAAGGGGAAATTAAAATCTTTGAAGATAAATAAGCCAAAGATTATACCTGGTAATTTCAAGCTCCTCAAGGGATAACCTACTGAAATCCCTTCATTTTGAATTAAAATTTCCGATAATATTGAACCTTTGATAAAATACAAATCTGAAAGATGAGAGGTAGTGGCGTATTAGTTCATATGACTTCCTTGCCATCCCCCTACGGAATTGGGGATATTGGCTACCCATCCTATTGGTTTTGTGACCTTCTTCATTCCATGAAACAGACTTACTGGGAGATCCTTCCAATAAATCCTGTGGAAAAGTTTTATGAGTTTTCTCCTTATTCCTCCTGTTCAGCCTTTGCAGGAAACATTTTACTTATAAGCCCTGAGCTTCTTTTTGAATATGGATTAATTCCTAAAGAAGAACTCAAACCTTCTATTTCTTTTTCGAAGGAGAAAACAGACTATGAGAATTCATTTGTTTATAAGAGGAGGCTTCTTGAAATTTCCTTTGAAAATTTTTTGAAGAATAAAAGCAAGATGGAATTTGAGGAATTCTGCGAAAGGGAGAAATTCTGGCTTGAAGATTACTCCAATTTTGTTGTTCTAAAAAGAATTTTCAAAAACAAAGAATGGAACAAATGGAGCCCTGAATTAATTGAAAGGAAAGAATCTGCTCTTGAAGATTTTAGAAAGGAAAATAAACAAGAGATTGAAAAGATCAAGTTCTTCCAGTTTGTTTTCTTTACTCAGTGGAGGCTTTTGAAGAATTATTGTAAAAGCAAAGGGATAAAAATAATTGGGGATATCCCCATTTATGTAAACTTTGATAGTGTAGAGGTATGGGTTAACAGGGATATATTCAAATTGAGAGGGTATACAGAGCCTGAGTTTGTAAGTGGAGTTCCTCCCGATCATTTCAGTCCCTATGGACAACTCTGGGGGCATCCTGTTTATAATTGGGAAAACCTTCTTAAAAGGGATTTTGATTGGTGGATTTTAAGACTTTATCATTCCTCAAGACTTTTTGACATAATAAGAATTGACCACTTCAGAGGGTTTGAAAGTTACTGGGAAGTTCCCTTTGGAGAGAAAACAGCTGAAAAGGGGAAATGGGTGAAGGCTCCTGGTGAGATTTTTCTTAAAAAAATATTTGAAAAAATCCCTAAAATCTCACTAATTGCAGAGGACCTTGGAGGTTATACTGATGAGGTTCAGAGGTTATTGAGAATTTTCAATATTCCAGGGACGAGAGTTCTTCAGTTTGGCTTTACTGATGGGAATCCTGATAATCCCTATTTACCACATAATTTTGATAAGAATTGCGTAGTTTACACAGGAACCCATGACAACAACACAGCAAAGGGATGGTTTGAAAAGGAACTCGATGGTAAGAAAAGAAAAAAATTAATGGATTATATAGGTAAAGAAATAACATTGGAAAATGTCAATTGGGAACTTATAAGATTAGCAATGCAGTCAGTTGCAGAAATTGCAATAATTCCATTGCAGGATATTTTAGGGCTTTCAGAAGAGGGAAGAATGAATAAGCCAGCAACAACTTCTGGAAACTGGAGATGGAGATTTGAAAAGGATCAGGTTAGGGAAGATTTTAAAATTAGATTCTTAGAGTTAACTGAGATTTATGGAAGGGGGAGAAGGTAAATGTTCATTCGTATCTCAAAGCTTCTATAGGACTCTGGGAGCCTGCCTTTTGAGCGGGGAAAACACCGAATACAAGACCAACTGATACTGAAATAAAAAGTCCAAGGAGGACAGACCATAATGAAATCTGCGCAGGGATTGGAGAGAATTTTTTGACAAAGAAACTGACAATCCATCCAAGAAGAATTCCAAAAACCCCTCCAATACCTGTAAGAATTGAGGATTCTCCAAGGAACTGAAGCATTATATCCCTGTTTCTTGCTCCTATTGCTTTCCTTATACCAATCTCCCTTATTCTCTCCCTTACTGAGACAAGCATTATGTTCATAACACCAATCCCACCAACAAAGAGGGCAATTGAGGCAATAACAATCATTGCAGTGTATATTCCTGTTGTCAATTGTCGGTAAAGGGTTGCTATTGTGTCCTGGGTGAATACAGCGAAATTATTAGGTTTTCCCCAGCGAACCCCTCTCCTTTTTCTCAAGAGTTCTTCAATTTCCTCTATTGCTTTATCAAGAAGTTCTGGAGACTTTGGTTTTGCAGCAATAAAAACATCTTCCGCTTGTGGATAAAGCTTTTTCAATGTGTGAAAGGGTATTGCAACAACTTTATCCTGGGTCTGTCCAAAAATTCTTCCCTTCTTCTCAAGAGTTCCGATAACTTTGAATTTTACGCCATTTATGTAAATTTCTTTTCCAATTGGGTCTGTTCTTGGGAAGAGCGATTCTGAAACCTCAGCTCCAAGAACACATACATTCACCCTGTGGAGCATCTCCTCTTCAGTGAAAAATCTCCCATCTTCAATAGGATTTTCAAAAACCTCCCAGTAATCAGGGTTTACACCGTAAAAATCAGGATTTTTAACCTCTGTATCCCTGTATTTTACAACTATCTCTCCAAGATCCAAGGGAAAAATGTAATTAACATAAGTTACCTTTCCTACAGATGGGCACTTCTCCCTTATGGCAATTGCATCTTCGAGGGTTAAAGGCTTTCTATGCCTTTCTTCTTCCGACATTCTACCCATCCTTACAGGCTCATATCTCTGGATATAAATAAGATCAGAACCCATGCTCTTCAAACTTTTCATGAAAGATTTATTCAAGCCATCAACAACTGCGACCATTGCAACAAGGGTCATAACACCTATCATAATTCCGAGGACGGTTAGAAAGGAACGCATCTTGTGGGATTTAAGGGAATCGATTGAAATTTTTAAGATCTCCTTTGTAAGTTCAATGTTCATCCTTCCCTCCTCAAAGCCTCTGCTGGGTCAAGTTTTGACGCTTTATTTGCTGGATACATTCCAAAGGAAATACCTACCAAAAGGGAGAGGGCAATTCCAGCAACAACAGACCAGGGTTCAACAGTTGAAGGTAAAGATGATACGGCAGAAACTATCTTTGCAATCAAAAATCCAAGAAAAATACCAATGATCCCTCCTAAGCCTGAAAGAAATGAGGATTCGATTAAGAATTGCTTTAAAATGTCAACCCTTCTTGCACCTACAGACATTCTTATACCGATCTCCTTTGTCCTTTCAGTAACTGATACAAGCATTATATTCATTATCCCGATTCCACCCACAATTAGAGCAATGGATGAGACTATTACCATAGCAATAAAAAGGGATGTTGTTGTGCTTCTGTAGAAATCTATGAATGTATCCTGGGTTACAATTGTAAAATCATCCTCGTGTTTTGGGCTTAATTTCCTCCTTGACCTTAGAATCATCCTCACTTCATCAATAGCTTCGTTCATATTAGCCTGGGATAGGGTATGAACCTCTATTAAAACATCTTCCCTTCTTCCCCTTATTTTAAGGAAGGTTGTGAGAGGTATCCTAACATAGGTATCCTGGCTTATCCCAAAGATTTTCCCCGATTTCTTACCGACCCCGATTATATTAAAATACTTTTCATTAATCTTTATAATCTTTCCCAACGGATCCTCATTGGGGAATAATTTTTCTTTTAAGTCATAGCCAATTATGCAAACATACCTTGAATGTTTCTCATCCTCTTCCGAAATATGTCTTCCACTTTCCAGCTCAAAAACTCTTCCAATCATGTGGGAGTTGTGGGTTGTTCCAGTAAGTTCTGCATCCCTGACATAATTATTACCATATTTGACATTGCAAACTGATGACTGGGTAGCACCAACAAGGTTGCAATTCTTACAAAGCTCTTCAATGGAGTAAGCATCTGCAAGGGTTAAATTCTTCCTCTTTCTGTACTCGAGATAAGTTTCGAAATCAGAAATGAATGGAGGATACTTTGAGATATAAAAGTCATTCGTTCCATAATTGAAAAGCTTTGTCTTTACATATTTATCCAAGCCTTGAATTATTGAGACAACTGCAATCAGTGTGAAAACTCCTATTATAACACCAACCAGAGTTAGTATTGTTCTTAATTTGTGGGTCCAGAGACTTTTCAATGAGATTGAAAGTATCTCTCTTATATTTATCTTAGCCATTTTTTCCCATTTTTGAATTTTAAAATATCTTTTACTTTAGAAGCTTCTTTAACTCCCTGTATTCAAGCCCAAAAACATCGCATATTCCTTCCCTTGTGCATTCTCCTTTGAACATATAGACTCCAGAATAAAGGCTTTTGTCCTCTTTTAATGCATTCTCGAGTCCTTTTTTTAGAATATTCAATAAATAAGGAACAAAAACATTAGCAAGTCCGATGGAAGCAGTTCTACTAACAGTTGAAGGGATGTTTGGGACACAGTAGAAAATCTTTTCATTTTCAACATATATAGGGCTTTCTATTGTTGTAAGCCTTGTTCCCTCAATGCATCCCCCCTGATCAATGGAAATATCCATGACAACTGAGCCAGGTCTCAGCTTTGAAAGAACTTCCTTTGATACAACAACAGGTGCTCTCTCTCCTGGTATAAGAACAGCTCCTATTAGAACATCTGCATATTCCATGTATTTTGATATGTTATAGGGGTTGGCTATAGCAGTTATAACCCTTCTCCCAGTCTGTTCTTCGAGCTCTTTAAGTTTCGTGATGTTTGTATCAAGGGCAATCACATGGGCTCCCACTCCAAGAAATGCTTTAGCAGCATTTTTTCCGACATTTCCGCAGCCTATAATGACAACAGTTGCAGGAGGGACAGAGGTAACACCGCTTAGAAGAAGACCCTTTCCTCCAACATCACTTTTCAGATAGTGTCCAGCAATTACAGGAGATAGAAGACCTGCAATCTCACTCATTAAATCAAGGCAGGGAATTGAACCATCTTCCTTTTCGATAATTTCATATCCAATGCAGGTTATCTTCTTTTTAGCGAGCTTTTCCACGATTGATTTTTTCTGAACAGCGAGATGGTGGAATGAGAAAACGCACTGTTCTTCCTTTAACTTTTCAACTTCAACTTCATTTAGGGGAGAAATTTTCAGGAGAATGTCGGATCTCTCAAATACCTCTGTATCTGTGTATACTCTTTCAGCACCAACTTTAATGTAATCTTCATCGGTGAAATTGGAACCTTTTCCAGCACCAGTCTGGAAGTAGACTGTATGTCCTTCTTTAATCAGGTATTGAGCAGTAGCTGGAGTTAGAGGAACCCTTTTTTCTCCTCTCTCAATTTCTCTTATAATTCCTACATTCAATTCTTTCCTCCAAAATTTATTTTAATAAAAAATTTTATTATCCTCCTAATCTAAGGAAAAGGATTGATGGGAGAGCTAAAACCAGAATCCTTAGAATAAAAATAATAGCAGAGATAATAGAAGCTTTTGTAAAGGAAAATTTTGATATTTTTGAAAGAGCAATGGCAACAAAAATATAAGACCATATTGAGAAGAAATCAATTAAAGATAGTAAAGTGTAAGAGATGCTTGCAATTTGGATATCAGGGAAAAATAGGGAAAGTCCTGTGGAAACTCCAATTGAAGTTCCTTTCTGTAGGGTAAGTATCGTTTTAATTCCATTTCCAAAAACATAATCAATATAACTTGAGAAAAAGGCAAGGCTGAAGAAATTTTTAAACTCACCCGCACCACCAGCTATTTTTACAATAACGAGCAAAACAACTGAGAAAATGAGCAAATTGAAAAATACAGTCAATGGAGAAAGAAGAAATGACCTTACAAGAATTGAAGCCTGGGAAGGATTTGCCATATTTTCAAGTCTTTCTTGAGGAATCTTATCCGCCCATTTTGGGTTCATCTTTATATACTCAACATTATCCTTTGACTGGATTCTTGCCGTCAGAAAAGTAAAAATGATTACAAAAATAAGAACAATTATAAGAGGTTCAAGAATTTTTGGCTTTTCTTTAATTTCTTCACCAATCTTTGAAGGTGAAACAAAAACATCGAAGAATCTTGAAATAAAACCCATTTCAACCTCCTTCAAAGTATTCTTTCTCTTTCAATCTCTCCATCCTTTAAATATATAATCCTCTTTGCTCTCTCTGCAATATTTGGGTCATGGGTTACAATTACTATTGTGTTTCCGAGGGAATGCAATTTCTCGAAAAGATTGAGAATTTCAGCCCCTGCTCTCGAATCGAGATTTCCCGTAGGCTCATCAGCAAGAATTAAAGAGGGATTATTGACAAGTGCTCTTGCAATTGCAACCCTCTGCCTCTCGCCTCCTGAAAGCTCTGAAGGTTTATGCTTAACTCTATGGGAGAGCTCAACCATCTTAAGAGCTGAAATAACCTTTTCCCTCCTTTCTTTTTTTGGAGTTCCATTGTAAATTAAGGGAAGCTCCACATTATGATAGGCATCAACATTGGGAAGAAGATTGAAAACCTGGAAAACAAATCCTATTTCCTTGTTTCTTATGAGAGCAAGTTCCTCATCGGTTAGCTGGGAAACCTCTTTGCCATTAAGGAGATACTGACCTGAGGTAGGGGTGTCAAGGCAACCAAGAATATTGAGAAGAGTTGATTTTCCTGAGCCAGATGGGCCCATTATTGCTAAAAATTCATTCTTTTTAATTTGGAGGGAAATTCCTCTCAGAGCCTGAACTTCTTCCTTTCCAAGTTTATAAATCTTCCAGATGTCCTTTGTTATAATAAGATTCTGGTTCATTTCTTCTTTGAAACCTTTACAGGATCCCCATCCTTAATAGTTCTTAGAGCTTTGTATGGACCAACTATTATTTCATCATTCTCATTCAAACCTGAAAGAACCTCAACTTCCATCTCTCCCATAACCCCCTTTTCTATTTTTCTAAACTGAGCCTTTCCATCTTTGATAACGAAAACTCCTTCCTCTTCCTTTTTGTTTTCTCCCTCCCTTACAACGAGGCAGGAAATTGGGACCTTTAAAACATTCTTTTTCTCAGCGATTATAATATCAGTGGAAGCTGAAAGTCCTGGTTTTAAAACAGATGGAGGATCTTTTAGAGTTACAACAACTTTAAAGTCCTTTGCTTCCTTTGAAGTGGATGAGGATGATGAAAGTAAAGTAGAGCTTTGCTTTGCAGAACTTCCAATCTCTGTAACCTCTCCCTCAAGGATTTTATCAGGTATGGCATCAACCTTAACCTCTGCCTTCTGACCCAATTTAACATTAATAACATCAGTCTCATCCACATCAACTTCCACCTCCATTACAGAAAGGTCTGCAATTGTCAGAAGAACAGTTCCCGGATTATTCATTGTTCCAACAACAGCAACCTCTCCCTCCTCAACTTTAAGGGATGTTACAACTCCATCTATGGGTGAGCGGATTACTGTTTTGTTTAAGGAGTCAATTGTGCTCTGAAGGGATGCCTTTGCCTGAGTAATTCTGTGGAGAAGGGAATTCTTTTGAGCAAGGGCAGTCTCGTATTGAGTCTTTGCGTTTTCAAGAGCCTCATCGGATATAAGTTGCTCTTTGTGAAGTTCGAGACTCCTCTTGTAGGTTGCTTCAGCTTTTTTAAGATTTATCTCAGCGTTTTTCAAATCTTCTTCAAGGGAAGAAATGTAAGCCTTGTCCCTTGCAACAGATGCCTCATACTGTGCAGAGTCAAGTTTTATAAGAATTTGACCTTCTTTGACCTTCTCCCCCTCCTTTACATATATTTTCTCAATCATTCCAGGAACATTGGATGAAATATTGACATACTTTCTCGGTTTCACTTCCCCTGAGGCTGAGACTTTTGAGATAAGATCTCCCTTCTTCACCTTTTCCGCTTCCACAGAAGCTCCAAGCCTCTGTTTTGAACGGAGGTTCAAAAATACTATTAGAAATATTACGATTAAGACAACACCAATTACAAAAATTTTTTTCATTTCATCCACTCCATATCTCTAATTACGAACATAAATAAAAATAGTTCCATAAAGAATATAAAAGTTTAACAAGGGGAGAGGAAATAGTCAAAGGGAAATCTCTTTGGAGGTAAGATATGATGCAATCATGGGATTTCCTCCTGTTTTTGAGATAAAAGAAACAGGATAATCCAGAGAAGGAAGCCCTGTCAATTCTAAGAGTTTAGCAATAATCTCCTTTGCTTCTTTGCTGTTTTGAGGGATAAAGGGGGTTCTCCCTCTTCTCTTAGACCATATCTTATTACTCTTACCCTGGATACTATCTCTTAATCCAAAAGAACACATGACTTGACATTGATTTTTTTAATTTAATAAAATAGAAAATTAATTAAGA
>CAZFCI010000163.1:0-2062 GCA_964517525.1 uncultured Clostridia bacterium | reverse complement strand
GGAATACCATGCCTTTTTGCCAATTCAATAATCTTTTGGGCAATCCTTCCGGTTCCTTTTGCGGTCACCTTGGGAGCACGGTCTTTGTCAGGTCGATACCGTAATGCTACTGCCTTGGTTATCGAAATTTTCCTTTCTTTGGGATTCATCCACCCTCCGTGAAATTAAACGACGACATTGAACAAGGATTCAAAATTCTCAAAGAAGAAATTTAGAATATTGGGAAAGCTCTCTTCCTCTCTCCCCTCAGAGAGTTGAATCTGAGGGTTAAACCCTAATTTCCTTAAACGAGAATAAAGGTCTGAAAGATTCTCACGAATAAATGTAAGAACCTCGGGTTGCCTCACAAAAATATGGCCATAAAAGTTTTTGGATCTTAATCTAACCTCCATTACTAACCTTCCCCAATCTGGAAGAGTAAGAAGGATGAGAAGGTAGAGGTCTTTTTTCACTTCTATTTCTTTTTTGGGTTTCGATAGAAGAAGGTGAAGTTCCCCCCAACATCCATGGTGCTGAAACCATAAAGGAAAGAAAAAAACCATCTTCTCTTTCTCTTGAAATTGTTTCAGGTAGAAATGGAGGATTTGAAATCCCTCAATCTTTTGGAGGATTTGATCGATTTCTTCAATAAATGTCTTTATGTCTGATAATTTGGCTAACATTCCTTTTTGAGAGTTTGAGAGACGAAGAAGCTGACCTTTTAGATTTATTAGGTCTTCTTTTAGCTGAAGGTAACGAAGCATCATGGCTGGAAATTCTTTGCAGGAGGATAAAAGACTTTCTATCATCATTCTTTGAGGAAAAGGAATCATCCTCCCTTTGGTCTCCAAGAGATTGAAAAGATTCTGAAAGGAATTTTCAGAAAAACCAAAAGACACAAAGTATGGCCTCAGCCAACTGGGAATGAGATTTTCCTTTTCAGCACTTTCGAGAATAACTTTTAATACTATTTGGGGGTAAATACTTTCTACTCTAAGATATCCCTCCCACCCACAATAGAGAGGAAAACGACATTGTGCCCAAAGGTTAACTCCTTTTAATTGAATAAGAACTTTTGATTCTTCCCCGGTTTGAAGAACCTTTGCATGAACAATCTCTCCCGAATAAAAGGATTGAATGTTTGATCGAGAAGAGGGGCCTTCTCTCAAAGAGTTATCAAGAGGAAGTATCAAAAGGATAATGGGATTCAAGGCTTGTTATTGGTTAATAGATTGGCGATATTTCAACCAATCAAGGGTGAATCGAATCTCTCCCGGAGACAATCCAAGATTTTTTGCAATCTCAAAAATATCGTAACCAGCTTCAGCCATTCTCAAGATTTGAATTTCCGTACCCCCATAAGGGAGATCCCATTGAAAAGAGGGATAAAAAGAAGGCTCTTTCTTTATTTTTAAATCAACAGGTTTTTTTATATTTTTTGTTTCAAAAATCCCTGCTTCCATCCCTCCCCCTCCTTTTGTCATTTGAAGAAGCCTTTCACAGATAGTCTCTCCTTCTTTTAGCCAATTCGTTAAAGATTCTAAATGGAGCATTTCTTCTTTGAATCTCCTTCTTTTCATCCCTTTTAGTCCATGAATTATCAGTAAAATTAAAGAAAAAATCACAATTCCTTCTATCACCATTAATCCCACATCTAAATTGAATAAATTAAGTTTGGAAATCATATCCATTTTCCTCCTTGTAAAAAATGGAGAGTTAAACGAGAATATCTAAAATTTTACCACCTTGTGATTCCTCCGGGAAACCTTCCTCTAATGGATCATCTTCTGGATCCTTTTTATCGCCTTGATTTTCTTTCCTCTCCCTTTTTCTATTCCCTTGGGAAAGAGGGGACCTTTTTGAATCCCTTGTCTTTTCAATGGGAAGAAGAAAATCAAGCTTTTTTAATCGTTCAATATCTTCGCTCATGAGAATCTACTTTCCCTCAAAGATTTTATTAATCTTTTCCATAAGGGTACCGGCAGTAAAGGGTTTCACAATATAGTTGGTCACCCGATGTTTGACTGCTTCAATCACATGCTCCTTTTGGCCTTCCGCTGTTACCATTAAAAAGGGTAAACTG
>CAZFCI010000162.1:0-3605 GCA_964517525.1 uncultured Clostridia bacterium | reverse complement strand
CATTGTTAGTATAAAAAGAGTCCCCTCCTCATATGCCTTGTTAAATTCTGCAGACCATATTGAAAGAACATCATCAGGGGAGATCAGGGGTCTGATAGCACTGAACCTATCAAAGCCAAAATATGGATAATCATCCATTATCCACTCAACAGGAAGCTCAACAATTCCAGAAGGTTTTCCATCTTCAAGAATCTCATAAGGTTTTTCATCAGCCATAAGGCTTGAATCGTATATCAACCCAAGTTCTTTAATTATTTTCAAAGTGGACTGGCTAAAATCCCAAGAAGGAGTCCTTATGCCAACAGGAGCTTTTCCTGTGAGATCTTTCAATGTTTCAAAGGACCTTTTCATCAAGTCCCTTTCCTCATTCTCGGAAAGAAGAGAGTTTCTTTCATGAATCCAGCCATGTATTCCAATTTCATGCCTTCCCTTTGAAAGTATTAACTTTATTGAATCCTGATGGAGAAGAGCTGAAACTGCTGGAACAAAAAAGGTTGCTGGTATCCTGTATTTATCAAGAAGGGCAAGAATCCTTGGTATTCCAACCCTTGCTGCATATTCACCTTGAGAAAGAACTCCAGGGGAGAAATTGGAATCTCTAAGGGCATTTGTTTCAGCATCAAAGTCAAAGGAAAGCCCTACTGCAACCTTTGCATCCTGTGGCCATATCTTTGGAGTTAAATCTTTCCCTGCTCTAACCTTTGAAACAATGGAGTTTATCTTCTCCATACTCCAATTCCAGGGTTTTTCTTCCTGAGTCTGAGAGAAAATATTTTGATTGGAAAGCAAAAAAGAGAAAATTAAGACCACAAAATAGAACTTTTTTGCCATCCCTTACCTCCTTTAAATCAAATATTCTTCTTTATATAATGGGCAAACTCTTCAAAAACTGATATTGTCTTTTTGATATGCTCCTCAGTGTGGGCAAAAGATATTGCCCCTCCTCCATGAACCACATTGATTCCATTGTTTACAAGAAAAATCTTAAGAACTTTTTCCTTTAAATTAAGATCAACAATTTCCTCGTCCTGAACATCCTCTGGAGATTTTATCTCTTTCAAATCTTTTTTGAAAAAGTTTGGCATAAATAAAGAGCTCTGAAGAATCCCTTCACGGTCTCCTCCAGAACATAAAACTGGTAAACCTTCTTTTGAAAAGGCAGTATCAATACCTTCCCTCAGCATCTTACCAAGTCTTCCTATTTTTGGATAGATTTTATTTTCATTTTCAATAAGATATTTCAAGAGAATGTATCCTGACATCATGTACTCAGGATGGGATGAATAGGTTCCCCCTTCAAATTTAACTCTCCTCTGGCTTGGTGTATCATCTCCGCAAAGTTCCATTATTTCCATCTTCCCTGCAACCGCTGAAACTGCATGCCCTCCTCCTATTATCTTTCCGAAGGTCACAAGATCAGGTTCAATTCCAAAATATTTATGGAGAGCATTGGCACAGAACCTGAATCCTGAAATTATCTCATCAAATATAAGAACAATCCCTCTTTCCTCAGTCATTTTCCTGCAAAGTTTTAGGTATTCAGGATCAGCAGGAATGAAACCGCCAGCTCCTATAAATGGCTCTAATATGAAACATGCAATTTTATCACCGAATCTTTTGATTTTGTTTTCAAGGTCTTCAGGGTCATTAAACCTTGTGATTATTATCTTTCCACCAAACTCATCAGGAATACCCTTTGATTCAACCTCTTCAAAACCTTTACCTTTTTTAAATTTAACCCCCTTTAGAAGATATGGAGTTGAACCATGCCATCCTCCTCCAACTTTTAAAACCATTCCCCTCCCAGTGTAGGAGAAGGAAAGCATGCATGCATAGGTATTGGCAAGGGTTCCGCTTGTTGTAAATCTTATTTTCCAATTTTTATGACCGAGAGTATCAAGGATCAATTCTCCAAGCTTTATTTCCCACTCATCTTCAAATCCAGTATGGAGGCATCCTTTTTTGTGGGCTGATGAGGAAGCTCTGTTCAAAATATCAGGGTTATGTCCGAGGATATTGGCATAATGCCCCTGCCAGTAATCAATATACTCATTCCCATCAACATCTTTTACAATTGCACCCTTTGCTGAAGAAACCATGAAAGGGAAAGGGCTCCACAATCTCAGATTATGGCTACCACCCTGAACCATTATATCTTTTGCCTTTTCCGCTAACTCTTTACTTTTCTTATTCCTTTTTTCAAATTCTTCCGAGATTTTTCTTAGTAATTCCTCTAAATTTGCCATTTTATCTTTTCCCTATTACCTTCAAACCATCCATATAAGGAACAAGGGCTTCTGGAATTTCAACACTTCCATCTTCCTTTTGATAGTTTTCAAGGATTGAAGCTACAGTTCTACCAACTGCAAGGCCTGATCCGTTCAGAGTGTGGACATATTCTAACTTTGATTTTTCATCCCTTTTAAATCTAACATTAGCTCTCCTTGCCTGAAATTCCTCAAAATTACTGCAGGAAGAGATTTCCATATAATCGTTTCTACTCGGCATCCATACTTCTATGTCATAGGTTTTTGCAGAGGCAAAACCAAGATCCCCTGTGCATAGGGCTACAACTCTATAAGGAAGTTTCAGTTTTTTCAGAATATCCTCTGCATCAGAAGTAAGTTTTTCAAGCTCTTCATAGGAATTATCAGGATTAGAAAAAACCATTAACTCAACCTTATTAAATTGGTGCTGTCTAATAAGTCCTCTAACATCCCTACCCCAAGAGCCTGCTTCAGCTCTAAAACATGGTGTGTAAGCTACAAATCTCTTTGGAAGTTCGCTGGCTTTCAAAACCTCATCCCTGAAAATATTTGTAAGGGGAACCTCAGCAGTAGGAATCAAATACCATGGTTTATCCTTTATCCTGAAAAGATCTTCCTCGAATTTTGGAAGATTTCCAGTTCCAATTAGGGATTCTTCATTGGCAATGAAGGGAGGGAGAACCTCCTCATAACCCTTCTCCTTTGTGTGAACATCCAACATGAAGTTTATAAGTGCCCTCTCAAGTTTTGCTCCATAACCATAGTAAACAGTGAACCTTGAGCCAGCGAGCTTGCTTGCCCTTTCAAAATCAAGGATTTTTAGAGCCTCACCTATCTCCCAGTGGGGTTTTGGCTCAAAACTAAAATTTTTCGGCTCACCCCAGGATCTAACAACCTTATTAAAAGAAGAATCTTTTCCAATTGGAACTGAGTTGTGAGGAATATTAGGAATTTGTAGGAGAAGCTCTTCTATCCCTTTTTCCCTTTCCTTTAAGGAATCCTCAAGTTCCTTAATTCTTTCCTTTATCCCTTTAACCTCCTCAACAAGATACTGGGCATTCTCTCCCTTTCGCTTCAGTTGCTCAATCTCCTTTGTTATCTGATTCCTTTTTGCCCTTAAAGATTCAACTTCTGCAATTATTTCCCTTCTCAACCTATCAACTTCCATGAATTCTTCAATAATTTTAATATCATAACCCCTTTTCTCAAGGGCTTCCCTCACCTTTTCAATATTCTGCCTCAACCATCCAATCTCAAACATAAGGAAATTATATTACAATTTGAGAAGGGATTAAAGGTATCCTTAATTTCTTTACTCAATTTTGCAACGATCTTAGT
>CAZFCI010000161.1:0-2428 GCA_964517525.1 uncultured Clostridia bacterium | reverse complement strand
GTACAACCCTTTCAGTAGAGGAACCAATATCCTTTCTTGAAGGTATAAGAAGCCTCATATCAGGCTTGATTCTGTTTGATTCAAGGGAATTCACTTCTTTTAGAACATGCACAGCCACACCATATCTTCTACCTATAGATGAAAGGGTCTCACCTTTCTGGACAATGTGCCATCTCCAGAAAACCCTTTTGTTTTCAGGTATTTTAGCAAAATTTTGTTTGAAAATTTCTCCTTTACCCAAAGGGATTCTTATTTCATAAGAAGAGAGATTCCCTGGAGTTGTCAACCTTCTCAGCTCTGGATTTAACTCCTGAATTTCTTGAAGAGAAACCTCAGCACATTCAGCTATTATTCTCAAATCTGTAGGACTTGGAACATTGCAAACTTCCCATTGAAGTTCTGGAGCAGGCTCAACCTCAAAGCCATGCTGAGAAGGGTTTTTAGCTATTATCAAAGAGGCAAGAAAAGCAGGAACATAATTCTTTGTTTCTGTCTTTATATTTCTTGTCTTGGCAATCTCCCAGAAATCTGCCTTCCCTGTCTTTGAAATTGCTCTATCAATTTTTCCTGCTCCAGCATTATAGGCAGCAAGTGCTAAATACCAATCATTATACCTATTATACAAATCTTTGAGATGCCTTGCAGCAGCCCTTGTTGCTTTTACAAAATCATACTTCTCATCCAGCCACCAGTTGTATTCAAGAGAGTATAACTTTCCCGTTCTATCTATAAATTGCCATATCCCTTTTGCTCTTGCCCTGCTTTTTGCTTTGACTTTAAATTCACTCTCAATCAAAGGAAGATAAGCAAGATCCTCGGGCACTCCCTCTTCCCTGAATATCTCTTTTATCTTTCCCAGGAATTTGCCTGAATTGATTAAAGCCCTTTCAAATTTTTCCCTTCTTTCTCCCTTAAACAATTCAATAAAAGAAAGAACTTTTTCATTTATTTCCACAGGAATTGTAAATATCCTTCCCTCCATTTCAGCTTTTACCTTTTCCATCAACTCCTTTGCCTTTTCAGGAGGCAAAGGAAAGGTCTCAATATTTTCCAGTTCATCAATAAATGAAATTTCAGTCCCTTGTTCTACAAATCCATCTCCTTCAGAAATGCTCTTCATCTCCATTTGATGAATTTTGTTTAATAGCTCATCGTAAGCTTTTCTTAAATTATAAGATTCATTGATGGAAACAGGAGATGTCAGGAAAGAATCTATAGCTGAGTCAAATAGATTTCTTGCCTTGAGTAAATGTCCCTTTTCAATTTCACTAACACCTTCTTTAAAAAGTTCCTCTGACCTCTTTATTATTTTTTCCTCATCAGATAAAATCTTTACCTCATTCTTTTGCTCTGATTGAGGAGGAGGGTTTACTTTTATTTGTTCAATTTTATGGGAACAGGTGTAAAATGAAATCAGGACTATAAATATAAAAAACTTTCTCCCCATTAAATATCCTTATCAACCTATTCGAGGTCTATTTCAAGCTCAATTCTGAGCTCGAGTTTTTGTCCTCTTGTAAGGGATGTAGGAAGATTGACTGTATCCAGAATATTTCCATCTCCAACGACAACACTTAGTCTATTATTGAATTTTCTAAGTTCGTCAAGGCTAACCTTCTTTCTCAACTTCTTTTTTATCTCAACAGGTTTTAGGATATCTACGGTGGGAATTTTATTTTTAAAATCGCCCTTCGACTTTCCTATCTCCTCCATTAAATATCTCTTCTCAAGCTGCTCAAGCTCCTTATCTATAGCTTGAATCTTTGATATGTGAACCTGTTTCTTTATACCAATCTCACCTCCAGTGCTACTCATAGGAGCACCTATCTCCACATCTTCTTTTCTTGAAAATTGAGGATATATCTGAGTTCTTTCAAAAGCATCAGAAGATTCAGCTGGCAGATTTTCCTCTTTTGCTTCCAATATCTTTTCTGCAGGTTTAACAATTTTCCTCCTCAAATCTTTCAAGGTCAACTTAGATATTTCCTGTAGTGTCTCGAAAACTCCTGTCCCTTTAATTGCAGATGCTTCTATGTAGGGAAATTCATAGGGATTCAAATACTGGTTCATCTCTTCTATTGTTAAGATATTTTTAAGGTCTCTCTTATTGTATTGAAATACAAATGGGATTGAATAAAAATCAAGATTATATTCCCTTAGATTTTCTTTAAGGTTATCAATACTTTCAAGATTCGAATCAAGCAAGGGTCTCTGGGAATCTGCAACAAAAACTATGCCATCTACTCCTTTAAGAACAAGTTTTCTCAAAACATTGTAAAAGACCTGTCCAGGGACTGTTGTGAGATGTATCCTTACTCTGTATCCTTCTATCCTTCCGACATTCAGGGGTAGAAGATCAAAGAAAAAAGTTCTGTCAGTTTCAGTCTCAATAGTTACTATCTCCCCTCTTGTGGAAGGATCTGTATTC
>CAZFCI010000160.1:0-1636 GCA_964517525.1 uncultured Clostridia bacterium | reverse complement strand
AAGTTATAATCTGTTTCCCTTGCCTCTTCTTTGGTTATGACCTTTGCGAATTTTTCAATGTCTTTAAATTCACGATAGGCATTTACAATTTTTTTAATGTTTTCCATTGATAATGTATTCTGCTTTTTGCCTTCCTGATATTCTTTGCTTGCATTTATAAGCAAAATTTTACCTCTTCTCTCTTCTGGCTTATTTTTGTTAAAAACAATAATTACTGCTGGAGCACCTGTGTTGTAAAATAATTTTTCAGGAAGTAAAATCACTGATTCAATTAAATCCTTCTCAACTAACTTCTTCCTTATCAAATTCTCTCTCCCTCCTCTTGAGACTGCTCCTGTGTCAATGACAACAACAACTTTTCCGCCATCTTCACCTTTTGCAGAGGCAATCATATGCTGAATCCATGCCCAATCAGCAGACTGTTTTGTTGGGAATCCATGTTCAAATCTGTCTTGCCAGTATTCTCCTTTTTTCAAGTTCTCCTCATCATAACCATCCTGATTCCATGGAGGATTTGCAATTACATAGTCAAATTTTTTAATAGAATCTCCCTCTTTAAACTTTGGAAAAAGTAAAGTATCACCAAGAGCAAAATAAAAATTCCTTATATCATGCAAAAGCATATTCATTTTTGCTAAGGCAAGGGTTTTTGGGTTTGCTTCCTGCCCATTCAAAAATAGAGTGTCCGCCTTTTCTTTCCCATATTTTTCCTCAACATATTTGTAAGCAACAATTAGCATTCCTGCAGAACCGAGAGCAGGGTCATACAGACTCTTTTTAGGCTCAGGGTCTAAAATCTCTATCATAAGTCTTATAACTTCCCTTGGTGTATAAACTTCACCTTCCTTTGCCTTTGTCGGTGCAAAGTATTTGAGAATCCATTCATAGGCATCTCCCAAGATATCTCCTGAGATTTCCTTGAAGGAGAACTTGCTAAAGAGCTCAACCAGTTGATTTAAAATCACTGCATTTTCTGGATTACTTGTGAATTGATGGAAATCAAATTGAGAAAATATGTCCTGATAGCTTGGATTTAACTCTGCCAATTTTTTGGTGGCAATTGAGAATTTCTCTGAAATCTTTTGAGGTTCTCTCCTCATATTGTTCCACAAATATTCCTTTGGAAAATTAAAAATGTGGTAAGGTTCAGATTCTGCCTCTCTTATTGCTTCAGGTTCTTCCCACCCTTTAGTTAAAAGATTGGTTTTAGTTTCTTCCAATTCCTTTTCCCATTTGTCGGAAATGGCTTTGTAAAAGAGTAGAAAGAGAATAAAGGTATAATCAACCCTTGTTCTTATAAGGTCTGCTGCTTGTTTTAAAAGATTAATTAGCTGGTCTTTTGTTGAAATTGAATTGTTCTTTACTATTTCCTCCTCAAAAAAACCCCTCAGTTTATAGACTTTTTCTCTTCTATCTTCTGGGTTTCTCTTTACATCCAAGAAACCAGCCTTTTTCATTTCCGATAAAACATTCTTTACCTGTTCTTCATTATCATTAAATATTCTTTTTAAAAAGTCAACAGCTTCCTCAAAAGAAAATTCCTTTTCTTTGAATTCCCCCAACAATTTGAGGTATCTTCTCTTTATCCAGTTTTGAACTCCATACATTCAAAACCTCAATCAAATTAATTTTACAT
>CAZFCI010000159.1:0-6489 GCA_964517525.1 uncultured Clostridia bacterium | reverse complement strand
AATATTTTTTTATCATATGATACTTTAAAAGATAACAATTTTGCCTTTTTTTTAGGTTTTTAAACCAGAAGAGTCAAAATTTCGTATATCTCAGTGGAGATTAGAAATGAGAACTTTAAGAATAATTTGTTTTTTGATCTTATCATTAGCTTTATCAGTTTTAAGCTTTCCATCTTCGGTTGAGGAGATACTTAATAAAAATGTTCAAGCTGTGGGTGGAATAGAAAGATTGTCTACTATTTCTAATCTTTCTTTGAAAGTTGGTGATTTTACTTTGTTTGTGAGGAGAGATGGAAAGATGAAAGTTGTTAAAGGGAAAGGGCCAGTGTGTATAGAAGTTCTAATTGTAGACGATAATAATGTAAGAAGAAACAGTATAAAGGGGCTTAATAGTGTTGAGGGGGTCGAAAGGCTCACCAGTATCTTTCAGGCAAAACTAATTTCCGGGATTTTTACTCTCTCGAACTTTGGAAAGGAATTAAAGTATAACGGAACTAAGAATTTTGGGATAAAGAAGTTTTATGAGCTTGAAACAAAAACAGATGGTGCAAATATACATCTTTATATTGATCAAGAAGATTTCCTAATAAAGAGAGGCGTTATTTCGTATTTTTCTCCTGAAAACGAAAGACAAGAAATTAATTACGATTTTGGTCCTTACCTCGATTACGAAGGTATAAAAATTCCATCTTCATGGTTTGTGTCAAGGGTCGGAGCAAGGGGAATTCTCTACGAAGTTGAAGAAATAAAACTAAATGAGGAAATCAAAGAGAACCTTTTTAGTGAGACATCTCTTAACATTGGAGATATTATAGTCTCGAAAGGTGAGTTGAAAGGGAATATAATTGATTTTTATGAAAGACAGGGAAGAACTTTCATAGTTACAAACTTGACAGCAGAGTGTTTTGAAAAAGCAGGAATTGAAACAGGAGATGTAGTCAATCTTAGAGTTTTAGATAAAGATTTTGAATTCAATTTCTTCAAAGATATGGAAGAGGCAAGAAAAGCAGGAGCGATTCAAAGGGGGAAAATTTTGAGTAAAACACCTGATTCAGAATTTTATATCCTTTTTATTCCAGGAGTTTTTGATTTAAGAGAAAACTTACAAATTCTTCTTCCGATTGAGTTAAAGAAGAAATGAGGAGGAAAGAATGAAAAGAAGAGATTTTTTAGCATTTTCTATTGGAACTTTTGGGATTGGCTTGGAGAAAAGAGGAAAAGAGATTCTTTCAATGGGTTCTGATAAAAAGGAGCCTGCAAGAATAAAAAAATACAATAATCTTGGTAATACAGGCTTAAAAGTTTCAGATGTAAGTTGCGGTGCCATTTCCCTTTTTGAGCCGAATGTTTTAAGATATGCCTACGAATGTGGAGTAAACTATTTTGATACTGCAGAAAGTTATCTGAGAACAAGAAGTGAGTCTTTCATCGGTCAGGCTTTAAAGGATGTGAGGGATAAAGTTATTATTTGCACAAAACATGCTTATAACCCCAATGAGAAGATTGAAAAAACAAAAGTAATAGAAAGGGTTGAGGCAAGCTTAAGAAGGCTTCAGACAGACTATGTTGACTTTGCTTTTATCCACAATGTTGACAGTCTTGAGCCATTCATGAGGAATGAGGAATTCCTAAGCGCTTACGAGACTCTCAAGAAGGATGGAAAAGTTAGATTCACAGGATTCTCCACCCATAACGCAAAATTAACTCTTAAACAGGCTCTTGAAGCAGAATTTGTTCAAGCAGTTCTTGTCATATACAATCACATGGAGGGGAAGGAGATAGAGCCATTAATTGCAGAAGTTAGAAAGAAAGGTATAGGGGTTATTGCTATGAAAATTTTTGCTGGAGGGGCTCAAGGTGCTTTAAAAGCTCTTGTAAGTGAAAGACAAAGTTATCCTCAAGCTGCTATAAGATGGGTTCTGAGCAACCCCAACATTGACACTTGCATTCCTACAATGAGCAGTTACTCCCATGTTGAAGAGTATGTTTCTGCCTCAGGAAAACCTCTTACAAAGAAAGATCTCGAGATAATAAAAAATTATCAAGCTGTTGCGAGCAGTATATACTGCAGAGTTAGTTGTAAAGAGTGTCTCTCTTCCTGTCCTGAAGGAGTTGCTATAAATGATATTTTAAGATTTGCCATGTATTTTGAGAATTATGGAATGGAAAAGGAAGCAATGAGATATTATTCTGAACTTGAAGAAGATAGAAAACCTTACAAATGTTTTCATTGCTTAGGTTATTGTGAAAAAGCATGCCCCTTTGGGATAAAAGTAAGAAGCAGACTCCTTCGATCTTTTGAAATACTCTCCGCTTGATTTATTTCGGGATAACACAAATAAAACTTAGAACGCTTTTCCCAATGTTTTTGAATTGATGCTTAGCTGAAGGAGGAACATATACTGCTTTTCCCTTTGAGATCGGATGTTCCTTTCCTTCCTCATCCACAACTACTCCTTCTCCTTCAATAACAAATACCTCATGTTCATAATTGTGCTGATGATAGGGAGAATTTCCACCTGGCTCAATCTCTACTAGTCTTAGATAGAAATTGGGAGGATTGTCTTTCTCTCCGATTAACCATCTAATATAGGCTTTTTCAGCACCCTCTCCAGCTATTACCCTTTCCACATCTTTAGAATCCTTTATTATCATTTCTTTCCTCCTGTTTTTTCAATTATTTTCATCAAATATTTCTTTATTTCTTCTTCGTTGTCATTTCCAAGATATCCAATTATAAGTTTTTCACTTTTTAATATAGCGACTTTTCCATGGGCTCTATCTTCAGCTAAAACTCCATCTTTTGAGTTAATCTGGAATATGGCAAAAACCTTACTTCCCTCAAGGTATCTTTTAAATTTTTCAAAAGCATCGTTTATAGTGTCCTCTTTCTCTTCTATTATGAAAAGATAAAACCTCCTTTTGTTAACTTCATATTCTGCCTGAAAACCATTTTTTAAAAAGTCAATACCGAGAAAATTATTTGGGAAGAACCTTTCTGAGTTCTTAACCAGTCCTTCTTCAGGAAAATATTTCAGAGGTTCCGGAAGAGAACCTTTATCCGTTATCCTTTTCTCAACTTCCATGGCAAAGGATTTAACTGTTTCAGGAGCATTTTCTCCACACTCTGAGCAGTAAATCTTTATATAAAACTTTCCTGAAATAAAAAAGAGATTTTCTCCATCAGTATATCCATGGTTTCCAATCTCTAAGAACTGATACTGTGGAGACCTTTCAACACTGTAAATACCAAAGGAATTGTAGTTATTTCCCATATCGTATATTTCAAGGGTTAAGCTTGAATTTTCCTTTTCAAAATAGGCTACAAGAAGTTCTTTAAATCCAAAGGCTAAATAAGCTTCAGCTCCTCCATTTATATGCTCATAGAGATTTTTCGAGTGGAATAACTTTGGAGGTTCTGAAAGCTTCCAGCCTTTGACCTCTGGGATTAGGGAAGAGAGATTTGAACAAATCAAAGAGGATTGGAAAAAGAAGATTAGAAATGCTGAAAATAGAAATTTCCTTTTCATAATTTCCTCCTTCTAACTCTCTGTTTTTTAAAAACAATATCCCCTGTTCTAACACCAAGGGCTCGGCTAACAA
This sequence comes from uncultured Clostridia bacterium, assembly GCA_964517525.1. Lineage (GTDB taxonomy): Bacteria > Acidobacteriota > Aminicenantia > JBFLYD01 > JBBIMS01 > JBBIMS01. Next base: position 2,886 of record CAZFCI010000159.1, on the reverse strand, counting down.
CATCACACTTTGCCTTCAGGAGAAAATAGATATTCAAAGGTAGCCCATAACATGTCTCAAAATTTCCATGACCCTTGGATAAAATAATATCTGCTCCGAAAAATTCCCTTTTAAACTCCTCACTCCCATTCTCTAAATCAACTCCAATTGAATTATTACCAGTCTCTATAACAGGAACAATTTCGCAAATACCTGAGATTATGGCATCCTCCATTGTTGCATCATTTATTATTGGCTTTGATTTAACACAGAATTTTATTTCAAGACCAAATTTTAAAAGCTCCTCAATTAGAACCCTGTCAAAAACAATCTCTCCTGCATTGTCTCCAAGATAAAGAAGTTTCTTGCTTTTCTCAATATCTTTTCTGAAAAACTCATAATCATCGATTGCAAATTTTGATTTCATTATATTTTCTACATCCCTTGAGAGATCGAAAGGGTGTCCGATTCCGAGATCAATAATATTACCAGCAACTGCAACATATAGGGAAGTGTAGAGGGGATCCTGGGAGGATGAGACAATCTTTTTTAGTTCAGGAAGCATAAGTAATGCCTCTTTATTACTTTTTTCTTTGACATCTTTAAAGGGATCCTCGACCCCTGTTACTTCCCTTACTATTTCGTATACAACTTTTGAAATTTGAGCAGGGGGGAATTTGAGGTTAACCTTCACAATTTCTTTGGAAACCAAATTTAAAATTATTCTTTGTTTCTCCTCGTCTTTTGTTGCAAGTCTTGAAGTATTTAAGGCTTGCCTCATCATGCAAACAAGACAATCAAGCTCTGAACTTATTCCGAGCATCTTATTTTATTAAATAAATCCTTTGAATTTGGTAACCGAGCCTTAAATTTTTTAGATTTTCTTGAATCCCTTCTCTCCACAATTTATATGCCTTTTTGAGAGACCATTTAAGCATTGATTGGGGTTGAAGGAAAACAGGTATGTTAGAGAAATCCTTAGAAAGTTTCTTTATCACATCCATCGTTAGATTTTTATCCACAACAATTTTTAATTCCTTAGCATACTTCTTCCACTCTTCTTCGTAGAAGTAATCAGGTGGTTTCGGAGAAAGAGTTATCCAATCAAAGGGAAGAGATTTGAATTTCCTTCCATTGGTTTCCATTTGAATCATATAACCCGATTTCTTTAATCTTAAAACCAAATCTGATATGTCTTGAAGGGTTGGCTCCCCTCCCGTTATACAAACCCAATTAGTTAAATTTTTGAATTTTTCTACTTGTTTGAGAATTTCATCGACATTTTCGGATTTCCCATTTTTCCAAGCATATTTTGTATCGCAGAAATTACATTTTAAATCGCATCCTGAAAGCCTCACAAAGATTGTTGGTTCTCCCACTCTCAATCCTTCTCCCTGAGAACTGAAGAAAATCTCAGATATCTTCAGAGTATTCTGCTGATGCATTTTCCGATTCCCAGACAACTACTTTTTTAACAGGGTAATATTTTTTCAATTCATAGTAAAAGTGCCTTGAGAGATTTTCTGCGGATGGATTGAAATCGTAAATCTCATTTAGTAATTTGTGATCAGGAAGTATGTTGGAGAGTTTTTCCTTTATCTCAATAAAATCAAATCCTATTCCAGTCTGATTCAACTCTCTTACTTCAATATAAACCTCAACCTCAAAGGTGTGACCGTGAATCTTTTCGCATTTACCGTGATAATCTTTAAGGAAATGGGCTGCTGAGAATTTATCTTTAACCCTTAAAATCCATGCCATTTTCCCTCCTTTTTAAGTCTTGTAATTAGGTGATCTTCAATTCCAAGGGATTTCCATGCAGAATCCCTTATCCTGCATGCTGGACATCTCATACAGGGTATCTCTTCTCCTCTATAGCAGGAAATTGAATAGGAGTAATCTGCTCCCAATTCAAGCCCAAATCTTATTATTTCCTCTTTTTTCATTCCAATTAAAGGTGATAGAATTGATATTTTTCTCCCTAATCTTCCAGCTCTTGTCCCTGAATTTATAGCCCTTTCCATTGCATCGACAAATTCCTTCGAAGTATCTGGATAATTAGGAGAATCGAGGGAGTGGAATCCAGTAACTATTGAATCCAAGTCAACAACCTCAGCAAGAGCAGTTGCAAGAGAAAGAAAAATTCCATTCCTAAAGGGAACATAGGTTGATGGTATTCTTTCTCCCAATTCTTCAAGTTTAATATCTTCAATTTCAATTCCCCTATCCGTGAGGGATGAGCCTCCAATCTGACTTAGATCAACATTTATTATTCTATGTTCCACACCTTCTTTTTCAGTTATTATCTTAGACATTTCAACTTCAATGGAATGTTTTTGACCATATAAAAATGTAAGGGCAATGATTCTACTGAATCCCCTTTTAGCCCAGTATAGAGCTGTTGTAGAATCTATTCCTCCTGAAAAAAGAACAATTGCTGAGCTCATTTTCATATTTTAGTATAAAGAAAGAATTGAAAAACCTCAAGGATAGACAAAATTTTCTTGACTTAGGGATATATGAGTAATTAAGAAGTGGAATTTCTTTTCATAGACTTTTCAATGTAGAAAGGGTTTAGACAGGAATAAAAAATCTTTGAAACTAAAAAAGATAGATTTTTGAAGCTTATTTATCCAATTATGGTAGAATTAAAAAAGATTGAAACTGAAAAAATCTTAGCCTTACTTGAGCTATACACTTACAACTCTTTAAAGAACCAGATTTTTTGTAACCTTATTGGTTCAGATTATTTTTTGATGTGAGGTAGTGTCAAGTTTTTTGTGTAAATTCATGTAAAGGCTTGGCCGCCCATCATTTGTCGTTATACTGAAAGAAGACGTATATTATCATCTCGAACGTCTTCCTGTTTTCAAAACAACTGATGCTGCGTATCATCCTCCTTATCTT
>CAZFCI010000158.1:0-6970 GCA_964517525.1 uncultured Clostridia bacterium | reverse complement strand
ATCTGAGAGATATCCTTTATCCTGAAGGCTTCTCCTTTCCCCTCAGATACATTTCCCCTTTAAGAGCTATTATTGAGATAGGAAGAGAGTTTTTCTCTATTGTTCTTATTTTTTCTGTTTCCTTTCTCAGCTCAAAGGATTGTTGGAAGAGATTTGGCGCCTTTTGTTTTTTGTTTGGTGTTTGGGACATATTCTTTTACATATGGCTTAAAATATTCCTCAATTGGCCATCGAGCCTTCTCGAATGGGACATTTTATTCCTTATTCCAGCTCCCTGGACAGGTCCTGTAATTGCTCCCATAATTGTATCTTTAACTTTGATTTTTATCTTTATTCTTATAGAGCTTTACAAGGATAAACCTTTCAAGCTTTCTACTTTCCATGTAATCCTTTCAATTTTAGGTTTCCTCGTTATTTTTGTCTCCTTCATCTGGAATGCAGTTCCTGTTGCAAGGGGTGAAATCCCCCAAAATTATCCATGGTATCTACTTGCTATTGGGGAGATTTTTTTGCTTTATGTGATTATCAAAAATTTTCTTAATCAAAAAAGGGCTAAAAACCCTAACTGCTTAGAGGAACTTGAAAAAGCTCGATGATTAAGGAGTCAAAGGCAATAGTATGAAAGTCAAAGAGTCATCAGCCATTTACTCTTTGTGTAATAAGAGCATGCTTTTTTTTCAAACTGATGATATTGCTATTCTCAATGATGACTTTTTGACAACTGAATGTATTGAGGAAAACTCGATTGACTTAATTGTTACATCCCCTCCTTATAATGTTGATATTAGATATAATTCATACAACGATAAAATCCCCTATGAAATTTATATAGAATTCACTCAAAAATGGCTTGAGAAAGCATATAGACTTGCCAAAGAAGATGGACGACTCTGCCTTAATATTCCCCTTGATAAAAATAAAGGAGGACAACAAAGCGTTTATGCTGATATTGTAACAATCGCTAAAAAAATAGGTTGGAAATATCATTCTACTATAGTCTGGAATGAGCAAAATATCTCAAGAAGAACTGCTTGGGGTTCATGGCTCTCTGCAACAGCTCCTTATGTTATTGCACCAGTAGAAATGATTGCTATCCTTTATAAAAAAAGGTGGAAAAAAACCAGTGGAAGTAAAAAATCTGACATTACAAAAAATGAGTTTATAGAGTGGACTAATGGAGTCTGGAGTTTTATGGGCGAAAGCCGAACCAAAATTGGACATCCAGCTCCTTTCCCTGTAGAGCTTCCCAAAAGATGTATAAAACTTTTTTCCTTTGTTGGTGATACTGTTTTGGATCCATTCTTAGGAAGCGGTTCTACTTTGATTGCTTGCGTCCTTACCGGCAGAAAAGGAATAGGAGTTGAAATTGACAGAAATTATTGTGAAATTGCAAAAAAAAGATTGTTAGATGAAGCAAAAATAACACAACTCAAATTGGATTTCTCAAAAGGAGAAAGTTCTTATGAAGAAAACAAAAAAGACCATAAATGATTTAATAATGGAATATTTCATGAACCATCCAAAACAAGACTTGACCCATAGTCCTGTTGTTGATTGGGTCGAGGAGAAATATTTAAAACTTTATAATAGGAAACCTCGAGATACATGGCGTGGAATACGCAGACTTCATCAACAAGGATTGTTGATAAAGATTAAAAAAGGTGTTTATCGATATGATCCTGATCTTATACAGATAAAGGATTTATACGAATTTCCTCCTGAAATTAAAGAAGAAGTATTCAAAAGAGATGGTTATAAATGTGTAATATGTGGTAGAGGGAAAAAAGATGGCTGGGAAATACATGTTGACCATATAAAGCCTATAGATAAAGGAGGAACAAATACTGTTGAAAATGGTCAAACTCTGTGCTCAGAGCATAATCTCTTGAAAAAAAATTATTCCCAAACAGAATTTGGCAAAAGACTTTTTATAAGATTATACCATCAGGCTATAGAAAAAGGAGACGAGAAAATTAAAAACTTCTGCGAATGTGTTCTTGATTGTTATGACAACTATGGAATTAATCACCATATCGAAAGACCCAATTTTAAAAGGAAAATTAAAAGGAAAGAATAGTGATAAACTTTTATAGTTAATAAAAAATGAATTATGATTCCATTCTCGGAGGTATAAATGTATAAAAAATTTTCAGGATTCTTTGCAATCCTTCTATCCTTATCAATCTTGATTTACGCTGAGTCTCAGCAGAAGCTCGATATCAAAACAATCTTCGATCCTCAAATTATGTCTCAGCTAAGTGTCCCTCAGTATATATGGCTAAACAATGGGAAAGTTCTAATGTTGGATATGAAAACTCCTTCTGAGGAGAGAACTCTCGAAATTTTTGATCCTGAGAAAGGAAAGAGGGAAAAAGCAATTGATGCTAAAAAAGTTCTCTCTTCATTAAAGGAACTCCTGGGAAACTCAGCTCCAAAAAATTTGAGATTCCCTGATGCAGTTGATCTGAATGGTAATGCGATCGCTTACCTTTTAAATGGAGATATTTTTGTAGTTGATCTTATTAACTCATCAGTTAAAAGACTTACAAAAACTCAGGAAGTAGAGGATTCCATCACTTTCTCTCCTGATGGAAAATGGATTTCATTCATTAGAGGGAACGAAATATTTGTTATTGACTGGAGAACAGGGCAAGAAAAGAGACTAACCTTTGATGCCTCGGAAACCGTTCTAAATGGAACCCTTTCATGGGTTTACTGGGAAGAGATTTATGACCATATCAATGTTCCATATTCATGGTCTCCTGATTCAAAGGCAATTGCCTACCTTCAAACTGATGAATCAGAAGTGCCAACTTCAACCTTTGTAAATTTTGAACCAGTAAATCAGGGAGTTGTGAGGCAGAGGTATCCAAAGGCAGGTCAGAAAAATCCAAAAGTAAAGCTGGGGATTGTAGAGATAGATTCAGCAAAGACAACATGGGTTGATTGCGGAGAATATGAATATTTAGCTCGATTCAACTGGCTTCCCAACTCTAAAGAGATCGCAGTTCAAACTCTAAATAGAAAGCAAAATGAATTAAAGCTTTTCTTTTCTGAAAGATTCTCGGGAAAAAGCAGAATAATATTAACTGAAACTCAGCCAGCCTGGATTAATCTCAATGACTCCCTCTACTTCTTCAAGGATGGGAAAAAATTTATATGGATGTCAGAAAGGGATGGTTATCAGCATCTCTATTTATATGTCATAAATGGAAAACTTATAAATCAGATCACCAAAGGTGATTACATGGTTATTCCTTCCTTTGGAGGGATAGTTAGCAGAAATGGAGGAATTGTGGGAGTTGATGAAAGAAAAGGACTGGTTTATTTTACCGCCAATAAAGAAGCTCTCAAGGAAAGGCACCTTTATAGAATTGAGCTAAATGGGAAAAACCTCAAAAGGCTAACTACTGGGAATGGTGTCCATGGAGTTTCCTTCTCTCCTGATTTGAAATACTATCTTGATAACTTCTCAAACATTTCCACGCCACCTGATCTTTCTCTTTACAGAAATGATGGGAAAAAGATATTAACAATTTCTCCTTCTGCAAAGGAATTTTTAGAGAGATTTAACTTGAACTATCCAGAATTTCACTTTTTTAAAACAGAAGATGGGATTGAGCTTCCAGCAACAATGATAAAACCAAAGAATTTTGATCCTTCAAAAAAATACCCTGCTATCATCTATGTTTATGGAGGACCAGGTGCTCAGCAGGTTATAGATAGTTGGAACAGTAGAATTTTCTGGGCAAACCTTCTCGCCCAGGAAGGTTATTTCTATTTTGTCTTTGAGGTTAGAGCAGGTATGGGGAAGTCAAAAGCTACAGAGACCTCTGTTTACAAGCAAGCTTACGGAATTCAGAATTTGAAAGATATCTTAGATGGGGTTAAATGGCTCAAGAGTTTTCCCTTTATCGATGAGAAAAGATTGGGAATTTGGGGTGGAAGTGGAGGAGGGTGCACAACCCTTTTTGTTATGACCCATTCCGATGCTTTTAAAGCTGGAATTTCTCTATATCCAGTCTCAGACTGGCACTATTACGATACAGTCTATACAGAAAGATACCAGAGCACACCTGATGATAATCCTGAAGGATATAAGGCAACATCCTCAGTTCTTTCTGCAAAGAATTTGAAAGGAAGACTTTTGATTGTCCATGGAACCTTTGATGACAATGTTCACCCCCAGAATACAGAGGCTTTTATAAATGAGCTTATAAGAAATAATATCCAGTTCGAGCTAATAATTTATCCCTGGAGAAAGCACGGAATCTCAGATCCTCCTGCAAGAATTCACCTCTACACCCTGATGTTAGATTTCTGGAAAAGAAATCTTTAAGAAGGAAAACTACTGAACATAAATTCTCACTTTATCCTCATATTTACCATCTTCTAATCTTGCAATTATTTCGTGGGTTCCTCTCTCTATCTGCCATCTTTCTTTAAATGGAAATGAAGAAACAGCAAGGATTTTATCATCCACATACCAGATAACTTTTTTTGATGTTATATCAGTTCTCAATTCAAGTCTTATACTCTGATAATTTTCAGGAAGATCTGGAAGAGTCTGAAATATAGAGCCATCCACAGGATTAACAATTTTAAAATCATGCTCTTTTAAATTTGAAATTCTCTTTGGTGGAATAACCCCTTTGCTTATTGCCCATTCAGTGAAAAGGGGGGGAGGAAAAATAAAAATTTTTTCTTTTACAAATTTTTTAGGAGTCCACTCTCCAGCAATTAATCCATTCCTAATGTCAATCTTTTCAGCCCTATGCCAGTTACACAATTCCTTAGGCTCAGTTCCTTCAATAAAGTATTCACTAATCCTCCCCTCACAATTCAATGATGGAAGCATACCAGAAAGATTGCAAACCTCAAGTTTAACAATTCCTTTGGGAATTTCTTCAAAAATCTTTTCTCCATAAGGAATTTTCCCATATTTTCTTTTTTGGAGAAGATCCATGATTGAATGGAAAATAGGACCAGCACCTGTAACTCCAGCTACATTCTTCATGCTATCTCCTTCAAAGTTACCAACCCAAACACCAACTGTCCAATCCCTTGTATAACCAATGCAAAAGTTATCCCTGAAACCCTCAGATGTTCCAGTTTTAACTGCCACCTGGTAAGGAAAATTTAATGGAGAGTTTTCTCTAAACCCAAGCCCCCTTGAGTAATTGTCAGAAAGAATTGAGGTTATCAAAAAACAGACTTTTTCATCAAAAATTCTCCTCCCTTTAATCTCTTTAGGTAATTCTATACTCCCATCCCCCCTTTTATAGCTTATAACTTTTTTCTCCCTCATTAGAATCCCTCTCCTTGCAAAAGCTGAATAACCCCTTACCAGTTCAAGGAGGGTAACCTCTCCACTACCCAAAGCCAATCCAAGACCGTAAAATCTATCACCTCTTTCAAGGCTTTCAAATCCACATGATAGAAGCTCTTTATAAAATAGAGGTCTCCCAACTTTTGAAAGGACATAAACAGCAGGAACATTTAAGGATGAGGCAAGGGCAACCCTCAATCTAACTGGTCCTGAGAAATCATAGGTATAATTTCTTGGCACATAAAGCTTATTCCCTTCTTTAAAGGAGGTTGGAATATCGGGAAGGATTGTTGAAGGAGTGAATCCTTTTTCAAAGGAAACCGCATAAAGAAAAGGTTTTAAGGCTGATCCAGGTTGTCTTTTTATTATGCATCCATCAATTTGCCCTGATGATTCTTCATCCCAGAAATCCTTTGAGCCACTCCAAACAAGGATTTCTCCTGTTTTATTCTCCATTACAATAATTGCTCCCTGACTCACTCCCTTTTCCTTGAGGTTTTTAAGATGCATCTTTAAAATATTCTGAGCCTCTTTTTGTAAATAATAATCAATTGTTGTTTTAATCTCTGAATAATTGTAGAGATTTTCCTCTTCCTCTTTTAAAATCCTAAAAACAAAATGGGGAGCAAGCAAAGGATTAAATGGTTTTTTTATCTCAATCCTCTCAGCCATTGCAATCTCATAATCTTCTCTACTTATCCATCCCTTCAAATACATCTCTTTAATGAGAGATTTTGCCTTTTTTTCTAACTTGGATAAATTTTTATAAGGATTTAAACTGGATGGAGAGGAAGGAATTACTGAAAGGAAAGCTGACTGAGCAAGGGTTAGTTCCTTTGCACTCTTTCCAAAATAGAACTGGGATGCTGACTCACAACCAAAAAGCTGATTGCCATAGTAAACCCTATTGAGATAATAAGAGATTATATTCTTTTTTGACCAGAGTATTTCAAGCTTTATTGCCAGTAAAATCTCTTTTATCTTTTTCAAAATATTTTTCCCCTTTCTACCTTCCATTATTTTTGCCACCTGCATTGTAATTGTGGAGCCACCGAGCATAAACTTTCTATTTTTGAGATTTACAGTCCCTGCTCTTAAAAGGGAAAGGGGATTAACCCCAAAATGTTTATAGAAATATCTATCCTCACGGAAAATTGTTGTTTTTAAAAGCCATGGAGATATTTCTTCAAAGGAAAGCCATTGGAAATGTGCTTTCTCCTTGCCTAAAAACTCATAAAGCTCCATTCCATTTCTATCAAGGACTTTAAGGGAATTTTTACAATTTTTCTCTGGAATAGGAATGAGATAAATTGAAAGGAAAAAAACGAGGATAAGAAGAAAAATGAGAAATGCATTTTTTTTCATTCTTACTAAGACCTAAAGGCTAAAACCTAATATATTCTAACATATTTTAAATAATTCAAAAACTTAAAGAAGCTTATGAAAGAAGGTATTTAAAAGAAATCGGGTCATGTCCACCAAGCCAAACAATCCCTTAATAATCTTTGCTTGACATAAAATTTTTCTAAGGTTAGAATTTTTGTTTGGAAATTAATTTAAGGAGGGAGCTTTGAAAAAAGCTTTTTGGTTTTTTGTATTGTTTGTTTTTCTTTTGGGCTCAGTATTTCCACAAACAGTAGA
>CAZFCI010000157.1:0-9563 GCA_964517525.1 uncultured Clostridia bacterium | reverse complement strand
GTATCTGACAATGAAGCCATTGAAATTGCATTGATTGAGAATTTGCAGAGGAAGGATCTCACTCCCTTTGAAGAATCCTATGGTTTAAGGCTTCTTTCAGAGCTTTATGGCTACAGTCATAAAGAGATAGCTGATAAAATTGGAAAGTCCAGGTCATCTATTACAGAGTCCATTTCTATCTCTAAAATTCCTCCAGATGTAGCCGAAAAATGTAAAGAGCTCTCAATTACATCTAAAACAATTTTAGTAGAAATCGCAAGATTAAAAACGAAAGAGAAAATGATGGAAGTTCTGGAAAAGCTCAGTACTGGCATTCTAAATAGAGATGGCATAAGGAAAATTAAAAAAGAAAAAAGGGTGGGGAATTTTTTCTTTAAATTTAAGGGGAATAATTTCAGTTTAAAGATAAGCTTTAGAAAACAGAATGTAACAAAAGAAGAAATCAAAGAAGCTATTAAATCTGTCCTGAGAAGCCTCGAAGGAGAAGATCAAAAGAATAATCTATAGCTTTTTCTAAGCAATTCCTGGGATTCTCAAAGATTCTAACTTTAAAAATATGTTTACAGAAGCCATCTTTTTATTTTGGTTTACATAATATTTATTATCCGACATAAAATAAAGTTGATTTTTTAATATTTTTTAATAGAATAATTGACAAGGAGGTCGATATGATAAGATGGCTAATTGCTGGATTACTTTCAGGGTTTTCAATTTTTGTCTTTCACTGGCTACTGAGCGGGATAATTTTTAAAAAAATTTATCATGATCCTAATTATTCATCTCTATGGAGAAAAGGTTCAGGCATGCTTCAGTTCTTTTTGATCTCAATATTCAGCGGTCTTCTCTTTACCCTTACCTTTATGCTTATATTTCAAGGTATTCCAGGAACGAGCTTGCTAAAGGGCATTTACTACGGTCTTTTCGGCTGGCTTGTCTTCCTTCTTCCTACCTACCTGACTCAAGATATTTTTATCAATTTCCCGCCCAACATAGTCGGGGTATGGCTTTTGCAGAGCTTTTTCGGGTATGGGATTGCAGGTATTATCACTTCTTTGATAGTTTCTCCTGCAATGGGATAAGCTTAAGATTTAACCTTTCTTCAAGGCTGTAAACACAACCACAATAGTTCTGTCTGTAAAGATTATATTTTCTACTTAAAGAAACACTCTTTTCAAAACCACCTTTTTTTCTCAATATTTTTTCTATAAATTTTATTCCTAATCTATTTCCAATCATTCTACCAATTCTATTGACTACCTCAACATTTTTTTTAGGACTTATGGTAAGGGTTGTAGAAAAATAATTAATACCAAGTTTCTTAGCCTTCAAGCCTGTCTCGAACAATCTTACTGCGATGCAAATATTACACCTCAATCCTCCCTCTCTTTCTTTTTTAAAAGCTCTCACATTATAAAACCATCGCTCAGGTAGATAATCTCCTTTTATAACTTCCAAACCAAGCAATTCCCCTACCCTTTCCATTTCATTAAACCTTTTTTTATATTCTTCTTCTGGATGAATGTTAGGGTTAAAGAAGAAAAAAACAGGGGAAAAATCGACAGAAAAAGAATCGAAAGAACCAAGAGCATCGGGTGCGCAACATGCATGGATAAGAATTTTATCTTTTTTCATAATTCTAAAGACTCCCCAATCAAATTAAAACCAAGGACTGAAATAAAAAGGAATGAAGCAGGTATCACTGTTAAGTGAATAGCATCAAAAAAATGATATCTTCCTTCAGCTATTATATTACCCCATGAAGGGATTGGCGGGATTATTCCAGCTCCTATAAAGCTTAATCCAGCTTCTGAAAGAATTACATTGGGTATTGACATGAGAGAATGGGAAATTATCACGGGGAAGACATGGGGGAAAAAATGATGAATTATGATATCAAAGGAGGAAGAGCCCATTAGTAAGGAAGATTTGATAAATTCCATGTTTTTTATTTTTATTGTTTGTGCCCTTGCTATTCTTAATATTTCAACACTATTGGCAACGGAAAGTGCTAATATCAAGTTTAAAATTCCCTGTCCTAAAATAAGAGAAAGGGCAAGGACAAAAATTATTCCTGGAAAAGCAAGAAAAAATTCCACTACCCTTCCAATTACTTCGTCTGCAACTCCTCCAATCCATCCTGAAAATGTCCCTAATAAAGTTCCGATAATTGAGGATATCAACACTACTGCCAAGGAAACTGAAATAGAGATCCTACCCCCATAGGAGATTCGAGCAAGCAGATCCCTTCCAAGTTCATCCTTTCCAAAGGGGGATGAAAAGGAAGGTTTAGAAAGTCTCTCTTCAAGATTTATGGAAAGGGGGGATACTCTGTAGAAAAATGGTAAGACAAAAGAAAATAAAATAACAAAGGATATTAAGGATAAACCAGCTATTTTCAAGCCTTTTTTATTCTTTATACCCATAGCGAACTCTTGGATCAAGAATAGCATAAGCGATATCACTAATTAGGTTTAAAAGTATGTAGGTCAAGGATGAGAAGATTATAATTCCGAAAGTCAGATTGTAATCTCTGCCGCTAATGCTTCTTACAAGAAGTCTTCCCACACCAGGCAAGGAGAAAAGAGTCTCAGTAAGAATAGCTCCTGTTATCAAACTTCCCAATCTTAGATTTACTACGGTTAAAAGAGGGAAAATAGAGTTTCTAAGAACATGGGATATTACAATGCGACCATCACTGATCCCCCTCGCTCTTAAAGAGAATATGTATCCCTTTTTGAGTTCTTCTTTCAAACTTTTCCTGAGTATTCTTACTAAATAAGCTGAAAATGGAAAGGTGAGAGTCAAAGAGGGAAGGATTAAACTTTTAAAATCTTCCGAACCCGAGACTGGAAAAAAACCCAAACAGATTGAGAATACAGAAACAAGAAGGGGCCCTAAGCTTATAACAGGCAATGAACTAAGAAGAACAGAAGATATAAGAATGAAATTATCGATAATATTATCTTTTTTGAAGACACATAATAAACTGACAGGAAGAGAAATTAAAAGTGAGAGAAGAACTGAAAAAAGAGCAAGCCTAAGGGAATAAGGTATAGCGTCTTTAATTTCATCAACAACTTTTCTTCCTGTTACAAAGGATTCTCCCAAACCATCCTTGTAAAAACTACGAATAAATTTCCAGTATTTTGAGAAAGGGGAAGCTCTATCATTTTCAAAGTAATAAACCCTCTCTCCAAACTTGGCTTCCTTTGCTGTCCCGGGTAAAAATGAAAGAGCTAAAAATCCTGAAGATGATACGAGAAATATAACAAGTATAGAATTCAAAATTCTTTTTACTATAAAATCACTCATTATCTTCTTTCATTATCCTGTATTTCTTCATTAGCTTGAATAAGCCTTGTCTTGTTATGTTGAGAGCTTCTGCAGTTTTTTTCCTATTCCAGTTGTTTCTCCTGAGAATCTCTTCGATGTAATTTTTTTCGAAAATTTCCTTTGCAGTGACAAGATCATAGTTTCCTCCCACATCAAGCTTTATAATCTTCTGGGAAGCTATGGATGGAGGTAAATCATTTATATCAACAATCTTTTTCCCTGGCTCAAGAAGCATGATGGTGTTTCTGATTTCCGTCTCGAGTTCTCTTACATTCCCAGGCCAGTGATAGGAAATTATGGTTTCTAATGCGTCAAGAGAAAGGTGAACTTTTTCCCTCCCTATTTCATTGCAGTACTTCTCTATGAAATAATTGGTAAGAAGAGGTATGTCCTCCTTTCTTTCCCTCAATGGAGGAAGATGAATAACCACACATTTTATTCTGTAGTACAAATCTTCTCTAAATCTCTTTTCTCTAATCTCTTCCTCTAAATTTTTATTGGTTGCACTTATAATTCTTACATCTACTTTTCTTATTTTGTTTTCTCCAAGCCTTCTTGTCTCCTTTTCCTGAAGAACTCTCAAAAGTTTAGCTTGAAGAGGAAGTGGTAGATCTCCAATTTCATCAAGGAAAAATGTTCCTCCATCTGCTTCTTCTATAAGCCCTTTTCTTTCGGTATTAGCACCTGTAAAGGCTCCCTTTACCCAGCCGAAGAGCTCTGATTCAAGAAGATGTTCGGGCAAAGCACTGCAGTTCACAGGTATAAAGGGTCCGTTTCTTCTTAAACTTAAATTATGGATATATCTTGCAATCAACTCCTTTCCTGTTCCGCTTTCTCCAATAATCAAAACAGGATAGTTGAAATCTTTTATTTTATTTATTATATCCATTATTTTCTTAATCGAAGTCCCGCCTATTATTCTTGGCTCCAACCCTACCCTATCTTTTTCCTCATTCTCTTTTTTATAAAAAAATGTGTAAACAGGCTCGATAAATGGAAGAATTTGTTCTACATCATCGACTTCAATATGACCCTTTTTCCCGCAAAGGATAAAACCTTTTAAAATTCCAGATTTTATTATAGGAATTTGCAATGCTTCGAAATCCTCCATTCTGAAGGTCTTTGGAACAAGAGTTGAAATATCTATGTTAATATAGGGCTCAAAATCTAAAGAAGGAAATTCCCCCTCCAGAGAAAGTTCCCCAGAGGAAAAAGAGAAAATTTGTATCCAGTCAAATCTTCCTACCTCTACTAAAAATTTTAGTAATTTTTGAGAATTGCTATCTTCTTTTCTGGGGCAAATCAAGTTCTCATATTGATGATATTTGAAATATCCTCGCTCCTTGAGCCATTCAAGTGCTTCATTAGCTTTGTAAAAATCAATTCTATCAGGAAAATTAATGTAAAGCTCTACTGTTGCAATATTACTCAAGAAATTATTGTTTAATCCGTGGAGAATCTCTATGGACTTAAGAAAATTGTTGAAAGACTCGTTCTCTTCTTTATTTTTCAATATCAGAGCTTTCAAAAGAAATGCACTTCCAAGAATTGTTTTCAGCTCATGCTTGATAGCTTCATCAATTATTTCTGATACGATTTTTTCGGCTTTCCCTGATTCTTTCTTTTTTAGAAAAAACTTAGCTTTTAATATCTTATAATTCAAAACCTCTCTAATATCATCCTCAGAAAAATTCATTTTTTCAATTTCTTCAATTATTTTCTTAGCTTCATTCAATTCTCCATTTTCAAGCAAAAGTTCTGAAATTTTGATCTTTGTATCTATGAGTTCTTTTTTAGCATTATAACTTTCAAAAATTTCCTCACTCTCCTTGAGCAACTTTTTTGCATTGTTAAAATTTCCTGTTAGAAATTCAAGATATCCAATGGAATTTATGTCATAGGCATAAGAAAAAAGGTTTTGGGAATTCTTGTCAATTTCTGCACATCTATTCAGTATCTCCTTTGCATTTTGCCATTTTCCAGAAGGAATCATAACTTCTGTAAGATTAAATTGAGATAAAGTTACACCTCTTGGATTCTCTATTTTTGAGTAAATCTCAAAGGCTTTTTTAAACCAGATCTCTGAACTCAAAAAATCCTCCCTTTCCAAATACAATTTCCCTATATCAGAGCACAACCCTGCTTGGTTAAAAAGGTCATTTTCCTTCTCAAAAATTCTCATTGCCTTAGAAAATAATTTTAAAGCCTCATCCCATTTCTTCTCTTTCATATAAATGCAAGCTAAGTACTTAAAAGAGAGTGCCTCCTCCCTTGGATAATCATGGAGGAGCTTCAGCGAGGACTCGACCAGTTCTTTACCTGATATATCCCCTCTTAAAAAATAATAGTACCCCCTGTCTCTCCTGGATATTCCCGAATAGAATTTATCACCACTCCCTTCAAGATTTTTAAGTATATTTTCGCTTTCTTCATATTTTCCTATTTTCCAAAGGCTCTTTGAAAGCTGATAATTGAAGGCATTTATATATTTTTCGTAATTGTAAATTTCTGCAAATTTTATACTTTCTCTAAGGATATTGACAGCTTTTCCGTGTTTCATCATTCCATATAAGCATTCAGAAATTTTAACTTTAAGTTTCATCCATTCTTCTGAAGAGGGTTTTACAAATTGTGATGATTTCGCAATATATTGGAAAGCTATGTCAAAATTACCAATTTTTATATAAAGCTCAGAAATTGATGAGTAGAAATAAAACTTTTTCAAAGAATCCTTTACTTTCTCAACATGCTCCTGGAAGGACATTGCTAAATCTATTGCTTCTTTTATATGTCCTTTATTCTTTAAATTTTCAATAAATCGCTGAAGTTCTTCAACCCCTTCTTCATATCTCCCAGCCATAAATAGATGATAATATGAATTCTCCCTGTCTATATTTGCACCTGAATTGTGAATCTCTTTTTTTTCTTCTTCTGACATGGCTTCTTGGATAGTACTTAGCCATGGTTCCTTGACAAATAACCTCATTCCCTTTCGTTCTAAAATTCCTTTATTTATCAGAGAATTAAAATCTTCTATTTTATATTGCTTTAGGCTTTTAAGCCATGAAATTTCAAAGCCTTTTGGAAAGCAGGATACTAAATGGAGAAATTTCGCTTCCTCTTTAGAATAATTTTTCAAAAGATCCTTCCTTAGATAATCTTTCTCTTTATACCTTTCTCCTTTCTTCCAGAATTCAATGTCTTTTAGAATCCAGTGAAAAAGATTCAAATTACCACCGCTTTTTCTCCATGCAATTTCGACAAAATCTTCAAGATGAGGGTTCCCCAACCACAAATTCTCTCTAAATTCATTTAAGTTCCTGAATGAAAGATTTAAATGATAGGCTCTCAAATCTTTAAGGAAAGGAAAATAACTCTCAGAGGTAAAAATGATTTTAAAAGGATATGAATCATCTATGCCATAGAAAAGATTCTCAAGAAATTTAACTCTCTCAAAATCTGCTCTGTCAAGATCCTCAAAAATAAATATAAGAGAACTAATTCCATTTTCTAAGAAGAGAAGCTCTATAAGTTTTACAATTCCATCATAACTTCTGAGATCAGAAGATGAGGTTTTTGCTAAAGGATATAGCCATGAAAGCTGTTTAATAAAGGAATTAAAGAAATCTTCCTTTCCCATAGAATTGAGAAAAATGATCGGAGACGAAATGGAACGGTTCCTGATTATGAAATTTTTAAGAAAAACACTCTTCCCCTGCCCTTCTCTACCAAAAATTCCTAAAACTTTTGTATTGGAAGAACCCTTTTCATCAGCAAACCCATCTATTATCTGATCCTCTTTTCTTCTCAGATCGAATCCTAAAAAGGAATAGATCAAATGAGGGTTTCCATCCATTATCTTACTGAAAATTTCCTTTTCCTCTATAAGACTGGAATTTATGAAACAGGGTAACCTCGAAATTATATTTTCAATACTATCTTCCTTTATTTTGTCCTCAAAATGGG
Source organism: uncultured Clostridia bacterium (assembly GCA_964517525.1). Classification (GTDB taxonomy): domain Bacteria; phylum Acidobacteriota; class Aminicenantia; order JBFLYD01; family JBBIMS01; genus JBBIMS01. The sequence goes on along the minus strand of CAZFCI010000157.1, from coordinate 2,264 downwards.
AGAGCCTATAAATATTCTCTTCGAATTCTATAAGATAAATAATGCCATTATCCTTTGAAAGATTTCTCTCGGAGATATTATTTATTCCAATAGACTTAGAGAAAAGAAATTCAATGGCACTGAGCACCTGTAAAGCTAATGGTAAATTGTTTTCTTCCTTTAGGTCATTTTTCGAAATCAGATTCCTCGAATACTCAGGAAAAACGACACAATAGTATCCTCCTGGTAAAGGAATGAGATCAATGGGAGAAGCTATGTTTCTATGATAGAGCTGGGCTAATAAAGTCAGTAAAGATATGTCCTTTGTAGCTATAGGAAATAGAATCTTTAATATAACATTCTTTTGAAATAGATTATCAAATCCTTTATATAGGACTGAACTTAAACTTTCTTCAATTTGAGAGAGCTCTGAAAATCTATTTTTCAGAAAATCTTCCATTCAAAAGGTCATGAGAATCCCTTCAATACAAGAATTTTTTGACTTACATCCCTGTAAGTGGGATCAGATTTTTGAATTTCATTGTATAATCTGAAAGCTTCTGACCAATTCTGTATCTTCTCGTGAATTGATGCCATTTCATACTTAACCGCTATGTAATCTTCAGATTTCTTACCCCTTATCTCGAGAGCTCTATTAAACCAGGCTATAGCCTGTTCGAAGAACCCTTTTTCTGCAAAGCAATGACCAAGTAAAACAGATGATTCAAATGCTTTATCTTCACTTTTAACAGATATCAAAAACTCATTGATTGCCTCATCGAGTAAACCCATTTCTTTATAAGCTATACCAAGATTATATCTGGTCTCATAATCTTCTTTACCTATTTGGGCATCTACTCCTTTTTTGAACTCTTTAAGAACCTCTTCCAACATTTTTTCAGAAGTTGTTGAAGTTCTTTTTTCTATGCTTAATAAAATCTCCTCGAGGGCTACCGCTTCTTCCTCTGCAACGGAAGTTAAATCATAGAAAGTTGCACCTGGAAGCTCACTTATAAGGGATGGTTCAATCCAATTCTCTTCTTTTGAGATTCCTAAATCTTTAGGTTTTTTATCTGTAATTATTGGAATGGAAACTTCCTCTTTGAAAATATCTGGTTCAATAAGCTCCTCAAGAAGATCTTCAGGTTGAAGAGTTGGAATCTCTTCTTTTACTGTAGCCTCTTCCAATTTTATAAAATCTTGAAAGGAAGGTTCTTCTTCCAGTGTGGTTGGTTCTGGAGTGATATCAATTACTATCTCTGGCTTTTCTCCTTTTGGTTTTTCTTTAAATATAAGCATTGGATGATCAGGTTTTAAAGAAGCAACTATCTCAAGAGTTTCCTGATACTCCTGTATCATTCCCTTCTGTTTATATATTTCTGAAAGAGCAAATGCCTCGTCAGCAGCTCTCTCATTCTTTCCTGTCTTATGGAAAAGTTCGATAATTTTTTTCCTTGTCTCGATTGAATCAGGATTATACTTGAGCAATTCTTCTAAAATCTCCTGGGCTTTCTTATAAAGTTTATTTTTAATAAGAACCTCAACCTCAGCAAGTTTTGAATTTATAAATTCTTCACCTCTCTCAACCTCTTCCTCAACAGTAGTGCCTTTAATTTCTTCTGGAGCCATTTTCCCTTCCATTTTTGCAAGGGCATTTTTATACTTTAAATTGTCAGGAGCAAGGTTAACAAGTTCTTTCAATACTTTTACAGCCTCATTCTTAATCCCCTTCTGTTCATAGGTTTCATATAGCTTGTTCAGAACCTGAATTAAATTAGCAATTTGCTCAGTTCCTCTATATATCTCAGAGGCTTTTAGGAGGGAAGGTATATGATAAGAGTCGGAAGTCCATATCAGTCTGAGAAAGGAGAGACCTTCTTCAATGCTTCCTTTTTTTACAAAAAAATCTATTGTAGGCTCAAAAATCCTATAGGCTCTGTCAAGTTCGTTCCTTTCTTTCAGTAGCATTCCTATTTTATTAAGAAGGTCAACCTCATGTTCTTCCATTTGCTGGAGCTGAAAGATTATCTGTTCTGCACCATTTATATCTCCTAAATCACAATACAATTCTGCAAGTCTTTTTAGAAAATAAGTGTTATTTGGAGATATTTTTAAATATTCTTTAATAGTCTCAATTGCTTTTCTGTAGTCCTGACTTTTGACAAAAAGTTCCACTATATTCTTAGTTGCCCTTTGGTCATTGGGTTTTAATTCATTAGCCTTATTAAAATACTCTAAGGCTTCTTTTATATTCCCAGTCCTTGCGAGACTCTCTCCTATTGTAT
>CAZFCI010000156.1:0-3595 GCA_964517525.1 uncultured Clostridia bacterium | reverse complement strand
CTCATAAACAGGCTTCAGGAGAAAACTTATTATTCAAACAATAAACATACAACTTAATGTTCCTATTATTACCAGCCACTTCCTTTTCCATAAGACATTTATTATGTCCATTAGCTCAATTTCTTCCTCTTCCATCCTTCCTCCTAATCATCCAAATTTTATTTACTCTAATTTCTTAATAAAATCTTTTTCAACTGCAATTTTAGCCTTATGAGATAGAAATTTCAAGAGGATTTCAATCCTCTCACCATCTTCAAGTTCCCTTTCAAATAATCCTTCAAAGCCAGAGAAGGGTCTCTTTACAACCCGCACCCTCTCTCCTCTTTTGAAACTCTCTTCCCCTATTGAAATAAAACCATTCGACTCCCTTGCTTTTATAAATTCAATTTCTTCATCCTCTAATGGCACAGGAAAACAATTGAAGGAGACAGCCCTGCTCACCCCTCTTGTATAGCTAACCTTTCTTAAATGGCTTTCAACAGAGAATTTGGCAAAAAGATAACCAGGGAATAAAGGCTTTACTAATTCAAGCTTTTTTCCTCTTCTCCATATGACCTTTTTAATTTTTGGAAGATAAACCTCAATCCCTTGCTTAATTAAATTACTCAACGCTTTATCTTCACACAAAGGTTTTGTCTTAACCACATACCATTTTAATTCCATGCTACCGCCATTTTAAAAAATAAGCATATAATTTTTCTCATATTTTATATCTTATTTCCACATAAAAGCCAAACGCTCTGCTATTTTGGCTTTGCATATTAAAAAATCATTTGCTTTAAAAAGGAAAAAATAAAGATATTTCTCTTCAAGGATGTAGTGACTCAAAATGCTCCTTCCCCCTTTAGAATTGTCTTGATTGTTTTTAAAATTATTACAAAATCCTGCCATAAAGACCAGTTTCTTATGTAGAACTCATCAAGCTTTATCCTATCCTCAAAGGTAAGAAGATTCCTTCCGCTTATCTGCCATAAACCTGTTACTCCTGGCTTTACCTTTGTTATAATTTTAAAAGACGAATTATTTTCAAGTTCTCCAGGAATATAAGGTCTCGGACCTACAAGGCTCATTTCACCCTTTAATACATGAAATAACTGGGGTATCTCATCAATGCTCCATTTCCTTAAAAATTTACCAAGATGCGTTACCCTTGGGTCTTTACCCCTGATCTTTCTGAACTTCTCCCACTCCTCCCTCATTTCAGGATTTTCAGAGAGAAATCTTTTCAATATCTCATCAGAGTTTTTATACATTGTTCTGAATTTTAATAGTTTAAATTTTTTCCCATCCTTCCCCAATCTTTCCTGTCTAAAAAATACTGGTCCTGGAGAATCAAGCTTTATCAGAATAGAAATTATGCAAGTCAAAATGGCTAAGAAGGGAGAAATTATAGCAACAGCAAGCCTCTCGTAAGTGTCCTTTATCGTTACCAACCATGAACTTAAAAGCCTTCCCTTCATTGAAATTAAAAGGAAACTGTTTATATGTTCAGTTCTTAGGTTATAAAGGGAGAACAAGCCAAATCTGCTTACAAAATTTATGTTCTTTGCAATCGGCTCGCACTTTTCAACAAAAGATTTTAATTTATCCTCCTTTATTGTGGGTATTGCAATTATTACATCTTCAGAAGAGGTTTTCTTCATCCATTTTTCAATTTCTGAAAGCTTTCCAAGAACCTCTATTCCATTAATCTTACTCCCTATTTTATCCTTATCATCATCGAGAAATCCAGCAACCTTGTAGCCAAGGTATGGTGTTGCCTCAATTTCCTTTGCAACCCTCAATCCTGTTGAACCTGCACCTGCAATAACGACATTTCTATTCCAATATCCCAATTTAAAAAGGATTTTTTTTGTAATTAATCTGAAAAAAGGAATTAAGAAAAGAGTGAAAATCCAGAGAAGGATAAATACAGCTCTTGAGAAAGCTCTTTCCTTCCTTAGGATAAAAGTTAAAAGCATAACAATAATTATTGAAAGAGTTGTGTTTTTAAAAATTAGTCTTGTCTCTTCCCAGAAAAGGAGCCTCCTTGTATACAATCTGTCGTGGAAGAAAAGAAGGAGCCATATGCCAAGAAGATAAAAGGCTGAAAGGAAGTTTTCAAGGGGGACTGGTTTCATCTTAAAAGCTGAGAAAATATGGGGCAGAATGGAAGCCCTGAAAAAGTAAGCTGTCAAAAGGGATAGAAATATAGAAAGGATGTCAGAAAATAGAAGAAAAGCAACTGAAATTATCTCTTTATATCTCAATTCTCTCATTTTTATCTTAGCTCTATATTATAATATCTTCTTCCCTGACTAAAAGATTCACTTCTCATCTTCCCCTTTTCACATCTTAAAATATAAATAATAGGGTTGAGATTGTCAACAAAAAGATGATAATTAAAAAATTCATAAGAGGATAATGCAAAAGTGATGCCAGAGTATAACTTTGTTTTTGGAAGCCAATAATTTAGGATGCCTGAGGAGAATCAGTCTAAAAATTTAGACTAATTTAATTAAAAAAGTCTAAAAAATTAGACTAATAGAGAAAATTGAAAACAAACAATTAAAAAATCCCTAAACTTGACAAAAATAAAAATTTTTCCTATATTTAAATATGGTTAGGATTGCTAACTAAATGGGTTTGACAAAATGGGAAAAGACATTGATTCCAAGATAGTATATGCCCTTGAAAGAATATTTAATGCCTTCAGGGCTCTTGTTTGGGAAAAAGTTAAGGAGACAAATCTTAGTCCAATTCAACTCCAATTCCTTCTTTATCTTAAAAAATATCCTGAAAAAATGAGAAATGTCTCCAACATTTCTGCTGAATTCAAATTAACGAAAGCCACTGTTTCTGATTCTTTAAATGCCCTTGAGAGAAAGAATCTCATTTTTAAGGAAAAAAGCAAAAAGGACAAAAGGTTCTCAATTTTAAAACTGACAGAAGATGGAGAAAAAATTGCAGAAAGCCTCAACATTATGAATGAACCGATAAAGAAAATCCTTGAGAATTTCCCGGAAAAGGAGAAGGAAAGGATTTTCTTATTTTTTGTTAGACTAATTGACTCCATGAGAAAGGAAAGAATTATAAAAGTAGCAAGGGTTTGCATTTCATGTTCTCATTTTAAAGAAATTGTTTCAAAAAAGGGTAACAAATTTTATTTCTGCGAACTAACAGGGAAAAAGTTTCCAGAAAGGGAGATTAAAATTGATTGTATTTACCATAAACCAGCTTTTCTTTGAGGAGATGTTATGCTTATTCCATTAAGGAACAAAAAGCAAATAAAAAAACTGAAGAAGGATATTTCAATCCTATCCTTGTTTACAGAAATATACTGTAGGAACTTTCACAAAAACAAGGATAAAAAACCTGTTAAAGCCTGCGGGATTTTGAAAGATTTCTCAGAGGAAATTTCAAAATCATTGTGTGAAGATTGTGAAAGATTGCTTCTCCATTCAGTCACAAAAAGGGTCCTATGTCCTTACGAGCCAAAACCTGCATGCAAAAAATGCCCTACCCCATGTTATTTTGATGGGTTCAGGGAGAAGATGAGGGATGTGATGAGATTTTCAGGGGCTTACCTTATAAAAAAAGGAAGGCTTGATTATAT
>CAZFCI010000155.1:0-7033 GCA_964517525.1 uncultured Clostridia bacterium | reverse complement strand
TCTGAGGAGTGTGCAGAAAGACTCAAAGATAGTAAAATGATTATTATTAATAACTTTTTCATGGTTAACTCCTCATCTTTTATTGTATACCATAAATTAAGACATTTTTAAAGGATGAAAAGTTTCATGGCTTCATCCCATCAGTTTCCCGCTCCAGCGAAGCTTATCCCTGAGGAGTTCATAAAAACCTTTTTGGAAGGAGCTCACTAAAAGAAGGTAATGATTTGATTTTTTAATATAAATGGAGGAACCCTTGACAAAGTTTGCGGTAAATTTTCCGTCAATTGTTATATGAATTCCATCCTCTATCTCTTCGCATTCCAGCTTAATTTGAGCGGTGGGAGGTAGGACTAAAGGTCTAACCGATAAGGTATGAGGACATATTGGTGTCATTACTATACACTCGAGGGAGGGTTCAAGAATTGGACCACCTGCAGAAAGAGAGTATGCTGTTGAGCCTGTGGCTGTTGAAAAAATAAGCCCATCACCTCTAATAGAAGCAAGAAGAGTTTCATCGATAAAGACGGTTAATTCTATTAATCGAGTTGAAAATGCCTTAGAAACAGTAACTTCATTGAGAGAAAGAAAACTTTTATCTTTATAGTTAATCTCAAGCATTGTTCTTTTTGAAATTAAGGCTTCTCCCCTTAGTATTTTATCAAGGGATTCAATTGTCTCTTCCTTTCCAAATTCCGCAAGGAAACCAAGGGTTCCAAGATTTACACCCATTATAGGCTTCTTTGCTATTGCACACTCAGGAGCTACGCTAAGTATTGTTCCATCACCTCCAAAGGCAATTATAATGTCTGATTTTTCAGGGAGATTCTCTCTTTTTTCCCCTTTAACTCCTAAAATCTTTCCAGCTTCCAAATCAAAAAATATCTCAATCCTCTTTCCCTCTGCCCATTTAATAACATCTCTCATTACTGATTCCACCCCTTCTGTGCAGGGTCTTGCCAGAATTCCAATTTTTTTTATCATTTTAGCTTCTCCAAGAATCCCTTCCAGTTGACTTTATCCCCTTCTTCCAGAGAGAGAAGAAAGAAGAATTCCCTATTCCCTTTTTCCCCTCTTATAGGAGATTCATAGATTCCCTTTATAGAAAACCCAATCCTTTTTATTCCATCTCCTAAATTGAAGAGGGTCTCTTTCAAAAGCTCCAAATCCTTAATAACCCCTTTCCTCACCTTCCCTTTCCCAGCTTCAAACTGGGGCTTTCCAAGGGCAATGGTAATTTCTGGAGAAATTTTCTTCAACGGAGCAAGAATTTTAAGGAGGGATATAAAGGAAACATCTATTGTAGCAATCTCAACATTGTCTTTTAAATCTTCCCTTTCAAGATATTTAGCATTTTTCTGAATAAGAACAACTCTTTCATCATTTCTAATTTTTTGGTGGAGATGGATAAAATTCACATCAACACAGTAAAGTTTTTTTACCCCTCTCTGCAAAAGGACATCAGCAAATCCTCCGGTTGATGTCCCTATGTCAAGAGCAGTAAGGTTCTCAGGATTAATGTTGAATGCCTTAAGAGCTGAATCAAGTTTAATACCACCTCTGCTAACAAAAGGGATTTTTTCCTTTATAAATATTTCCTCATCTAATAAAATTTTCTCTGACGGCTTTAAAATTCTTCTATTTTTTGTGTACACAAGACCTTCTCTTATCATAAGCTCAGCTTTTTCCCTTGATTCAGAAAATCCTCTCAGAAAAAGCACCTTGTCTGCCCTTTCCTTCTCATTTAAGGAGCGCTCTTTTCTCATGGATCTTAGAAAGATTATTCATAACAGTATTGAAAATACCCTCTTCATCCAACCCGTAAATTCTTAATAAAGTCTTTGAATCTCCGACAGGAACTATTCCATCCTTAATTCCAATGGATAAGATCCTTGTTTGTATTCCATAATTTCCAATGAGCTCTCTAACCGCAGAACCAAAACCTCCTTCAAAAATTCCTTCCTCAACAGTTACTATCAAGGGGAACTTTTGAGCTGTTTCAATCAGAAGATGAGTATCAAGGGGTTTTAGAAATCTTGCATTTATAATCCTTGCAGATATTCCCTCTTTTTCGAGCCTAAACCCCGCTTTCAGAGAAGGATAAACTCTTGAGCCAATGGCAACTATCGCAAGATCAGAGCCTTCCTTCAATATTTCTCCCTTCCCAATTTCTATCTCAGAAATATCTGTTATGGGAACACCGACCGCCTCTCCTTTTGGATATCTTATAAATGTTGGAAGATTTGTTCTTAAACCAGTATAAATCATGCTTCTTAGCTCATTTTCATCTTTTGGAGCCATAACTATTACATTGGGAAGAGATCTTAAATAGGCTAAATCCATTATTCCCTGATGAGTAGGTCCATCCCCTGAAACAATACCTGATCTATCCATACAGAACAGAATTGGAATTTTCATAAGAGCAACATCGTGGAAAAGCTGGTCATATGCTCTTTGAAGAAAAGTGGAATATATTGCAACAACAGGTTTGAATCCTTCAAGGGCAAGTCCACATGCAAAAAGAACTGCATGTTGCTCTGCAATTCCAACATCAAAGAATCTATCAGGGAATCTTTTTGAAAATTCTGAAAGACCTGTGCCATCTGTCATAGCAGCTGTAATTGCTACAATTTTTTCATCTTTTTCAGCGAGTTCAACTATCGTCTCCCCAAAAATTGATGTATAAGTAGGATTGTTGTTATTTTTGATAAACTCCCCTGTTTTTACATCAAAGGGATGGGCACTGTGGAATTTATCTGGTTCTTTCATTGCAGGTCTGTAACCTTTCCCTTTTACTGTTACAACATGAACCATGACAGGACCATCATACTCCTTCGCATCCTTCAAGGCTCGGACAAGCATTTCTATACTATGTCCTCTGACAGGTCCCATATACTTTATCCCAAGCTCCTCGAAAAGTGCTCCTGGAATCAAGACTTTTTTTATTGATTCCTCAATTTTTCTCGTAAGTTTGAAAAGTTTTTCTCCAATTGCTGGAATATCCCTTATAGCACCCTCAACAATCCTCTGATATTTTCTGAAAAATTGCCCTGAGACAAGATAGTTTAAATAGCCAGAAAGTGCGCCAACATTAGGAGAAATTGACATTTCATTATCGTTCAAAACAATAATCAATTTCTTCTTTAAATAACCAATGTTGTTCAAGGCTTCAAAGGCAACCCCTCCGGTCAGAGAACCATCTCCTACAACTGCAACAACTTCAAACTTTTCTCCTTTTAAATCTCTTGCAGTAGCCATTCCGAGAGCTGATGATAAGGCTGTTGATGCATGTCCTGTATTGTAACAATCATATTCGCTCTCCTCTCTACTGGGAAAACCAAGAAGTCCTTGAAATTTTCTCAATGAATCAAATCCTTCTTTCCTTCCTGTTAAAAGCTTGTGGCAATAGCATTGATGGCCAACATCCCAAATAATTTTATCCTTTGGAGCATCAAAAACCATATGAAGAGCAATTGTAAGCTCGACAACTCCAAGATTTGAGGATAGATGACCTCCATTCTTTGAAACAACCCGAATTATCTCCTCCCTTATCTCCTGGGCAAGGATTAAAATCTCTTCAAGGGAGAGTTTTTTTAAGTCAGAAGGATTGTTTATTCTTTTTAGAATAGAATCCATCAAATTTCCCTTTCGACAGAGAGATTAACAAGATATTCTAAAATGGGGGTTTTTATACCAAGTCTTTTTAAATCTTCCAGAGCTTTTTCCCTATAATATTGAGCTTTTGTCTTTGCAACTTCATGTCCGTATAGATATGCATAGTTAAAAGGAGAATTATTTTTTTTCTGATCTTGAAAGAGATCGAGAAGGTCATCAGTGATTTGAAAGGCTAATCCAAGATTTGAACCAAAGTTTTTTAAGATAGAAATTGTCTCCTCATCAACTTGAGCAAAGACCCCAGCAAGTTCTGCAGAGGCTGACATTAAAGAGCCCGTCTTTAAAAGATAAAGGTATAGGATTTCATACTCTGATGGGGATCTTGAAATTAGCTCAAAAGTTTGACCTTTTATAAGATTTTTCAGTCCCTCTCCAAGAATTGATATGGCTCTCAATTTTATCTTTTCAGCAGACTTTCTTTCGGGAAAAATGGAGAGGATTGAAAAAGCAAGGGCAATTAGAAAATCTCCTGCAAGAAGTGCAACACCCTCACCAAATACTTTGTGATTTGTTGGTTTCCCTCTTCTCCAATCATCATTGTCAAGAGCAGGGAGGTCATCGTGGATTAAGGTTGAAGTATGGATAAACTCAATCGCGCAGGCAGGGTAAATCAATTCCTCAAGGGGAGCTCCGAGGGACTCTCCAATAGAGAGAAGAAGAAGGGGTCTGAATCTTTTACCTCCACTCATAACACTATACCGAACTGAGTCGTCAAGATTCGAACCATGCCCTCCCAGAAAACTTTCGAGTTTTCTTTCCAAAAAGTTTTTTCTCTCCTCAAGGATACCTTTTACATCCATTTTCATGTTATATTATACTCCATTTAATCTATTTCTTTCATCTATTTTTCTTCAAAAACAATTCTCTTTATTTCAAGAGCTTTCCCTGAAATTGGATCTACCCTGAGTAAAACTGCCGAAAAAATTCCCTTCCCTTTCTCAGCTTCAAGTCTCTGGGGTATACATTTCAGAAATCTCGTAAGAGCATGTTCTTTCTTAATCCCTATTATTGAATCTCTTGCCCCTGTCATACCAACATCTGTTATGTAGGCAGTTCCATTGGGAAGAATTTTTTCGTCTGCTGTCATTACATGGGTATGAGTTCCAACAACTGCTGATACTTTCCCGTCAAGAAACCATCCCATTGCGGTTTTTTCTGAGGTAGCCTCGCCATGGAAGTCAACAATTATTACATTGGTCTCCCTTTTTATCTTTTCTATTTCACTGATGGCAGCCTCAAAGGGAGAGTTTAAAGGTTCCATAAAAATTCTTCCTTGAAGATTTATAATTCCTATCCTAAATGAGTTTGAAGATACCACGATCGAGCCCTTTCCTGGAACCTGCGCGGGGAAATTTGCTGGTCTTAATATCCTTGGCTCATTTTCTATAAAATTGAGAATTTCCTTTTTGTCCCATATATGATTCCCTGAGGTCATAATGTTTATACCTGAGTTAAACATTTCCTCTGCTTTTTCCTTTGTTATTCCAAAACCTCCTGAGAGATTCTCTCCATTGGCTATTACAAAATCAACCTTATTTTCACCTTTAATTAAAGGAAGATAATTTTTAACCATCCTCCTTCCAGTTTCTCCAACAATATCGCCAATAAAGAGAATGTTCAGCTCATCCATTTAAATCCTCCTCTCTATCTCACATATTCAATTGCCCTCATTTCCCTGATAACAGTAACTTTTATCTGTCCAGGAAACTCAACTTCTCCTTTGATCCTTTTTGCTATCTCCCTTGAAAGAAGAACCGCTTCCTCGTCAGATATTTTCTGGGAGTCAACAATTATCCTTATCTCTCTTCCTGCCTGAAGAGCATAGCACTTTGCAACCCCGTTGAAGGAGCGAGCAATCTCCTCAAGCTTTTCAAGTCTCTTTATGTAATTTTCAATGAGCTCTCTTCTTGCTCCTGGTCTCGCTGCTGAAAGGGTATCTGCAATTTGGATTAGAACAGCCTCAACACTGGGAAAATCAACATCTTGATGGTGGGAAGCAATTGCTGAAATGACCGCTTCTGACTCCCCATACCTCTTGCAAAGCTCAACAGAAAGCTCAGTGTGAGTCCCTTCTGATTCCCTATCAATTGCTTTTCCAATATCATGAAGAAGTCCTGCTCTAAGGGCAATACTTCTGTTCGCACCAATTTCTGAGGCTAAGTGAGCAGCTAAATATGCAACCTCCTTTGAGTGTTGAAGAACATTCTGTCCATAACTTGTTCTGTATTTAAGCTTACCAAGAAGTTTCAGGAGCTCAGGATGAATGTTTGTAAGCCCGAACTCTAAAGAAACCTTTTCTCCCTCTTCCTTTATTTTCTCCTCCATCTCTGCCTTTACTTTCTCAACAATTTCCTCAATTCTTGCAGGATGAATTCTTCCATCCATTATCAACCTTTCAAGGGAAATACGAGCTATTTCCCTTCTCAAAGCATCGAAACAGGATAAGGTCACCGCTTCAGGGGTATCGTCAATTATGAGGTCAACTCCTGTAGCCATTTCGAAGGCTCTTATGTTCCTGCCTTCTCTTCCAATTATTCTTCCTTTCATCTCATCGGAGGGAAGATCGACTATTGTGACTGTACTCTCTGCAACATACTCAGGAGCTATTTTTTGCATGGAAATGGCAAGAATATTTTTGCTCAGCTCTTCACTCCTTGCTTTTAACTCTTCCTCAAGTTTCTTAAGAGTCTGAGCAATCTCAAGCCTTGCTTCGCCTTCGACTCTTTGCAGAATTATTTTTTTCGCCTCTTCAGCAGTTAAGCCTGAGATTCTTTCAAGTTCTTTTTTTGCTTCTTCGAGAAGAGTCTCATACTGCTTTTTAATTTCTGATGCTTCCCTCTCCTTAAGAGAAATTTCCCTTTCTCTTCTTGCGATCTCCCTCTCCTTTGCATCAAGGTGATTCGCTCTTCTTTCAATGCTCTCTTCTTTCTGAAGTAACCTTCTTTCCAACTCATTAAGTCTATTTTTCCTTTCCCTGTTTTGCCTTTCCAGCTCATTCTTTAAAAAATTGTATCTATCCTTTGCTTCTTCACTTGCTTCCTTTTTTATCTTCTCCGCTTCTCTCCTTGCTTCCTCCAGCAAGGTAGTAATTTTTTCCTGTGCCTGTTTGTTTATTTTGTCTATCGTAAATTTTTTAACAAAAAATAGTATTGTTAAACTTGATAAAATTAGAAGTATTCCAATTATAAGAGATATCGAACCAAGCATTTCTACCTCCTTTCCTTAAAAAAGGGAATAAGGAGGGATTTGAGGGGGTGATTTAAAAGTTCTTTCTATATAAAAAGGATTTTTTTTCATGTTAATCTCTTAATCTCGTCTTCAAGTCCGAATTCTATCTCTTCTGCTTTTTTCTGTATTATTT
>CAZFCI010000154.1:0-2199 GCA_964517525.1 uncultured Clostridia bacterium | reverse complement strand
ATTCTGAATCAAGAGGGGTTTGGATAATTTCTAAATTTAGAAGGGAAGCAATCCATGGATAGATAGTAAAACATGGTTCAGGAATTAAAACTTTTTTCCCTTTTTGAAGAAATCCTAAAAATATTGCCTGTATAAGCTCATTGGAACCATTCCCAACTGCAATTCCTTCAGGTTCAAATTTTGAATAATCTGAAATTAACTCCTTAACCTCCCCCTCTTCCTTTGGATATCTTCTCCAATCAATTTTCAAAAAAGATTTTAATATTTCTCTTTTTAGAATTTTTGGAAGTTCGAAGGGGGATTCATTTTTATCAAGCCTTATCACTTTTTCTCTCATATTTTTCCCTCACTCTTATTGATTCAGCATGGGCAAAAAGTCCCTCCTTTTCTGAAAGAGCTATTACATTTTCCTTGGCTTTTAAAAATTCTTCTCTATCATAGGAAATAAAAGAAATCTCTTTCAGAAATGTCCTAACACTAAGAAGGGAAAGGAATCGAGAGGAACCTCCTGTTGGGAGAATGTGGGATGGACCTGCCCAATAGTCTCCAATTGTAACAGGAGAATAATCTCCAATAAAAACTGCTCCAGCATTTCTTATCAGTTTTATCCAATCTTCAGGCTCTTTAATCTGAAGGGATAGATGTTCTGGAGCAATTTCATTTGCTACTGAGAAAGCTTCCTCCAAGTTTTTTACTAAAATTATCCCTTCATTTTTCTTAAGAGTTTTTTGGATCGATTTGATTTCAGGTAAATCACTTATTATATCTTTTACATAATTTTTAACTTTTCTTGCCAATTCAAAGGAAGGGGTAATGAGAATTGCCATGCTATCCAATCCATGCTCAGCCTGAGAAAGTAAATCCCATGCTACAAATTCTGGATTCGCATGATCGTCCGCAATGATTACAATTTCAGTAGGACCTGCAATTGTATCAATTCCGACAGTTCCAAAAAGTGCTCTTTTTGCCTCTTGGACATATTTGTTTCCTGCTCCAGCTATTACATCAACTTTTGGGATTCTCTCTGTTCCTAATGCCATACCTGCTATGGCTTGGGCACCACCTACTTTGAAAATTTTCTTAACTCCAAGAATTTTTGCGCAGAAAAGTATGTAAGGAGATATCTTGTTTTCTCTGTTGGGAGGTGTGGCTATATATATCTCTTCAACACCAGCCACCTTTGCAGGAACCGCACTCATAAGAAGGGAAGAGAAAAGAGGAGCTTTCCCTGATGGAACATATATTCCTGTTTTCTTGACAGGAACAATAACCTGAGAGCATTTATTCAATTCTATTTTTTTATTTATTCCATCAAGTTGAGCTTTTGCAAAATCTTCTATTCTGTTTTTCAATTTATATATCAGAGTTTCCATAGTTGGTTCTATATCACTTCCGAACTTTTCAACTATTATGTCTTCCTTTCTAAATTCAGGGCAGTCAAATTTCCTTGTCCAGTAAACAATTGCCTCATCTCCTCTTTTAGAAACATCCCTTATTATCCTCTCAACTATTTTTTTAACCTCCTTTTCTTCTTTCCTCTTTTTATATTTAAAGGGATATTTTTTTATCGATAGCATTTTTCAGCCTCCTCCTAATTTCTTCTATTTCATTGTATTTCTGACTGTATCTTACTTTATTGGCAATAAGGCGTGCTGTTGACTCATGAATAACTTTTAAAATCTTAAGCCCGTTTTCTCTCAGTGTCTTACCAGTTTTTGCAATATCAATGATTAGATCTGAAAGTCCAGAGACACATGCAAGTTCAACAGAGCCATTTAGTTTTATTATCTTGAAAGGTCTTCCCATTAATTTTAAAAAATCGGATGCAACATTAAAATATTTTGTAGCAATCGTTATGGGAGAGACATTTTCTAACTCCTCCAAACTTCTTAAGCCTGCAAGAACAATAGAGCATTTCCCAAATCCAAGATCCTCAATCTCATATATTTCAACATCCTTTTCCTCAAGAAGAATATCCTTTCCACAGATTCCAATATCTGCAATTCCATTCTCAACATAAAGGGGAACATCAAAATCCTTTGTGAATATTATTCTTATTGAATCCTTAGAAATGGAATAAATCAACCTTCTATCTAATTTAAAGGGAATTTTAAATCCCGCCATTTTAAAAATATCAAGGGTTTCATTTATAAGTTTTCCGGTTGGAATAGCAATTGTTATCATATTACCTCCTCAAGC
>CAZFCI010000153.1:0-2917 GCA_964517525.1 uncultured Clostridia bacterium | reverse complement strand
TTTGAGAAAGAAGTATAGGCTGATCATACTGAGAAGCATGATCAGGGCGTAGGAACGGCCATCTTGGGAGAGGCTGATGTGGTAGGTCATGAGGGTAAGGGAGATGGTGCAGGGGAGGGCGATCGAGGGAGAGAACTGTTTGGCGAGGAGGTAGAGCATGGGGATGGAGAGGGTGCCAAAGAGGAGGGGGAGGATGCGGAGGTCTCTTTCTGGTTTTTGGAAGGGGTAGAAGAGGTGGGTGAGGATGAAGAAGAGTGGGGGGTGGAGGTAGGTTGGATCCTTTTGATAGAATTGGAGTTGGGCTTTGAGGTTATCACGGGAGTCGTTGAAGGTGTAGATCTCATCTATCCAGAGGGATTTTTGGTCGAAGCGATAGAACCTGAGTGTGAAGCCCAGAAGAAGGCAAAGGATGAGGATAAGGATTTCTTTTTGTTTCAAATGATTCATAATAGCGTGAAGTAGAGAGTCGTTTGTATTTTCATTCAATTGGCAATTCTATCCCTTTCTCTTCAGGGGACTTCGGATCCCAAAGAAAGAGATACATTGAGGCATCGCTTGGAAACCTCCTGAAATTACAGAATGTCCCGTCAAAGTATCCTTTTAAGATCAATGGATAATTGGTTTTTATCTCTTTAATGCTTGGTTTTCCTGCTATAATCCAAAGTCGACTTCCATCTTCCACATATCGAGACAAATTAGAGTTAGAGAAATAAATAGTAAATTTTTTATCTTCACTTACGAGGGAAACCCGATATTCAAATTCTTTTTTCTCCCGGTCAATCCAATAGCCGGGTATATTATAGTGACGTGATTCTGGGTATACCTTAAGATAGTGTAAAAGTCCTGGAATATAAGCAATTGATTTTACAAAAATTTTATCTCTATCTTGCAATTGACCTTCTAAGTAAGAAACTAATCCCCTGAAGTCTTGTTTCTCTGAACGGTAGTAAAAAGGGAGGATAACTGCATTAGAGACGATGAAGAAAATAACAAAAAGAAATCTTAATTGAACTCCTTTCAATTCTCTTAATCTCTCTTCAATAGCCAGAAGGGATAGGAAGAGTATAATAATGAAAACAGGCAAAAAATTAATTAGATACCTTGAACTAAAATAATGATGAACATCGAAAATCTTACAAAAGAGATAGAGCAAGATTACAGGAAGAATGAATAACGCCAAAAGAATGAATGCATTTTTCTTGTTCTTTGAGAATATAGGAAAAAGAATTAATAGAATTGCCGAAGTAATCATTAAAGGGGTATGAGGAGCCCAGTCATTAAAAATTCCAACGAAAATGCTCCATAGAGAACCCAAATCTTCCTTGAACACAATGTCCATAGCTTGGCTTTTGTAATTCATTGCAATAAAGATGATCCATGGTGCGCAGAGGATTAGGGTGGTTAAATTCAAAATCAAAAAAGATGAGAGAAAATCCTTCCTTCGTTTTCCATCTAATTGGTAAAACCAGAGGATTTGTGATAAGACGATAAATGGGATGGAACTATAACTCAAATAAAATAAAATGGCATAGAGAAAGGCGGTAATAAAAAGATATTTCTTCTGGTGTGTTTTTAAAATTTTTAAAAAAAAGTATAGTGCAACCATTCCAAAAAACATTATCATTGAGTAAGGCCGTCCATCCTGCGAAAAACTGATATGGTAAGCCATAAAAGCCAGTGAGAAAGCAGAAGGGAAAGCGATAGATGGAGAAAATGATTTTGCAAGGAAATATATCATCGGAACAGAGATGATACCAAAAATCAAGGGGAAAATGCGGATCTCTCTTTCAGGTTTCTCAAAAGGATAGAAGACATGGGTAATTACAAAAAATAAAGGTGGATGAAGATAATCTAATGGTTTCTCTTTAAAATATTCAATCTGACTTTTTATACCTCCCCTCGAATCATTGAAGGTATGGATTTCATCAATCCAGAGGGATTTTTGGCCAAATGTATAAACCCTAAGGGTAAACCCTATAACAAAACAGAGAAGAAGAATTAATATTTCGTTTCTTTTACCAATTTTTAGAGATGACGAGAAGAAAGTCATTCAATTACCTCAGGATTTTTTTGCAACACAAAAAATGGAGACACCAAAGGGGAAATTAAGATATTTTAAAAGATAAGGCTCAATCGAGAAGATTATCTTTAAGAAAAAGTTTAGAAGGGGTGAGTTAATCTCGTTTTCAGATTTAATTTTTAAACCAAGAAGAGATATCATCCTTCGCCCCAATAAAATAGGGAAGAAAAGAAAGAAATTAAAATAAGAAACCTTTAATATCTCGTAACCTGCTTCCTTTAGTTTGCTCACTACTTCTGTCTTGGTATACCGTCTTTTATGACCAGATAAGTTATCCTGAATTCCCCAAAGGGATTTAAAGGCTGGGACTGTTAAAAAAAGCAAACCACCCTTCCTCAACACCTGATAGGATTCTTTGATTCCCTGTGTGTCATTTCCAAGATGTTCTAAAATATCCATTGCAATAATTACACCAACCGATTCAGGTTTAAAGGGCAATTTATTTAAGTCCCCGGCCAGAAGTGAGTAACTCTCTTTATCTTTTATTAGGGAAAGAGGATAAACAGATTTATCGAGCCCAATACCGTTAAGCCCCATAGACCTTAATATTCTAAGATTTGCTCCAGTTCCACATCCCACCTCAATGGCTAAAAAATTTCTCGGGAGGTTAAAAGATGCTAAAAACAATCGAAGAAATCTCCTCCTTCCAGAAAACCACCAATGGAATGCTTCGACCTTACTCTCAATATCATAAGAAATTTTATTATTTTTAACCTCATATTGATTCATGATTACTTTTTTACCACAGGTCTCCATAATGGTCAAATAAACCAATATAGAATTCTTAAATTCTTGTATTCTTGGACTCCTCGTTTAAAAAAGTAATCCCTCAGTTAC
>CAZFCI010000152.1:0-7337 GCA_964517525.1 uncultured Clostridia bacterium | reverse complement strand
CCCTCTGAACAATTTGTTTGCTTCATCAATCCTTTTATAATATTCTTCCTTAAATCCTGCAGGTCTCCTTTTCCAGAATTCTTCGATGTAATCATTTCTTTTTTCAGGAGGAAGACGCAAAAACTCTTTCTTTTCCTCAGGAGTTATTATGTATCTTGTCTCAGAGAGGAATTTCTCACTTTCAGGATCAAGCTTCTCTCTTTTTTCAAAAAGGGAACAGCTGATTAGAAAAATTAATGATAAAATAATAATTTTACTTTTCAAAATTTACTCCACATTAAAATTATATTTCCAGGAAAAAAAATGGTCAAATGGAATTTATCTTTAGATATTCAAGAACAAGATTCTCTATTTTATCTGCTATTTTGTCGACCTTTAGCTTGGCATCGATTACATAAGTTTTGTTTATATTTATTTCAAGGAAGTTCTTTCTCACTTCTCTGAGGAAGTTTTCTTCTTCAAAGAGAACCTCCCTTTCCCTCTTTATCCTTTGGAGGGACTCTTCAGGATCTATGTCAAGGATAAAGATTATATCAGGCTTTGGAGCAAACTTTTCGTTTATTTCTCTTATAACTTTTTTATCGATCCCCCTTGCCCCCTGATAGGCAATTGTTGAGATGTAATATCTGTCAACAATTACAATCTTTTTATTTTTGAGAGCAGGAATAATGTTTTTTCTAACATTGAATTTTCTGTCCTTTATGAAAAGCTCAAGCTCTTTCTTTGGGTCGATGGATTTAGTATTTTTTGATATTTCCTTTATTTTCTTACCCCATTTTGAAGATGTTGGTTCTTTGAGCAAAACAACCTCAAATCCCCTTTTTTCAAGCCTCCCTTTAAGAATTTCAGCCTGAGTGGATTTCCCTGCTCCATCTATTCCTTCTATGGCTATTAGAACACCCCTTTTCAGCATATTCTCGGTAATGGCTCTCCTGAGAGGAGATCAACAATTCTTCTACCCCCTGAAAAGGTTTTAAGAAGAACCCTTTTAGGTTCTTCTATTACATCTCCAATTATCTCGGCATCTTTTTCACCAATCTCCCTTAATTTTTCAAGAACTTTTTCAGCATCCTCCTTCCCAACAATAAAAAGCATTTTCCCCTCATTGGCAATATACAATGGGTCAAGCCCAAGAAGTTCGCATAAACCGAGGACATTTTCTTTTATTGGAATTTTCTTCTCGTAAAGCTCAATTCCCAATCCTGATTTTGAGACAATTTCATTCAGGGTGGATGCAATCCCTCCCCTTGTTGGATCCCTCATAAATTTAATTTTGTTAGAGACTTTCAGAGCCTCATTCACAATCTTCCAAAGAGGCTTGCAGTCAGAAACAGGAGGATTTGATAATTTCAGATTTAATCTCTCATTTAGAATCGATGTTCCATGCTCCGCTATCCCTCCATTAATCAAGACCTTATCCCCTTTTTCTATCCTTGAATAGGAGAGTTCCAAATCATTTTCTAAAATTCCTATTCCTGAGGTGTTTATAAATATTTTGTCCCCTTTTCCTTTCTCAACAACCTTTGTATCTCCTGATACAACCAGAACCCCTTCTTCTTCAGAAACTTTTCTTATGCTCTCAACAATTCTTTCAAGGCTTTCCCTTTCAAAACCTTCCTCGAGAATTAAAGAAAGGGATATGTAAAGAGGTTTTGCTCCAACAGCTGAGAGGTCATTTATTGTTCCGCAAACTGATAGTTTCCCTATATCCCCTCCGTTGAAGAAAATTGGATTTATTACATAACTATCTGTGGTAAAAGCTATCTTTTTTCCATTTATTTTTAGAACTGCTGAATCCATCAACTCTGAGAGGAGAGGATTCCCTAAATTGTTTAATATCAGCTCCTTTATAAGCTCTTGCATCTTTGTTCCACCAGAGCCATGGACAAGTAAAATCTTATCTTCCTTCATTATCCTTCAAATTTAATAGTTCTTTATATGGGAAAAAAATTTTAAACCACTCCGTATTTCTTGCCCACCTTTGTAAAAGCCTCTATTGCTTTGTCGAGATGTTCTTTTGTGTGGGCAGCAGATATTTGAACCCTGATTCTTGCCTGTCCCTTTGGGACAACAGGGTATGAGAATCCTACAACATATATCCCTTCATAGAGGAGGTCCCTTGCAATATCATGGGCAAGTTTTGCATCTCCAAGCATAATTGGAACAATTGGATGGATTCCCTCTTTAATTTTGAAGCCCCTCTTTTTCATCTCCTCTCTGAAATAAATTGTATTCTTTTCGAGTCTGTCTCTCAGCTCAGTTGTTTCAAGAAGAATGTCAAGAACCTTTATTGCTGCGGAAACAATTACAGGAGGAAGGGAATTGGAGAAGAGATAAGGTCTTGAGCGTTGTCTGAGAAGCTCAATGATTTCCTTTTTTCCTGTTGTAAATCCTCCTGATGCTCCTCCCATAGCCTTTCCAAGAGTTGAAGTTATAACATCAATCCTTCCCATCACATTGCAGTATTCTATTGAACCTCTTCCAGTTTTTCCGAAAAATCCAGTAGCATGGGAGTCATCAACCATTACAAGAGCATCGTATTTTTCAGCAAGGTCGCAGATTTTGTCTAAAGGAGCAACATCTCCATCCATACTGAATACTCCGTCAGTTGCAACCATTCTATACCTGAAAGACATGCTCTCTTTTAACTTTTCCTCCAAGTCATTCATATCAATGTGCTTGTAAACCTTTCGCTGGGCTTTGCAAAGTCTTATTCCGTCTATTATGGAAGCATGATTCAACTCATCGGAAATAATAACATCCTCAGGTCCTAAAAGAGGCTCAAATAAACCACCATTGGCATCAAAGCAGGAAGAATAGAGAATTGTGTCCTCAGTCTGGAGGAACTGGCTTATTTTTTTTTCAAGTTCCTTGTGAATGTCCTGTGTCCCGCAAATGAATCTAACAGAGGACATTCCATAACCCCTTCTGTCAAGTCCATCCTTTGCAGCTTTTAGAAGCTCAGGATGATCTGAAAGACCTAAGTAGTTGTTGGCACAGAAGTTTATCACCTCTCCCTGCTGGACAATTATGTCAGCTCCTTGTGGTGAAAGAATTATCCTTTCATCCTTATAAAGCCCTGATTCCCTTATGGAATTGAGCTCATTGTTTATATTCTCCTTCCATTTTTGAGAAAACATATTACCTCCTCAAAAATAAATTTTAATGGTTAAATAAGGAAATGAAAAGCTATTAAATATTTTTTTCATAAATTTTATTATCAAGGGAAAAGAACAATCTTTGCTGAATTTTCAGGATGTAGCATTAGCCTGAATCCTTTTTCAAAATCTTCCAGCTTAAATTTATGGGTTATTACTGATGAAATTTTAAGCCTCCCTTCCTTTAGCCAGGAGGCTGTCTTGAGCCAGGTCCGATACATCTCCCTTCCATTTATTCCATAAATTGTAATTCCCTTGAAGATTATTTGATTGTTATAATCAATTGTTACAGAGGAAGGAGGTATTCCAAAGGCAACAAAAACACCACCCTTTCTTGCAACTTCAAGCCCATTCTTTATTGCCTCATTGGCTCCTGCCATCTCAATAACAACATCAGCTCCTGTCCCTCCTGTCAAATCCATTATACAATCCACAACCTTTTCTTTCTTAGCATTCAAAACTACATCAGCACCGAGAGACTTTGCCATCTCAAGCCTGAAGTCTATTAATCCAACCATTATTATCTTTGAAGCACCAGAAATTCGAGCGACAGCGGTAGAGAAAAGACCTATTGGACCATCTCCAAAAAATACTACACTCTTGCCAGTAATATCTGTTACTGTTGTTGCATAAATTGCATTTCCAAGAGGTTCCTGAATTGATGCTATCTCAGGAGGAATTGATTTATCGTTCTTCCATGCCACTTCCTCAGGAATTGAAACATACTCTGCAAAACTACCATTTATGTCAACTCCCACAATTTTTAAATTGGAGCAGAGATGCCTCTGCCCTGAAAGACAAGGAACACATTGATTGCATGGGATATGGGTTTCGCAGGATATGTAGTCACCGACCTTCAATCTTTCCACATTGGAACCAACCTCCACAACCTCTCCAGCAAATTCATGACCCATTATATGGGGAAGTTTTTTTATTCTTGACTCAGCCCATTCATTCCATTCGTATATGTGGACATCTGTTCCGCATATGGAAGTTGCAAGGACCTTCACGAGAACCTCCTTTTTCTTAGGAGTTGGGACATCGACCTCCTCAAGCTCAGCCCCCATTTCTCTCTTCTTTTTGACAATTGCTTTCATTTTCATCATTGACCTCCAGATATTCAATCAGAGAAAAATATATTTTTTTTTGAAAAAAGAGTCAACAAGAAAATGAGAAGTGCGATAAAAAAGAGTTTTGGGGACAAAGTAAAATTATTTAGGTATATCAGCGTAGAAAATTAATGTTATAAGGGAGAGGGTTATTTCATCACCATTTTTAAGAGGGTAGTATGTTCCTGGATTGACCTTTTCTCCATTCAAAAATGTCCCATTCATTGCACCTACCTCTTCTGTAATGTAGAACTTATTCTCCCTGAGAATTATTTTTGCATGCCTTCTTGAGACAAACCTTTCAGGATCTTCCTCTGTAAGATCCACATCAGGAACAAATCCAGATGTCAGATCCTTTCTTCCTATATAAGTTTCCTTGAACTTTATAGGAACCCATCTCCTTGTCTTCTCTATTAAAAGACGAGCCTTAATCCCTTCAGGAATAGGCTCTCTTTGAGAAGGCTGAGGAGTTGGAGGAACTGTTGGCTGGGAAAGATAAAACATTAATTTTTCGTTTGTTTCACGGAGTTTTGAAGCCAGATTTCTCAAAATTCTTATTGAGATTTCAGGGTTTCTCCTCATCATCTCATCTAACATTGAGGCATTCACCTTTATAAGTTCGCAATCTTCGAAGGCTTCTGCAGAAGCTGATCTCGGAAGATTTTCAAGAATCGCCATTTCTCCAAAGAAATCTCCTTTTTCAAGGATAGCAAGGGTTTCCTCTTTGTTATCAATTTTTTTAAAGATTCTCACTTTACCTGAATGGATTATAAACATTTCCTCTGCTTCTTCTCCCTCATTGAATATCACTTCTCCTTTCTTGAACCTTATTAAGAAATCCTTAGGCTCCATCTCAGATGAATCCTAACATTTTTCCTGCATTATAAATACTTTCAAGGACAATCGATATTTCCTCATCAGTATGGGTTGCTGTGTAAGAGGTTCTTATCAATGCCCTTCCGGGTGGGACTGCGGGAGAGATGATTGGATTTGTAAATATTCCCATTTCTTTCAAAACCTTCCAGAGAGCAAAGGCTTTTTCATCATCCTTTAATATTATAGGAATTATTGGAGTCTGTGTAAACCCTGTATCAAAACCCATTGAATTTATCTCGTTCTTTACTCTGTGGGTGATCTCCCATAGCCTTTCTCTTCTCTCAGGTTCCCTCTGAATAATTTTTAAAGCAGTTAGAGCAGATGCAGCTGAAGCGGGTGTCATACTTGCACTGAATATTAGAGATCTCGCATTGTGTTTTATATAAGAGATTACTTCCTTCTTTCCCACAACAAAACCTCCAAGGGAGGCGAAAGATTTAGAGAAGGTTCCCATAATAAGATCCACTTCATCAATAAGATTGAAATGCTCAGCTGTTCCAATACCATTATCTCCGAGAACTCCTACCCCATGGGCATCATCAACCATAAGCATTGCATCGTATTTCTTGGCAAGTTCAGCAATTTTTGGTAGGTCTGCAAGATCTCCTTCCATGGAGAATACTCCGTCAACGACTATTAACTTTCCCTTATCCTTTGGGATTTCAGCAAGCACTTTTTCAAGATCTTCCATGTCATTATGCTTGAATTTTACAAGTTCTCCGAAGGAAAGCCTTGCTGCATCTATTATAGAAGCATGAACAGCTCTGTCCACAATTATTACATCATCCTTTCCAACAAGAGCAGAAATCGCTCCAAGATTTGTCTGAAAGCCTGTGCTGAAGCACTGACAAGCTTCCTTCTTCATGAATTCAGCAAGTTTCTCTTCAAGCTCAATATGAAGAGAGTTAGTTCCATTAAGAAATCTTGAGCCACATGTGCTAACGCCAAATCTGTCAATAGCTTCTTGAGAAGCTTTTTTTACTTCTGGGTGATCCCATAAGCCAAGATAGTTGTTGGAGCCGACCATAATCATTTCTTTCCCATCTACGATGACTCTGTTCCCATTAACAGCAGAAATAGGAGTAAAGTAGGGGTATGCTCCAAGCCTTTCAATCTCGTCCTGAACTCTCTCATAAAACCTTTCACATTTCTCTAACAGTTTCATCTTCTCTTAACCTCCATAAACATCTAACCCAAACCTTTGCATAATATTATATTTTCTTTTAGAATCAAAATCCATGAAAGTCTTTATAACAGGTGCAACAGGTTTTATAGGGAGTCATCTGGCAGAAGAAGCCCTCAGAAGAGGATGGGAGGTGGTCACTCTTGTCAGAAATCCCCAAAATCTCAAATGGCTCAAGGGTTTAAATGTGGAGATTAGAAAAGGGGATCTTTTTAATATACCACTTCTTCCAGAGGACATATCTGTAGTTTTCAATGTAAGCGGTTCAACAAAGGAGACAAAAAAGGGGGAGTTTATGGAAACAAATTGTTATGGAGTAAGAAGCCTTCTTCAGTCAATTTCAAAGAGTATTCCAAATCTCAAGTCTTTCATACATGTAAGCTCCCTTGCTGCTGTTGGACCTTCTCCTATTAATGAGCCAGCAAAAGAGGATAAAAAACCTTCACCAATAAGTAAATATGGGAGGAGCAAGTATTGTGGTGAAATTGAGGCTCTTTCCTTTTCTGATAAGATGAAAATAATTATAGTAAGACCACCAATAATTTATGGACCAAGGGACATAGATCTTTTACCAGTCTATTCAATGGTTAAAAAAGGAATCTGTTTCTATCTTGGTGGGGGAGAAAGATATTTCTCTCTTTGTTATGTAAAGGATCTTGTAAAAATTATATGTGATTTGTCTCTTTTAGACTTACCATCAGGAGAAATTTTAAATATTTCTCATCCAGAGATTCTTTCCTGGAATAGGTTAATGGAAATTTTAGTTGATACCATAAAACCGATGAGATTCCTAAGATTGAAGATTCCTGTTCCCTTCGCTTACCCTTTTGCTTTCTTTTCAGATACCTTCAACAAAATATCGAAGAAAGGTTTTCCTTTTACCTTTGACAAATTCAGAGAAATGAAGGCATCTCATTGGATTTGTGATACAAGTAAAATTTCAAGCCTTATCCCTGATGGATTCCATTACAATTTTGAAAAAGGAATTAAAGAAACGATTAACTGGTGTAG
>CAZFCI010000151.1:0-3805 GCA_964517525.1 uncultured Clostridia bacterium | reverse complement strand
CGGAAAGGAAGCTATCTTTTATAATTGCCATAGCTGAAGAGAGCGAGGATGTGGAGATGGGATTATGGGCGAAGACTCTTAGAAGGTGGAGACCATACATCCTTAATCACTTCAAAAGTGAGACAACCAATGCATACACAGAAGGGGTTCACACCAAGATAAAGCTTTTAAAGAGGATAAGTTATGGATTTAGGAATGTTGAGGTATATGTTAAAAAGATGCTTCTCGGCTTCCTACCACCATTTCTTCTATATTACCTGCACACTTTTTGAAATAGAGCCAAGAAATATTTGACAAAGGGTTTTTAATTGTGTATAAATTTTAAGAACACCTATTTTAGGAGGTAAGTATGACAAAAGAAATGGTAGTAAACAAACTGGCTGAAAAAACAGGGCTTTCCAAAAGGGCTGCTCTCAATGCTATTGACACCTTCTTTAAGATTGTTACTGATTCTCTTTCCAAGGGAGAGAAGGTAACATTTGTGGGATTCGGGACATTCCAGGTTGGAAAGAGGAAGGAGAGAAAGGGAATTAACCCAAGGACAAAAGCTGTAATTACAATTCCTGGAAGGAAATTCCCCAAATTTGTAGCTGGTAAGAAACTAAGAGAAGCGGTAAAGTAAGGTCTTCACGCCAAAAATAAGAAAAATTTAATTAAGTGAAAAGGGTAGCTGTATTCCCCGGTTCTTTTGATCCTATAACCAATGGTCACATAGACATAATTGAGAGGGCTCAAGAGATATTTGAGGAGATAATTGTTGCAGTCCTTGAAAATCCCCAGAAGGAATGCCTATTCAATATCCAGGAGAGAGTTGAAATGATAAGGGAGATCTTTGCTGACTCTCCTAATGTTAAGATTGAGACCTTTGATGGTCTCCTTATGAACTACATGAGGAAGAAGGGTGCCAGAGTGGTTATAAGGGGATTAAGGGCAATCTCCGATTTTGAATACGAATTCCAGATGGCTCTGATGAACAGAAAGCTGAATCCTGAGGTTGAAACCCTTTTCATGATGCCAAATGTTGTTTATTCTTATCTGAGTTCTCGTCTTGTAAAGGAAGTATACTCCCTTGGAGGTTGTGTGAAGGATCTTGTCCCTCCTGTTGTGGAGAAGTATTTGGAGAAGAAGCTTAAAAGAAGTTAAAGTTCTTAATTTTTGTTTAGGAGATAAAAAATGAAAAGGATAATAACACTTTTATTAATTCTTTTTGTTTCATTTATCGCATTAAACTCTCAGGAGAATGAATCAATTAAGAATTGGTTCATTGCTCACACAAGGTTTTTATCTGACGATATAACAGAAGGTAGAGGTCCTGGCTCAAAGGGAATAGAAATAGCTGGAAAATACATAGTATCCTTTATGGAATACCTTGGGCTGAAACCTGCATTTAATGGAAGCTATTACCAATGGCTTGAAACAAGGGGAAGTAAAATAATCCCAGAGAAATTTGATATTGAAACTCCCAAGGGTTCTCTAAACCTTGATTTCTTCAAGGACTATGTAATGACATCTAACCATAGTGAGAAGGAAGTTCTATTAAAATCTGTCCCTCTTGTCTTTGTTGGATACGGAATAAAGGCAGAGGAATATAAATGGGATGATTACAAGGGGGTAGATGTGAAGGGGAAGATTCTTCTTTTTCTCGTTAATGATCCTCCCTCAGATGATCCGAAATTCTTTGATGGAAAGGGAATGACATATTACGGAAGGTGGACATACAAATTTGAGGAGGCAGAAAGAAGAGGAGCGGTTGGAGCTCTTATAATTCATATAACTGAGAAAGCAGGATATGGCTGGGATGTAGTCCAGAACTCCTGGTCAGGAGAGCAGATATTCAGAAAGGGCACTGAAAATAAGAATTTAAAATTCAATGGCTGGATCACAAGAGCTGTTGCAGAAAAACTTTTTGAAAGCTGTGGATTGAATCTTTTGGAAATGATGAAAAGAGCGGAAAGCAGAAAGTTTAAGCCGGTTTCTCTGCCTTTGAAAATGAATGTCCACTTTAAAAATGATGAGAGGGAAATTGAAACTGCAAATATTGCTGGAATTGTTGAAGGGAAAAGTAAAAAGGATGAATACATAGTTTTTTCAGCCCATTATGACCATCTCGGTCTAAAACCCGATTATCCTGGCGAGGATAAAATCTTCAATGGAGCCCTTGACAATGCGTCAGGGGTTGCATGCGCCCTTATAGTAGCTAAGCTCCTAATGGAAGATCCACCAGAAAGATCAGTAATAATTTTTATACCTACCCTTGAAGAAGCTGGTTTGGATGGAACAAAATACTTTGTTAAGAATCCTCCTGTGCCCAGGGAGAAAATTCTTCTAAATATAAATGTTGACAGCATGAATATATGGGGTATTGTAAGTGACTTTGTCTTAAGAGGAATTGAATATTATGACTTGAAAGGTGTTCCTGAGCGATTGAGCTCAAAATTGGGAGTAAAGATAAAGCCTGATCCAAACCCTGAGTTCGGTTCCTTTTTCCGTTCTGACCATTTCCCCTTTGCAGTTGAAGGAATCCCAGCACTCTCTGTTAGTGCGGGAAATGAGTTTGTTGGAAAACCATCAGATTATTCTGATAAGATAATATGGGATTACATATCGAAACATTATCACAAACCTTCTGATGAGCTCAGGGATGACTGGGATCTTGAATCAGTTATTCAAGAGATAAATTTTGTATATCAGCTGACAAGGGAATTTGCAGATTCTGATGTAAAACCCGAGATAAAGCCATTAACTCAGCTTTACTATTGGAGCAAGATTTTGAGGGAATTACCCTAAAAATTTATTGGGTATAAAATGAGAAAAAAGATATTTTTTATTTTCCTCTTGGTAGATATTTTTATCCTCGCTCTTCTTTACTACATATTTTTTAAGCCTACTAACTACAGAGAAGAGAAATTAAATGGAATAAAATCGGTTTTTCCTGAGTGGAAGTCAGAGATTTACAATTATCCTCCATGGAAAGGTAAAACTTACAAATCTCTCCTGTCCAGATTTGGCTTTTACTGGACTTCTCCACCAGACTTTGAAAAGTTTTTCTCAGGGCTTGAGCTAAGGATGAAAAACGCTCCTTATAAAGCAGAACTTCCTTTGTATGAAAGAGGTGTTTTTTATTATCAGAAAAAAGGGAAGGATGGGTTTGAATTTATATTTTTGTTCAGCGATTACAAAAAGATTTACTGGACAACTCTTACTGGTTCAATCTTTTCCTCGAAAGACAAGGAGATTCTAAAGAAATTTTTTGAAAATCTTGAAATCGAAGGGAAAAAGGTTTCACCTGATTTTAGAGATAAACTTGAAAAAGCTTTTGATGATTTACCTATACCAAAGATAAAGAGAGCTGAATCTATCTTTACTCTTATTTTTCTAATTTTGATTGGAAGCCAGCTCTTCATTTTTGCCCTTTTAAGTTTTATGGGTAGATGTCCCAAAAAGATTGAAGAGGATGTTATAGTTTGCTCTTCCAATGCTTCTGTGGAGACAAGAAATGCCCTTCAAGTTCAAATTCAACCTGCCTGCATTTGCCTGAAGCATGGTTTCTTACTGGTCTATATGGGCGGGAAGAAAACCATGGAAATACCGATTGATGAAATCCAATGGGATTTAAAGAAGAAAAGGGGAAGGTATGAGAATAAAATTTTTAAAATAGAAGAGCTTAATGATTGGCGAATATATCTTCCCATAAGAGAAATTTAGAAAGGATAATTCTCTATTTACAAATTTATTATTCCTTTTTATAATTTTTATTGATGCGAAAAATTTTAATTTTATTTCTTCTACCTGTGATCCTCTATAT
>CAZFCI010000150.1:0-3907 GCA_964517525.1 uncultured Clostridia bacterium | reverse complement strand
CTCTATGAGTTCTTCTTTGCTAATTCTATGATACTCATGAGAAAATTAGGTTTCTGAGGAAAATTAGCCTTTTTATGCTTTCAAAAATTTTTTTATTAATAATTTTATTGTTGTATAAAAGCTCGAATATCTCTCTGTATGTGGAGGGAAAACCAAGTTTTTTATCCGTAACTATCCATTCACCAATCTCTATCAGGGCATTCACAGATTGAAGGCATTCCATTGCCAATGTATTATACACAAAATAATCAGAGATATCCTTCCCTGCTACTTCACTTGCTTTCTTTGAATGGGCTTCAAATCTTATAATAAGGTCAACTATTCGCATGTCATAATTCTCTTTTTTATTCTTGCGTACATCTCAGACATCTCAATATACTCTCTAAGTACCTTTCTTCTTATCTCAAGCAGTGCCTCTCTATCTCTGCAGAAAATCTCTTTCCCATATTTGAAAATCTCAAATTGTATATTGAGAGGAAGGCGATGAAAGAGCACAAGATCAATTTTCTCAGAATGCATACTTCCTATATCTGCTTCTACTTTCTTAGAAATTCTATCTTTTAAAATAACTGCTATATCTATATCGGAAAGTGGCTTCACCAATCCTTTAGCATGAGAACCAAAAATAAATATTGCAATAACTTCGGGATAGACTTTCACTTTTTCAATCAACTTATCTAATTCTTCATTGCAATTCTTCATTTAATAACCCATTATAAAAATTTATGCTTCACCTTACAATTGAGCCGTTGGGAACATCTCTATCAAAGAAAGGTATAACTGGCTTCCCTCCAACATCTGCAGCAAGAATCATTCCATTGGATTCAATTCCTCTTATCACAGCGGGTTGTAGATTTTTTACTATTATGAGTTTTTTGCCGATCAGGGTTTCAGGTGGATACTCCTTAGCAATACCAGCCACAAGGTTTCTCTTTTCATCTCCTATGTCTACAACAAGCCTCAGCAATTTTTCAGCTCCGGGAACCATTTCTGCTTGAATGACTTCACCAACCACAAGTTCGATCTTTTTGAATTCTTCTATAGTAATCATAAAACCTCCTCATAAATCAAAATTATTAATAGTTTAGTTTTTTCTAAGTTGTTGTTTCTAACATTCCCCTCCCTTGATGGGAGGGGATAAAGAGGAGGGTGATTTGATGATTTTTCCTTCATTACCCCTCACCCTCTCCCTCTCCCGCAAGGGGGAGAGAGTATATTTTTAGAAAAACTTACCATTACCAAAATTATTCTATTTTCTATTTCAAACATTGTCAAATTTTGCTAAGACGGAGTAGCTGAGGGTATTCTCATTATGACAGTTGTCCCTCTTCCCTTCTTTGATATTACATCAAGTTCACCTTTATGAAACGATACTATCCTGTAAGTGTTGTATAGACCGAAAAATTCCTTCTTCTGCTTTTTTGTTGAGAAGAAAGGCTGAAAAATTCTTTTCTTTGTATCCTCTCCCATTCCAACTCCTGTATCCTTTATCCTTATCTCTACAAAATTTTCAAAATCCCTCGTCTCAATTTTGATAATTCCTCTTTCCTTCATTGCCTCAAAGGAGTTGAGAATAACATTAAATAAAGCCTGTGTAAGAAGCTCCTTATTCCCGTAAATCAACTTTTTGTGATTGTAAATCTTTTCAATGCTAACATTATCAATGGAAGATCTACTTTTTAAATAATTCTCACAAGACTTTAAAGCTTCCTCAACAATTTCAGAACTTTCTAACTTTTTGAAAACCTCCTTGCTCTCCTCAATGCTCCTGTAAAAATTCTCTACAATTTTGACTCCTGAATCAACAGCCTTTTTTATCTCCTCCATATCTTTTTTAATCTCATCAGGAGGGTTTTTGAAAAAGAGGAATTCCAATCTTCCTTCAATTACTGAAAAGATATTCTGGAAATTATGGGCAACTTCCTCTGAAATCTCATCAATTAGCTGGAGTTTCTCTGCAAGTATTATCTTCTCTTGGGCTTCTGTTAGCTCTTTGTAAGCAGATTTTAACTCCCTGTATAAAGATGCATTCTCAATTATTATCCCAAGGATGTCCCCGAGAATTTCAAGAAGAATAACATCTTCCTCATCGAATTCATTCAATTTATCGCTCTGAATGTTTAGAACGCCAATAACCTCTGTCTCGGTTCTTATTGGAACATCAATTTCTGACTTTGTCTGGCTCAGATAAGGAGCAATATAATCAGGATCCTTTGAGACATCATTTACAATAATTGTCCTTCCTTCTCTGAAACATTTACCAATAAGTCCATCTGAAACTTTCTGGACAAAGTCAGGAGGTGTTAACCCTTTCCATTCTCCAGAGCCTCCCTTGAATACAAGGCCATCCCTTTCTTCTTCGTAAATCATTACAGAAACATAAGGGTATCCAAGGGATTTATGAACAAGTTCTGTTATTTTTTCAAATAATTTCTCAGTTTCCTCAATTGGCATAAGCTGAGAAACTACATCCCACAATAATTTTAGACGAGAAGATAATCTTTCCTCTCTTTCAATTGTCTTCTCCCTCACTTTTATCTTTTTCTCTCCAAGGGATGAAGAGACAAAACTAACCATTGCAATTATAAAGAAAAAGATTAGCCTTGTTGCAAATACATTCCAGGATGTGGGTTGGATAAGATCTTTGATACAGGAAATTGAATATAAGGAAATAACCCCACCAAGGGTTGAAAAAACCTGTCGGGGTTTGAGGAGTATAATGGAGTCAAGGAAGGATATATAGTAGAGATGGTAGAGAGGGCTTTCAATTCCTCCTGTAGAGTAAACTCCAATGCTCATAACCAGCATGTCCATAAAAAGGAGAAAATGGTTCATCCAATTTTTGAATTTGTTCCTCTTGATGGAAATTAAAATGCAAGTATTATAGATGATAAGGATTAAAACTCCAGCAATTATTCCAATGTAATTGACTTTCTTGAGCAATGGCAACAAGGCAAGGACAACAGCTACCACAAAGAATCTGAGATAAACATTTTCACCCTGCCATTTCTTTATAAGTTCAAAATCTCTATTCATTCTCAATCTCCTTTGATTCCTCCCAAAGCCTATCCATTTCAGAAAGGCTTGATTCTTTTAAACTTCTCCCCTCCTCCTTCAATCTTCTTTCAATGTATTCAAATCTCCTTTTAAATTTATCGTTGGTTTTCTTCAAAGCCATCTCAGGATTTATACCTAAAAGACGGGAAAAATTTACAATTGAAAATAAAAGGTCCCCAATTTCATTCTCAAGTTTTTCTCTTTCCCTCTTTTCAAGAGCTGATTTAAGTTCTGAAACTTCCTCTTCAATCTTTGAAAAAGCTGAATTTGCTGAGTCAAAGTCAAAGCCAACTCTCGAGACAACTGTTGTTATTTTGTGAGCAGAAAGGAGGGAAGGAAGATTTTCAGGGATTTCTGAAAGTAAACCTTCTCTTTTTCCCTTTTTGAAGTTCTCCCAATTTTCAAGAACCTCCATTGAGGAGTTCAGTCTCTTCTCACCGAAAACATGGGGATGCCTTTCAATTAATTTTTTGATTATTCCTTCAACAACATCGTAAAAGCTGAACTCCCCTTTCTCTTTTTTTATCTGGGAAATAAAAACAACCTGAAGAAGAAAATCTCCAAGCTCGGATTTTATATCTTCAAGGGATCCTTTTTTTATTGCATCAACAAGCTCCCAAGCCTCCTCTATTATAAATTCAGTAAGAGTTTCTTCTGTCTGCTCCCTATCCCAGGGACATCCCTCAGGTCCCCTTAGTATCTCCATTATTTTCAAAAGTTTCTCTATTGGAGGAAGATCCTTTATCGATTCCAGCTTCTCTTCCATTGTTTTAATAAAAAATTATAAATCATTTCCAATGTAAAATAAATCAAGGAGTTGACTAAAGGAAGAAAATCTTGAAAAATTAAA
>CAZFCI010000149.1:0-10012 GCA_964517525.1 uncultured Clostridia bacterium | reverse complement strand
ACACTATACTTAGTGGAAAGAATTGGCGGGGTGAATTTATAAATAGAAAGAAAAATGGAGAAATTTATATTGAATCAGCTTACATATCTCCAGTAATTGATTCTAAAGGTAGAATAATACGATTTGTTGCGGTAAAGATTGATATAACAAAGCAGAAAAAGGATGAATTGGCACTGAAGAAAAGTGAGGAAAGATACAAAATTATATCCCATCTCATCTCTGATATTGCAGTTTCTATATTTTTAAAACCTGATGGAACACTTGATTATGAATGGATAGCAGGACAGGTGGAAAGGATAACAGGCTATGCCCCTGAGGAGCTTAAAAATAGAGAATGTATGAAGGGGATAATTGTTCCTGATGATTTGAAGATATATGAAGAGCATAATAAGAATATTATGGATGGGAAAGCATCCGCTTGCGAATATAGAATAATCACAAAAGATGGAAAACCCAAATGGATTAGAGATTATGGTTATATGGTGAGAGATGAAGAGGGAAATTCGAGGATATACAAAGCATTCCAAGACATTACAGAGAGAAAATTGGCTGAAGAAGTTCTATATAAAGAAGCTATAAAAGACCCCTTAACAGGTGTTTTTAACAGAAGATTTATGAATGAATTTATTTCAAAGGAGATAAAAAGATCTGAAAGGTATAAGAGGAAAATTGGATTTCTCCTTGTAGATATAAACGATTTTAAAGAGATAAATGATACCTATGGTCATGTTGTTGGAGATAAGGTTCTAAAGGAAGTAGCAGATTTCTTGCAGAGTAGTGTAAGACAGTCTGATGTCGTTGTCAGGTATGGAGGAGATGAATTTTTGATAATTCTTACAGAATTGGAGGGTGATCCTGAAATGGTAAGGGATAGAATAAAGAAGAATTTTGGCAAAAAGACTTTTAAAGACTTGTCTTTTCCAGTTTCTCTTTCAATAGGGTGTTCTCTATGGGATCCTGAACAGTCGAGGCAACTGGAATCAATCCTTTCTGAAGCAGACCAGAAAATGTATGAAGATAAAAAAAGAACAAAGAGAATAGCTTGAAATCTTTTGATTTTACTATTATTGTTTAAGTTAATGAGTAAGATTATCGTTTTACTGAATTCAGTTGAATTGTGTAAGTGTCTATGATATAAAAATTCTCTCAATGCTATATGAAAAAGAAATTATCTATTTGACCATCCCCTTTTTCCTCCTCTCTTCCTGTGTTTCAATTCCAAGAAGGGGGGTGTCTTTAAGGGAGAGTGTTGTATTAAGGGCAGAAAGGCTCATCGGGATTCCATATAGATTTGGCGGAGCAGATATTTCAGGTTTTGACTGTAGTGGATTTGTTTATTATGTTTTTTCAAAAGAAGGCATTCTTCTTCCAAGGTCAACAGAAAATCTAATTAAGACAGGTAAAAGAGTCTCTCTGCGAAGAGCAGAGAAAGGAGATTTAATATTTTTTAGGATTGAAAAGGAGGGATTACATGTTGGTATTTACACCGGAAATGAGACTTTCATTCATGCTTCCTCAACTGGAGTGAGAAAGGAGTTCCTGGACAGATTCTGGAAGAAAAGAATAATTAAGATAAAAAGGGTGATATGAATCTAAGAGGAAAGATAAGGATTGGTGTTATAGGAGGTAGTGAGGTAAATAGCAGAATATACAAGCTTGCTTATGAGGTGGGAAGGGAAATAGCGAAGAATGACTGTATCCTTGTTTGCGGAGGTCTTGGGGGAGTGATGGAAGCAGTCTCAAAGGGAGCAAAGGAAAATGGTGGGATTGTAATAGGAATACTTCCAGGAATAGATGCTGATGATGCTAACCCATATGTAGATATTCCAATTCCTACGGGAATTTTCTATGCAAGGAATATGATTGTTGTTTTAAATTCAGATGTTATCATAGCAATTGATGGGAAGTATGGAACCCTTTCTGAAATTTCCTACGCCAATATTTTTGGTAAAAAAGTTATAGGGATAGAAACATGGGAAATCGAGGGAGTAGAAAAGGCTGATAATGCTGAAAATGCTGTAAAGAAGGCAATTTCATTTTTAAAATCGAATAAATTTTAAGGAGGACTCATGAAAGAAGAAATTTTAAAAAGCCTCAAGAAGGACACTCTTTGTGTCCATGGTTCTGGGAGAAGAGACCCTCTTGCAGGAGCTGTCTCTTTTCCAATTTATCAGAGTTCAACTTTCGCTTTTGGAAGCACTCGAGATGCCCTTGAAGTCTTTGACGAAAGAAAGCCAGGTTATGTCTACACAAGATGGGGAAATCCGACAATAGAGTATTTGGAGGAAATGATGGCCCTCCTTGAGGGAGGGCAAAGCGCACTAATAACCTCTTCTGGAATGGCAGCTCTATCAACCCTTGTCTTTACCCTTGCAAAAACAGGAGATAACATTGTTACACAACCAATTCTTTACGGTGGCTCCTACAGCTTTTTTAAGGGTTTTGCTCCAAGAGTTGGTATTGAAGCCAGATTTGCTGAAGAACCTGTTCATGAGAATATTGAAAAGATGATTGATGAGAGGACAAAGTTGATTTACATTGAAACCCCAGCAAATCCAACATTGATGATTGTTGACATTGCAGAATGTGCAAAAGTAGCTAAAAAGCATGGAATCCCTTTGGCTGTTGATAACACATTTGCCACATCCTATCTCCAGAATCCCCTATCCCTTGGTGCTGACATTGTTCTTCATTCTGCAACAAAATACATAAATGGTCATGCAGATACTGTAGGTGGAATTCTTGTTGGTTCCAAAGAGTTCATAGAGAAGGCAAAAAAAGAAGTTTTACGAGAGCTTGGTGGAGTTATAGACCCCTTTGGAGCATGGCTTATGATAAGAGGTTTGAAAACTCTTGCAGTGAGAGTGGAAAGACACTGTGCAAATGCTAAGGCTCTTGCTGAGTTTTTAAATTCCCATAAGAAAGTTGAGAAGGTATATTATCCAGGGCTTCCATCCCATAAGGGGCATGATATTGCCAAAAAACAAATGAGGGACTTTGGTGGAATGCTTTCCTTTGAGCTAAAAGGAGGAAGAGAAGCTGGAGAAAAGTTAATGGATCAACTCAGGGTAATGATTCTTGCAGTAAGTCTGGGAGATGTAGGAACCTTGATTACCCATCCAGCATCTTCAACCCACAGACAGTACAGTAAGGAGGAGTTAAAAGCTTTTGGACTTTCTGAGGGTCTTGTTAGAATCTCTGTTGGAATTGAAAACACCGAAGATCTTATTAAGGATATGGAGCAGGCACTAGAGAAGATTTAATCCTTAGCCTTTACTTAAATTTATGCCCAACTATAAAATAGTTGTTCAGTATGATGGAACAGACTATAAAGGATGGCAGTATCAGCCGAATCAGAGAACTATTCAGGGTGAACTGGAAAAGGCTTTAAGAATCATCTCTTACGAAAATGTAAAGGTAATTGGTGCGGGCAGAACAGATTCAGGTGTTCATGCAAAGGGTCAAGTAGCAAGCTTCAAAATGGAGCTTAAAATAGCTCCCCTTTCTCTTCTAAGGGCAATGAATTCTCTCCTTCCAAAGGATATAAGAGTTGTAAGTGTTGAAGAGGTTGATGATGAGTTCAATGCTCGCTATCATGCAAAAGCCAAAACCTATGTTTATAGGATTTACACTGGACTTGTTGTTTCTCCTTTTTTATGGAGATGGGTTTACCATATTCCTTATAAACTTGATGTAGAAAGAATGAAAGAGGCAATAAAGTTCTTTGTAGGAAAACATGATTTCAAAAATTTCACCTCTTCCTCATCTTCCCCCACAACTATTAGAACTATTTATCGAGCAGAGATAGAAGAGGAAAATGATGAAATTAGATTTATTTTCGAAGGGAGCGGTTTCTTAAGATATCAGGTTAGGAAAATGGTTGGTTTGCTGATTGAAATAGGAAAAGGGAAATTTGAACCTGATGTTGTCAAGTTACTGCTTGAGAAAAATGATGTAGATATCACTTTTTCTTCTGCTAATCCCTGTGGGCTATGCCTTGAGAAAGTGACTTACTAATATTAAAAGGAGCTAAGGAAAATACTTTTCAACAATTTTTTTCATGGTTTCCTTCTTTTGTTCACCAAAGACTCTTTCCAAAAGATTACCTTTTTTAAAGATTAAAACCTGTGGGATGCTTAGAACTTGATATTCTAAAGCTTTGTTCTGGGATTTTCCTATGTCGAGAAAGTAAACCTCAGCTTTACCTTCCAGCTCCCTTTCTAAATCCTCAAGAATTGGTTTCATCTTTTTGCAAGGACCGCACCAATCTGCTCCAAACTCGATCAAAACAGGAATATCTTTTTGAATTAAACTGTTGATTTCCTCTTCATTTATACTTCTCATGCTTTCTCCTTTCATTTATTGTCAAAATTCCATGAAGGATTAGAATATTTTTGCATTCTTATTCTTTCCACATCTTCTTTAATCTCATTTAGATCAAAAGGCTCGAAATTGCAGTTGAAATATCTTGAGAAACCTTCCTTCAAAGAGAGAGCGATTTTGCTAAAATCAGTTTCTTCAGTAAGTTCCTTTAGAGTAATTATATTTCCATTTAAATTTTTAATGGATGATAAAGTTGCCATAGCAAGTTTTTCAATATCTATGCTAATTGGGATTGAACCGTGCTGGAGGAGAGCATCCTTAGTTCTTTTCTGAGCTGAGCCAACCAATTTTCTTCCATTCACAATAATCTCATTTCCTGTTGGATAGGAAAAACATGGAAGATTTGATTTATAAAGAGTTTCATATTTTCGGGATGAAAGATAGGCTGATATTCCGAGAATCTTAAGTCCTTCAATAAGAGCAGATGAAATCATAAAAAAAGATTCAAGAACGCCTTTATTTTCTATAAAAAGAGGGTTTGATGAGGAAAAAGAATAGGTAATTTCGTGGTCATGGAGAACCGCTTTCCCTCCAGTTATTCTTCTTACAAGCTCAATTCCCATTTTATTAAGGTATTCCAAGTTTGCAACCTCCTTTACCCTCTGATGATAACCAATCGATAGGGTTGGCTTCTCCCATCGATAAAATCTAAGTACTGAATCTCCTTTTTTCTTCAGGACATATTTAAATAGAGCCTCGTCTATTGCCATATTCAACGAGGCAGAATTTGGAATCTCTTCTATTATTATATAAAATTCTGGCACTGTTTTTATAAAAAAATCTGGAGCGGGCAACGGGATTCGAACCCGCGACTTTCAGCTTGGGAAGCTGACACTCTACCACTGAGTTATGCCCGCATAGAATTAAATTTAAAGGAAATATTGATTTATGTCAAGCTCAGCAATTTTTGTATAGAGAAAATAAAAAAGTTACAAAAAAGTAGACAGAATTTGATATTCTTATTAGGCAAGAATAAAATATTTGTGATGGGTGTTCCAAAGAAATTTGAAGAGGTAAACCTATTGATTGGAATAATTTATAGAGAGGAGGACTTTTTAAAAAGAGCTATCTCTGAATTGGAATCTATTTTTGGAAAAATAGACATGGAAAGTAATTCTTTCAAATTTGATGTTACTGAGTATTATAACAAAGAGATGGGAGAGAATTTGAAAAGAAAGTTTTTCAGCTTCGAAAATTTAGTGAATCCGGAGGAACTCCCATCCATAAAAATAAGAACCAATGAAATTGAAGAAAAAATAAGAAAAGAGGAGGGGTTCCCTGGAAGAGTTGTAAACATTGACCCAGGCATTCTAACCTCAACCTCCCTTATAATGGCAACAACAAAGAATTATTCCCACAGAATTCCTCTCAGGGACGGAATATACGCTCACCTTGAGTTTCTTTTCGAAAAAAATTCAATAAAATACTTAGATTGGACTTATCTTGATATGAGGAAGGAAGAATATGCTGATTTCTTTTTGAAAGTGAGGAAAATATATCTTGAAAAGTTGAGAAAATTGAGAAAGGAAAATATTTAAAAACTTGAATTTATAAAAAAAGAGGGAGAGGAAAAGGATCCTCTCCCTCATAATTTTTGCTTTACTTATTGGCGCTTATATCAATGAAGTAAGAACCAGAGCCAGTATAAGATTTTACTCTTATCTTGTAGGTTCCAGTTGATGTGGGAGTGTAAGTAACTGTTTCCTGTCTTGTGGAACCTTCAGATTTTGCAACAAGAGTTCCAGATGGATTGTATAGATAAAGGTCAAAATCAGGATTTGTGCTTGAAGACCAGTTGGGCATAATCAATGTCACAGCAATTGGGAATGTTGTTGAAGTAACACTGAGAGAGTGGTCTTTGTAAGCTCCTGTTCCAGATAGAGAGCCTGAAGCATAGTAGTGAAGAGGAACTGTTGGACCTGTTCCTGAGAAGCCTCCTGCCTGTTTTACTGCCTCATAACCTTGAAGTCTCCCAGAGCCAAAATCAATGTCTGCTCCTGATGGACCCCAGTCAATAGTTGTACTCTTTAGGATACTTTTTACTGAGGAGGGGCTTATAGATGGACTGGCATCAATCATGAGGGCAACAATACCTGCTGTAAATGGAGTAGCCATTGATGTTCCACTCATTGTCACATAGGATGTGGAAGAGCTTGTTCCGCAGGAGGTAATGTTATGACCTGGTGAGACAAGGTCTGGTTTTATTCTTCCATCTGCAGTCGGTCCTCTACTGGAGAAGGAGGAAATAAAGAATCCTTTCTCTCCAGGATCTGCCATTGAGCCAACAGTTATTGCATTTGCAGCTGCAGCAGGTGAGCCGATTGTATATTTTTTCGGTCCTGAGTTTCCTGCTGCTACAACTGGGACAATTCCGTTATTGTAGGCATTGTTAACAGCCTGAGAAAGGGTGTCAGTCCCGTCAGAGCTTCCTGAGGAGCCAAGACTCATATTTATTACTCTGATATTGTAGGTACTTTTATTTGTAATGCACCAGTCCACAGCAGCGATTATGTTGGAAGTTGTTCCTGAACCTGAGGCATTGAGAACTTTAAGTCCAATTAATGCAGCACCAGGAGCAACTCCTCTGTAGGCTGAGTTCCCTTCTCCAGTTCCAGCAATTATCCCTGATACATGGGTTCCATGACCATTGTCATCATAAGGAGATGTTCTTCCATTAACATAATCCTTCCATGCTATAACCTTCCCTCCATCGAGGTCAACATGGCCATTGTAAATTCCAGTGTCAATAACAGCAACTACCACATCATT
This sequence comes from uncultured Clostridia bacterium, assembly GCA_964517525.1. Classification (GTDB taxonomy): domain Bacteria; phylum Acidobacteriota; class Aminicenantia; order JBFLYD01; family JBBIMS01; genus JBBIMS01. The sequence continues at coordinate 2,860 of CAZFCI010000149.1, read as the reverse complement.
TTTTGAATATGTTGTTTCAGAGCCATCCATGTTCCCTGTTACTCCGAAATCAGTTCTTGCTTTTGTTGCTCCATAATAATTGGAAGCAGTGCTCATGAAAGCCGTTACTTCAAGGTCAGGCTCAACCTGCTTTACAAAGGGAAGATTTTTAAGATCCTCAATCTGAACCTTTTTCATGCTTCCTGCAAAGGCTTTGATATTGTCATAAATGTGCTTGATCTTGAAATCTCCTAAGCTTTTCTTAAGATCGTGGGGTAATTTTTTGTGATCGAGTCCAGGAAAATCATCTTTGAAGAGGACTATTATGTCGAACTCATCTTCAGCCTGAGCAGTAGCAAGCTGGGACTGGAGATTGTCAAAAATCCCATCCCTGTCAGCATCAAAGTTCCTCTCCTTTGGAGGGATTCTGGGGATACTCCCATCCTTCTGGGAGAGACCGACCAGAGAAATCCCTAAAAGGAATAACCCAAAGACCCCTAAGATTAGCCAATACCTTTTGGTTAAATCACCCATCCATTAACCTCCGATTTATTCTCTTCAAATTTCATGCCATTTTCAATTTTTTTTCTGCCTTACAATCCCTTATCTGTAAACGAATTTAAATTCGGGGGCAACAATGTTCAAAATTTTGTATACAAATTTTTGAATAATGTTCAATTTTCCGAATTCAAAATTTTGTATATCCAATTTTTTGGATGTATTATGGTTAAAAATTTAACATTGAAAAAGTGCTCTTAAAAAAGTAAAATTTAATTTTGGAGAGGAAGATGGATGGAATACAGGCTATTAAAAATTGTATTGTTGCCAAATATCCAATAATTTACATCACATCCTGGGAAGAAGGAAGGGTTGAAAAATTACTGGAGTCAATTACTGCCGCCTATATCCCTAACAGAGAGTTTTTTGTCTGGAGTGTATCTTCGGGGATGAGGAAAAAAGATGAGAAGGTTGAGAATACAAATGACCCCTTAAAGGCAATTGAATTTATAATCTCCTACGACAAACCTGCAGTTTTTCTTTTGAGAGACCTTCACCCTTTTATAAATCAGAGACCCGATGTTTCAAGGGCATTGAGAGATGCTTATCAAGCATTGAAAAACACCCTTAAATTTATATTTCTCATCTCACCCTTTGCTTTTCTTCCCCAGGAGTTAAAAAAGGAGATTGAAATAATAGATTTTCCATTGCCCAGTTTTGAGGAGTTGGGTTCCCTTTTAAATCAGGTATTGTCAAGTTTTGGAGCAAAAAATGTAAGAATAAGTCTTACTGAAGATGACAAGAAAAGTATTATTCTTGCTTTGCAGGGTTTAACTTTTGACGAGGCATATAGAGCTTTGATCAAATCTTTCCAGGGTAAAAATACGATTTCGTCTGATGTTGTAGAAGAGCTACATCTTGAAAAGAAGCAAATAATTTTAAAGGAGTTTGTCCTTGAGTATGTTCATGAGAAATTGAGCATTGATGAGATAGGAGGTCTTGATAATCTGAAGGATTGGCTAAGGAAAAGGCAGAAGGCTTTCACGCCAGAAGCTCGTAAGTTTGGACTTGATCAGCCAAAAGGGCTCTTAGTCATGGGTGTTAGCGGTTGCGGAAAGAGTATATCTGTGAAGGCTGTAGCCTCTCTCTGGTCTCTTCCTCTTTTCAGGCTTGATATGAATCTTGTCTATTCAGGAATTGCAGGACCTCCTGAGGAAGCATTTGCAAGGGCTTTGAAGACGATGGATTCCCTTGCTCCAGCTGTTCTCTGGATTGATGAGATCGAAAGTGGGATTAATGACAAAGTATCAGAGGGTGCAACAGGAAGAATTCTTGGTTATTTTCTCACATGGATGCAAGAGCATACTTCTCCAGTTTTTGTTGCTGCAACAGCAAATAGAATTGATCTTCTACCAGCAGAAATGTTGAGAAGGGGAAGATTTGACCAGATATTTTTTGTTGATCTTCCTATAGAAAAGGAAAGAGAGGAGATATTCAGAATACATCTTTTAAAAAGAAATGTTAATCCTGATGATTTCAATATAACCCAGCTTGCAAAGATTACAAAAGGATGGTCAGGCGCTGAAATTGAACAGGCAATCATTTCAGCAATGTATGAAGCCTTCAATGAAGGTAGACCCCTTTGCGAAGACGACCTTTTCAAGATATTCTCAAGGAGTGTTCCCCTTTCTACAACAATGTATGAGCAAATAAAGAAGATAAGGGAATGGGCTCACAAAAGGGCTGTTAGAGCTTCCGAAGCCCTTCTTGTTCCTGAGATATGATTTGCTTCCTTGAAAATTAAAAATTTAGTAAGATTATTAAGGAGGTTTAGATGATAAATTTGAAGGAAGAAGAAATAAGGAAGATGCTGATCGAAAAGAACGAAGAGTTCAGAAAGCTTTATGAACTCCACCAACAGTGCGAAGAAAAACTAAAAAAACTCCAGTCGAAGCCATATTTGACCGAAGAGGAGAAAATGGAAGAGAAAAAACTAAAAAAAGAAAAATTAGGACTGAAGGATAAAATGCAGGTATTTGTTAACAAATTCAAAATGGGAATGGAGAAAAATGCCAATAGCTAAGGAAGGGATTCCGTTTATTACAATTCCTTTGATTTTGTCAATAATATCTTTTATTTTTCCCCTAAAGCCTTTAGCAATTCTTTTTTTGATAGTTTTTCTATTTATGGCTTTTTTCTTTCGAGATCCTTTAAGAAAAAGCCCTTACAAAGAAAATGTTCTTCTTTCCCCAGCAGATGGTAAGATTATAGAGATGAAAGAGGAGGAGGATGAGATTTTACCAGGAATGAAATTCTTTAGGATTTCTATTTTTATTTTTCTTCTAATTGTTCACTTAACAAGAGCTCCATTAAAGGGAGGAGA
>CAZFCI010000148.1:0-11721 GCA_964517525.1 uncultured Clostridia bacterium | reverse complement strand
AGAAAAATAAAAGATAAAATTGAAATAAAAACTATGAAATTTTTCATTTCAAAATCTCCAAAATACCAGTTGATAAAACCCCTCATCTCATCCTCTCCATCAAAAACTCAGGGCTCATAAATCTTTCATCCCCTTCTTCCTCAGAATAAACAATCTTCCCTTCCCTGTCAAATATAAATATCCTCGGATCAATATCAAAGCGGAATATCTTGAAATAGTTATCATCAAAACCAGACCCTTCAATAACTCCGATCAAAATCGACTTATCAAGCTCCATCCTTTCAGCCCAATCCCTTATCATTTCTGAGCCATTCCCCTTTCCAAATAGAATGAGAAGTTTCCCCTTTGAGCCTAATAGCTTCCCTACCTCCTTTAAAAGAGAAATCCTCCTTCCCTCAGGACAACCCATACAGGTCGAGATGAATAAATTCAGAACTGTGCTCTTCCCTTTTGCCAAATCTCCAACTCTATCTAACTTCCCGCTCCTCACATCCCTGAAAGGAAGAGACTTTATCAATTGCTCAATTTCATCATCCTTTAGAGCTGGAGGGGATTTATCCTCAAAAGCAAATCTTATAAATTGATTATAAATTGTTCTTCTATCGAACATCCCATATTTAAACTTTATCTTAAAATCCCTTCCTATTATTACTGTCTCATAGGGGTTTGCTTTGAAGGAAGAAGAGATCGAGCCGTCATCCTCTATAACAGGAGAATCTAAATGAACAAACTTTTCTACTGATTCTTTATAGTGCCTACCAAGAGAGTTTACGAAAATAAGAGATACTCCATATTCTTTGAATCTTTTTGCTAAGTGTTCTAAAAAGAGAAGATAAGGAAACTCCTCAAGATAGAATCTGCAGAATCTTAGAATTATTACATTCCCTTTTAGACTGGAAAGTCTTATCTTTTTTCCATCTACTGAATCTTTAGCGAAGTCTGGAGCAGGAAAATTATAAAAAGATTCCTCCGGAGAAGTAGAAAAAGGAGGAAGCTTTTCCTTATAACTTTTGACCTTTTCACTTCTTATTGAGGCGAAATTGTAAATTCCCAAAACCAAATTGAGGAAAAGTAAAATTCCTATTAAAAGATAAAGCCAATTCCTTTTCAAAAAGTTCATCTAAAACCTCTCAAAATAATTTAAATTATTTTCAAAAAATATGTCAAGTCAAAAAATTATTTTTATTTTGGATTTATTATTTTTATTTTGGATTTTTACTGAGTTTCTTCCTCAGCTTTGATGGAGTGATTCCAAAGAACTTTTTAAAGGTGTTTGTGAAAGTTGGAACAGACTTCCAACCCAAATCTCTTGCAATCCATTTTATATACTTGTCTTCAAATAAAACATGCTGAAGAGAAGAGCAGATTCTTATTCTTTGAATAAAGGATTCAAGAGTGGTTCCAGTAATTTCACGGAATTTGAAGGAAAGATATGATGGATTTAGATTGACTTTAGATGCAAGGTTTTTAAGATTATGATTTTCAGAGGGATTTTCTATGACGAGCCTTTTAACTTGGACGATCTTATGGATTATTTTTGATGGATGGAGGGTAATCTGAGTATTTTCAAAAAACTCTTCCAGATTGGAGGATTGAGGGTTTTTTAAGATTGTAACCAAAGAATACTCGTTCATCTCAGAGTCCTCTTTAACTGCTAAAGGTCTTACAATCCCCAATGGTCTTTTTCCTTCTTTGAATAGATTAATAAATTTTTTAAGACATTCAGAGCAGTTTAGATGACAGGGTAGAAGGAAAAAGTCCGATTTATTATGTCCGTCTTTGTTCCTTCCCTTCTCTAAATAATATATTTCTGTTTTTAATCTGGATAAAATGCAACTCTTTATTCTCACTAAAATCCCTCTTTCAAAACTTTCAAAATCCAAACTTTAAACCTCTCACCAATTAAGTAAAAGACTGGGGTTGCGATGAGGATGAAGATTGTTGAACTTGTGAGACCTCCAACTGATGAAAGGGCAAGGGTTGACCATATGTCCCTCCCCCTTTCCGTTTGAATAAGAACAAAGGGGAGCATTCCAAAAATTGTTGTTGTAGAAGTTATAAGGATTGGTCTAAGTCTTTCTCCTGCTCCCTCTTTTATAGCATCAAAAATCTTCATTCCCTCTTTCCTTTTTAAATTAATTTGATTCACCATTAGAATTGCATTGTTTACAACAACTCCACTCATCAGGATAACACCTATGTATGCTGAAGAGTCAAAGGGGTATTTAGAGATTATAAAGGCAATAAACACACCTATTAGAGCAAGGGGAACAGAAAGCATTACAACAAAAGGCTGGATAAAATCTTCATAGACAGCACATAAAATCATAAATATAAAACAGAGGGAGATGAAGAGAGCTAAACCAAGTTTTCTTTCCTCTTCAGAAGTCAATCTCCATGGCTCGTCAACCTTTGCAGAATAGCCGGGTGGAAGAATAAGACTTTTGTAAAGGGCATCCTTGTATCTTTCTCCGGCTTTGTAAGGACCGAGATAATCCCACATAACAGTCCTCTGAAATTGCTGGTCTTCCCTGTCGATGCTTCCGGGAATAGGGGTTTCAGAAATTGATATTATCTCTCCCAATCTTATGAACTCTCCTTTTGTTGATTTAACTAAGACTTCTTTTAATTTTTCTATCTCTGTATCCTCAGCTCCTTTTATTTTCAAACTTAGGGGCCATTCCCTCCCCTCAATTCTCAAATATGCTCTTGTAACTCTACCCTTTATGTTGGAATAGATGTGGGGAAGAATCTCTTCAACAGTTACGCCATAAATACCGAGTTTTTCCCTTTCAATTTTTAGATCAAACTCATAATAATCCTGACCACCCCAGTACCATTTCGAGGAGACAGTCTTTACCTCCTTAATTCTTGGATTCTTCAGAAGGGTTCTCTCAACATTGGATGTTATCTCCTTCAATTTGTTAAAATTGTAACCGAGAAATTTTATTCGATAGGGATACATGGAGCCAATATAGGGACTACTGTAGTATCCCTGGGGATCGAATCCACTAACTCCCACTCCTATCCCTGCAAAATTTGTGGCTAAATTTATAAGCTCCTCTTTTAGCATGTAAGGAGCTGGGGAGAGCTCAATGTTTTTTGGGAATGTTATGATCATATAAGCATTATCAGGATATACATAAGTGTTTACCTCCTTTGGATAATCCTTTGAAAGAGCTCTTTCTTCAAACTCTCTTATTATCTCATCAGTTCTTTCAATAGGTGTTCCTGGAGGAGTTGAAATCCATACTGCCAATCTTTCTTTATAATACCAGGAGAAGAAGGAACCAAAGGATACCTCTTTCCTGAAAATTTTATAGGAAAAATAAAATAGAGCTGAGAGGAGCAGAATTATTATCAATGGGTATTTGATAAAAAATCCAACCATTTTTTTGTAGAACCCAAACCTGTATTTCCTCTCTACCCTTTTTTCTTTTATAATTCTTGAGGAAAGGGAGGGGATTAAAGTAAATGCTACAAGGTAAGAGGAGAGAAGGGAGAAGGCAATTACAAAGGCAAGGGGGAGATAGTAAATTCTAAGCCTTCCTTGAAAGAAGGGGAAAGACATAAAGACAATAATTGTTGTTAGAGTGGATGCAAAGGCTGGTAGTGTGACTTCCTTCGTAGCCTTCCAAACTGATTCCTTACCCATCTCTCCAATTTCGTATCTCTTCCATATACTTTCAAAAACAACAACTGAGTTATCCACAAGCATACCAAATCCAAGAACAAGTCCTGACAGAGTAAGGAGGTTCAGGGAAAATTTTGAGAAATATACAAAGTTTACTGTTATGCAGGCGGAAAAGAAGATTGATGAAAGAATTGCAATGGAAGGGATAAAGGAGTCGAGAAAAATGTAAAGTAGGACAAAAACAATACCTGTTATAAGAGCCATCATTATTATAAGATTCTTCAATCTCTTCTTTATCTCTTTGCTCTCATCATCTATTATTCTGAGGGTAATGTTTGATGGCAATTTTTTCTTAAGGCTTTCAATAACTTGCTTAACTGAAGATGAGACTTTCATTGTGCTTATTCCTGGCTCTTTCAAAATGTCAATACCAACTGTTGATTCCCCATTTATTCTTCTCATGGAAAGGACCTCTCCATATCCCATCTCTATTTTGGCAATCTCCTTTAAACGAAGAGGGATTTTTCCGTAAAAACCACAGATTGTCTCTCCTATGTCCTCAATCTTAGAGATTGGACTTGGAACTCTGAAAATTAGCTCCTTTTCTCCTTTTTTAATCTTCCCAATAGGATATGACCTGTTTAAAGTAATTATAGATGAAAGAACAGAACCAGGGGATATTCCGTAATAGTTGATTTTATCCCTGTCCAGAATTATCTTTATCTCAGGTTCAGCACCTCCTGTCACCCTCACCTCAGAAACTCCCTTCACAGAGCGAATCTCCTCCTTTACTTTTTTGTCTGCAATCTCCCTAAGCTTGTTCAAGGGAAGGTCTGAGGAAAGGGTAAGAGATAGGAATGGCTTTGTCTGAAACTCTTTTGGAATGTAGGGACGAATCTGGGGAGGGAATGCTCCAGGAGGAAGTTGGTCAACAAAGGATGCAACCCTTTCTCTCAACTCTATGGATGCTATGTTCATATCTGTCTTTTCATTGAATTCAATTGTGATTGAAGAGTTTCCTATGGATGAGGAGGATTCAATTTTCCTAACTCCTTTAACAGAGGAGCAGAGCTCTTCAAGAGGTGATGTAAGATAAACTTGAACCTGCTCAGGAGATGCACCGGGCCATTGGGTATCAACACTTATTCTTGGATACTCTTCCTTTGGAGAAAGCTCAAGGGGGATATGGAGAAGGGAGTAGATCCCGAGAATTAAAAGGGCAAGAAATAACATGAGGGTTGGGATCGGATGTTCAATGAATACCTTCATTTTCCTTCCTCCCCTCAATCATCTCGTAAATAACAGGAATTAAGAAAATCGTCAAAATTGTTGCAACTATTAATCCTCCTGCAAAGGCTATAGCAAGGGGTTGTTGAAGCTCTGTCCCTTCTCCAACAAAAATTGCTGTTGGAAGGACGCCGAAAACATCTGTAATTGTGTTCATAATAACAGGCCTGACCTTTTCCTCTGAGGCTTTCATTATTGCCTCTCTTACTTTCATCCCATTCTTCCTGCAAAAATTCATATAGTCAACTTTAACAATTGCGTCATTCACAACCACACCACTGACAACTATTGTCCCAATTATGGATATTACATTTATGCTCTGATTTGTTAGAAGTAGAGCCCAAATAACACCCATAAGCCCCATTGGAATTGTGAGAATTACTATGAAGGGATGAACAAGGGATTCAAACTGGGATGCTAAAATCATAAATACGAGAAGAGCTGCAAGGAGAAAGGCAAATCTCAAACTCCTAAAAGATTCCTTTACCTCTTCCTCCTCACCTCCAACTTCAAACCTGTAATTTTCAGGAAGAACAATATCCTTAACCCTTTTTGTTATCTCTGGGACAACATCAGACAATTTTTTCCCAACTAAATTTCCCTGAATCAAGATTACCCTTTTCTGATTCTCTCTTCTTATCTCTGATGGACCTCTACCCTCATCAAGATAAATAAGCTCCCTTAATGGAATCAAATTCCCATTAAAATAACCAACCTGAGAAAGGAGTTTTTCAGCCCTTTCCCTCTCCTCAAACCTAACCGAAATATCAATTCTTTTATCAAATTCTTTAAACTGGGATGCACTCTTACCCCTAACTGCATTTACAATAAACTCTCCAAGCTCATTGGGAGTTAAATTGAACTTCTCAAGGGCTTCCTTTCTTATTCTTACAAGAAGTTCAGGCTTCCCCTCTCCAATGTTTGTCCTTAGATCAGCAATCCCCTCTATTTGACTGATCCTTCTAATAGCCTCTTCTGCAAAAGATTTCATCCTATCAAGGTCTTCACCAAAGAGTTTTAGTTCAACACCTCTACCCTCAAAGGTTAAAAAAGTGGCAAGGGTTGTCTCCTCCTCCTTTACTGAAGCTGTGACTGGGAAATTGCTCACCTTTTTTCTTGTTCTCTCCAAAAAACCCTGAAGTTTCCTCCAGCTCTTAACCTTTCCAATAATTGTTGAGGTGTTAAAGGCAACTTCCTTCTGAGTTAATAGGGCTTCTCCTATAACTCCTGTCTGGGAGAACAAATAATCGAGATCCTTGTCTTTTCTTATTTCCTCTTCTAATTTTGAGACAATCTGATATGTATCGGAAAGGGAAAAATCCATTGGAGTTTTAAGCTCAATTCTAAAGAAGGATGTCCTCGATCTTGGCATAAGTTCCTTTTTAAGAGGGAAAAATGAAATTATGGAAAGGAGAAGGAGGATCAAAGTTATGAGAATTGTCTTACTTTTATTTTCAAGACACCATATTAGGATTTTGTGGTAGGTCTCATAAAATCTTTTGTAAAATCTGTTGAAAGAAACAAAGATCCAGTTTAAAGGAGGTTTAAAAATTTTTCCAATACTGAGAAATAGAAATCTGAAGAAAGAAATAGCTGATGAGAGAAGAAAACCAAGAATGCTAAAGATAATTTTTCCAATGAAACTAAAAGGTTTAAGGAGAAAAAAGGTCTTACCTTCACTTCCAAAATCAATTTTTTGAACTTCCTTAATCTTCCACTCCCTCGAAGATAGCATTGGAAGAAGGAAAAGAGCAACAAGAAGGGAGGAAAGAAGGGAAAAGGAGACTGTCAATGCCTGATCTTTAAAAAGTTGTCCTGCAACCCCCTTTATGTAAACAACAGGGAAGAAAACAGCAATTGTTGTGAAAATTGCAGCAACAATTGGCATTGCAACTTCCATTGTTCCAAGATAGGAGGCATCCTTGACGGGATTCCCCGCTGACTTTGCTCTGTAAATACTTTCCACAACCACAATGGAGTTCTCAACAAACATTCCTATTCCCAGGGCAAGCCCACCAAGCGACATTATATTAAGGGTGATATTTCTGAAATAGAGAAGGTTAAATGTTGCTACAACAGCAATTGGGATAGCTATCCCTATATTTATCGAATCTTTTATGTTCTGAAGAAAAAGAACAAGGACAAGGAAAACAAGAACAGCTCCTACTGCAATCGAACCTTTTAAGGAAGATATTGAATTCTCTATGTATCTCGACTCATCAGTAACAACCTGAATCTTAACCTGAGGGTTCTCCTTAACTATCTGAGATAGAATATTTCTTATCTCCCTTGATACCCTAACTGTGTTTGATCCTGACTCTTTATAAATGGCAATCCCTATACATTCCTCTCCATTTAACCTTGTAAAACCTTCTCTCTCCTTCAGGGATTCCTTCACTGATGCCAGATCTTTTAGGCGAATTATCTCTCCATTTTTTGTCACCTTTACAGGAACTTCCTTTATCTCCTCAATTTCACTGAACTCACCTGAAACCCTAAGGGAATACTCAAACCTTCCTTTCTTTACTCTTCCTCCCTGAAAACCCCTGTTAAACGCGTCAATTTTTCTTGAAATTTCATCAATGGAAAGATTGTAAAGGGTAAGAAGCTGGGGATCAACATCAATCTGAATTTCTCTTTCAATCCCTCCAATTATTTCAGCAGATGCAACCCCTTGAATCTGCTCAAGCCTTGGTTTTATCATCTCCCTACTGAAGGAATCAATCTCCCTTATATCCAGTGAGCCTCCGACAGCAAGGAGAGTTATTGGTCTGCTCTGGGGATCATACTGGATTATCCTTGGTCTTCCTGCATTCTGAGGAAGGGAATATCTTGCACTGTCCAATTTCTCCCTTGTATGAACAAGGGCAAAATCCATATTTGTTCCCCACTCGAATTCAATTGTAATTATTGAAACTCCTTCCCTCGAAATCGATTTTATCTTTCTTACACCTGGAACAGTGCTTAGGAAGGATTCAAGGGGTGAAGTTATAAAATTTTCAACCTCCTCAGGACCTGCTCCAATATAGGTTGTTATCACTGAGAGACGGGGATATTGAATGGAAGGAAGGAGGTCAACGCTGAGCTCCCTCAAAGAAATCATCCCCAAAAAAACAATCCCAAGAAAAATCATTGCAACAGTTACAGGCCTTTCAATTGAAAATCTTATGAGCTTTGACATTTTCCCCTCTTTTATTCAATAATCTTTATCTTTGCGTCATGGGCAAGAGTGAAATGCCCTTCTGTAATAACCTTTTCCCCTTCAGAAACACCACTCAAAATCTCAACATTCTCATCATCCTCCAGTCCTGTATCCACATACCTCCATTTTGCAAGATCCCCTTCAACAACAAAACAGAGTTTTCTTCCTCCTCTGACAAGGATACTTTCCCTTGGAACAATGAGTCTCCCCTTATAAATTTCTGAGTCAATGAAAACCTCACAATGCATTCCAGGTTTTATAAACCCTCCAGGATTTTCAAGTTCAATAAAGACATTGCAGGTTTTGTCATTTGGGTCAATAATAGGACTAATACTTTTAACCCTTCCAAAGAAAGATTTTCCAGGATAAGACGAAAATTTTAGGAGTGCCCTTCTTCCAACCACAACTCTTCCAACCTCACTTTCTAAAATCTTCGCTCTGATCCTCAAACGGTCAATATTTACAAGGGTCATTAGCTCCTCCCCCATGTTAACGGATTGCCCCTCCTTAACCTTAATATCAGTTATTACTCCATAAAATGGAGCTCTAATCTTTGTTTTCTCAAGATTTATCTTAGCCTGCTTATAAGCTATATCTGCCTGAGAGAATCCTGTTGATGCTGAAAGAACATCATCCCTCTTCTCCCCTTTCTCAATAATTGAAAGTTCATAATCCCTTTTTGCCTTCTCTAAATCCTTTTCAGAGATAAGCCCCTCCTTCCAGAGCTCCAGTGCCTTCTCGTAATCTCTCTTTTTCTGCACCACCTTTGAAACATCTTCATCTTTTAAATTGGAAGAGACCTCACCAAACTGATTCTGAACATAAAATCTGCTCAACTTCTCAAGTCTGTTAACCTCAGCCTCCTCAAATCTTAGTCTGTATTCCCTGTCATCAAGTTCTACAAGGACATCCCCTTCCTTTACATGCTCCCCTTCATCCACATTTAATCTCTTTATATCTCCTTTTAAATCAGCTTTAATCTTGACTATCTTTACTGCCTCAACCTCACCAATGGTTTTAAGCTTCATAACTATCTCTCCAATTTTCGCAGTTGAAACCTTAACTGGTAGAGGAGCAGACTCACTTTCCTCATTCTCAGATTTTTTCGGGACAGAGTAAGCTCCTTCCTCCTCCTTTTCAGATACAGACTTAAAATACCTGTAAGCCCCAAAAGTCATAGCACCAATAATTAAAAAACCAATCAGAAGCCTGACTAACTTTTTAATTTTCATCCTCCTTCTCCTTCATTTGTCTAAACTCTCTTAAATTTTATTCACTCAAAAAAATATTGTCAAGTTTTTGATTTAAGAAATTTTTACTTTTGCTTTCAAATTTTAAAAACGAATAAATTTTTGAAAAGTTCCAGTTCAAATTATGGTTTTCCTTTAGGGTATAACAATTAAAACTTCTCTATAATTTGTTTATTAGCTAAATTCTCAGACTCCTCCGATGAAAAATTCTTTAAAGAAGTATCTTTTAAAAATATCTCACTCCTAAATTCTATAGATTTTTCCTGACTCTTCCAGAGGGATGAGTAGATTCCACCTTTTTTGAGAAGCTCTTCATGACCACCCTCCTCAGCTATCTTGCCATTTTCAAGAACTAAAATCCTTTCAAACTCCCTTATTGAACTCAGTCGATGGGCAACAAAAATAACTGTTTTCTCTTTGTATTTTTCAAGGAGAGCTTTCAACACCTTCCTCTCTGTTTCATAAAAGCAAAAAATCCTATCCTTCACTAATAGTCAGCATTAAAATTTTATTGAATAAACCAAGATCGCAGGCTCATTTTCAATTGTAACTAAATATAATTTTTCTCTATTTATTGCAATTCCTACTGCAAAAATAGGTAATTCAAAGGAAAATAGATATTTACCTGTTTTCTTTTCAAACACATCCACTATTTTGCCTTCTCCAAGATGAATCCTTTCTTCCTTTCCCATTCTGTAAGCCATAATCTTCTCAAGGCTCATTTTCTCTCCAGAAAATAAAGCATACAGGTTCTTATCATCAGATGTAAGGGAAAGATAACATTGAGTGAATTTCTCAGGGTCTGCAGTTACTATCCCACCTTTCTTTTCTATTTGGACATTTGGTAAAGGAATTTTTCTCGGCTCATCCTTAATATACATTTTCATCATTCCCACCTTCTCAAAATTAAATCCCATTATAAGAGATGAAAGATAACTTGCAAAATATATGTTCCCGTCTGAATCTATGTGAAATACCCCTTTTTTAAGGGTCTGATTTTTCTTAAATATCCCAAATTGAGTGGGAAGAATATAGTAAGGAGCAAATTTTAATCGTGTTTTTTTGAACTTTTTCCCTTCTAATCTATAACTTATTGCAAAAGCATCAGAAATTTTCTCCAATCCCATATCAACATATATACCAAAATCATCATTAACCATATAAAAAGGCGATCCAACTTGGAATTCTGGAATCTTTATTTCATCTTTAATTTTAAACTCCTTTTTATCATAGATCAAAAGACGCATTTCAAAAGGTATATAGACGAACAAATACTTCTCAGATTGACTCATGATTATAGGAAGCCCCATGTTTATTTCACCAGGTCCACTTCCCCATGAACCAAAACCTATCAACTCCATTCTATATAAATCCATAGCATAAAAAGGAAATTTCCCCTTTGAATCATACAGATAAAGATTTTTTTTGTCAATGCATATACTATTCCAACCCATCATTTCAGGACCCGGATTATTCAAACTCCCTTTTCCAATAGTTCCCGAAAGAGCTAAAACAACTTTCCTTTCAACAATTTTTCCATTTGCAAAATTCAAGAATAGAGAAAAAGGAATGATAAAAAATAAAGTGATTAAATTTTTAACTCTCATTTTCAACCTCCATTATTTTTAACGAAGAAAAAACAAAATATGTTCCAATTGAATTAAAGCCTATTCATTGCAATTTTTACAAAATAAGATAAAATCTTCAGGCTTTATATTCCAAATTGGAGAATAAATTTCTTTTACAATTTCTTGATTTTCTAAAGGTAATAAGGTCCCTTCTCCTATTTCTTTATTTATTTTAAGTAATTCTCCTCTTGCGGCGAACAGATTCTGCTTTTTGTCATCCTGGAGGATCACATCGTAAATTCTATCTGCTATTCTTTTAACAATAACATATCCTATCCCTACTGTGTTATTGCCAAATTGTGGGTCAATCAAGATACCATAAAGCATCATAGAATTTAAAGGCATATACCACAATGACCTCCTCCCTTCATAGAGCTCAGTAAGTGAGTTTGGCTCATTCCAACGCATTGGATTAACCAACCCAAAATTTATTTTCCCAGCTATTTTAGGTTCTTTCATTATAATTGGAAGAAAGATCATTTTACGACCTGCGATTGGTACAATTGTTGCGAATTCTAAACCTATTGGAAATCCTCGAATTTTTTCTTTTTTAAGTTTTTCAAACATCTCTTCTACGGACATGGATTTTAGCTCTTTCAATGGCTCAGATAAATGATAACTACTTTCTTTTGCCTCTTCAGAAATTCCGGATTCTAAAATTTTAGAAAGTTTTACTTTTTCCTCAAATCTTAAAAACATATTCATCCCTAACAACCCTGT
>CAZFCI010000147.1:0-10789 GCA_964517525.1 uncultured Clostridia bacterium | reverse complement strand
GAAAAAATTTAATATACTTTTTATTCTTTTGAAATCTATATCAGGATACCCTGAATCCATTGAGGCAAAGAACTTTATCGGAATTTTACTTTCAAAATCTGTGTAGGAGTAGAATCTTCCTATAACTACAGAAAGATATTTTACAGGGATATTTTCCTTCCAGAAGAAAGTATTTCCTTCTTTTTTTACAAGTTCACCATTAGAAATTGCTGTAAAACCATAGGGAACTTTAACAGTAATATTTGCAGTGAAGAAGTCCCATTCAGTTCTTAGAGGATGCCACAGAGATGTATAACTGTAAAGATAAAATGGTTCTTTCTTGTTCGATTGAAGGATTGAAATATCATCTCTCAACTTCCTTTCCTTACCAACTCTTCTCGGTGATGGTTTCTTTTGGGTTTGGATGTCAACAAGCTCTATTTCTCCGTAAATTCTCCCAAAATAATTTAGAACCAGTTCAATTTTTTCTCCCTTTTTATACTTCTTCGATAAAAATAAACTGAGTAGACCCTGACTGTCTCTCATAAAAAGTATTGGTAAATTGTTTTCTAAAATGCTGGAAACTTCAAGATAGCTATTAAGTCTCAAAAATAGGGAGTCTATGTCATCTTCTTTTGCTTCGAGTATAAGTCTTGCACTTACTTTTAAATATTCATTACCGGGTTCAAATTCAAGATTGACATCTTCATGAATAAGATTCCAGAAAGATGCGGTAGAGAATCTAATCCTTATCTTTTCCTCATCGGGGGAGTATAGGCAAAGAATCTTTTCCCTTTCTCTATCCATGAAGGTTATACTTTCCTCAAGGAGGGATGAATAATTATAAGTAAATTCTCCCAGCTTGCCCTCAATTGATTCTATCAATATTTCTTGAGGGGATGGTAATGTAAAGAGGGTTCTTTTGAAAGCTGGTAATTCAATAGAGAAAGAAAGTGTGGAAAATTTAGAAAAAATTTCTGAAGCCTTTAGAAGTAACTCAGGTGGAGATTTTATCCTAACAGGTTCTACAATTTTTATATTTTTACCGATACTCAACGGAGAAAACCTCACATACAACCATTTTATAGGGGTTAATATTTCTGAGCTTCCAAAGTAAACACTTATCTGGTGTCTTTCTTCTCTTGAGGAAGGAGAAAAATGAAGTAATCCTTCTCCAGTAACTATAATTGAGGTGTTTTTCCCTTGAGGAAGGCTATCCCAGAATACAATCGCATCTTTAAATGAAACTTCAATATCCTGAGAAATAACATTAATCTCTTTAACCCTTTCAACTCTTTCAGAAGGGATTTTCACTTCATATAGCTCAGGTAGCCTTTTTATGACTCTTTTCTCACTTATTTTTTCACCGTCCATATAAATTTCCCAAACCTGTAGCTCGTTCTCAATCTCAGAGCCAAGAAGTAGTTGGGCAATTCCCTTCTTAATATTTTCTTCCCAAGAGAAGTATGGTTCCACAATCTCTATCCTTTTAATACCTCTTTTCAATATATTTTCAACAAACCAATCCCTTTCTCTTTCTCTTTGATTATCCACAAAAAGCTCTGAATAAAGTTCAGGACTTCCAGTCTCAATAGCTTTTTTCAAATCCTCAACAAAACTCTGGGAAAAAACAATTTTTGATATAAATAAAATAGAGATTATTATTCTTTTCATTTTTCGAACTCCCTTTGCCTCAAAACTTCGAACAGAAAAATTCCGACCGCTACCGATATGTTAAGGGACTGAGCATTGGGCTTCATGGGTATACTCAGGATGGCATCACACCTCTCTCTTACAAGCCTGGAAAGTCCTTTTCCTTCTGAGCCAAATACAATAGCAGTGGGCTTTTTGAAATCAAAGGAAAAATAAAAATCCTTCCCATCCCTTTCAGCTCCTACAACTCGTATCCCTTTTTCTTTTATCTCATCCAGAAATCTTGGAATATTTGTGACCCTACCAATTTTCATGTGCTCAACCATACCAGCAGAAGAAGAGTATACAACAGGGGTTATGCCTACTGAACGAACTTTTCTAATTATTATCCCATCAACACCCGCTGAAACAGATGTTCTTATAATAGCTCCAAAGTTCCTCGGATCCTCAATTCCATCGAGGATAACAATAAAAGGATTTTTGGAAGAAGAAACAATTTCGTAAGGATCATAAAAGGAGATCGGGCTCACCTTTGCAACTATTCCTCTATTTTTTGAGTAAATTCTTTCAAGAATTTCTTCCTCAACCCAGCTTATCGGAATTCCTTTTGATCTGGCAATAGATACAATTTCTTCAATCTTGCCACCTTTTTTACCCTTTTTTACATATATTTTCTCTAATACACTCCTTCCCGACCTTAGGATTTCAAGAATTGAATTAATATTATCCAACAGCATTTTTTAAATGAAGAAAGATAAATTTTGGAAGAACTCTTCAATCAATGCATGCCAGAGCGTAAAAGCTTTAAAGAACAGATTTTTATTCCTCCTCAAAAAGAAGGAATTGTTTAATCTGTTCGCATCCAAAAGAAACTTTTCGTGGGGATCAACTACAACTTTTTCTATCTTTTTTTCGCTACTGTAAACAAATTTTTTCCAATTACCTTCGCCATCCCATCTCTCTATAACCTTACCTCCTTTCTCAAATAAAATCTCCACATCAACGGGAAATACCAGATCACCCTTTTTCTCAATGAGAACCGATGAAAGGAATGTTTTTCCCCCTTCCTCTTTAAGCTCTAAATTTTTCACCTCCGCAACACTGAAATCTATAGGCTCTCTCCTGAAAAGGAAAAACTCAAATAGTCTTCTTGCATCTTTTCCCATTTCTGCTTCCATCATGTCAAGAAAATCTTTAATATCTGGCTTTCTAAAGGCATACTTTTTAAAATAATCTCTTAAAAATGTTAAAAGCCTATTCCTCCCAAAATATTTTTCAAGGGTAAGGAGTATTAATGGGGGCTTTATTTTTGTGTTTACTCTATAACTATCGAAACTTGCGAATTCCCAGGATTTTCTTGATAAAGGATCTAATTTAGCAGACTTGAAATAATCGAGAATTAATGGAGTTTCAACCCTTTCCCTTGTTTTTATAAAATAGAATCCGAAGAGAGGTAAGTCCAAAGGCTCAAAATATGGAATTGGCACAAAGGATAAATACTTATAAATTACTGGTTCATTAAAGGCTTCTTCAAGCAACAAATCCTCAAAAAAGGACGATAGTCCTTCACCAAGCCATGACTCAGAAGTTCCATCACTTGAAACAATGTTACGCCAATATTGTTCTCCAAGACCTTTTGAAATAATTCTCTCTAAATTTAAGGAATCTTCAGGAGAAAAGAAAGGGTGGTTGCCTAAAATTAGATTAGGAGACAAAAACTTGTTTTTTTCATTTAAGCGAGGGAAATCAACAAAAGTTATACTTGAATAGGGATATTTTGAAAAATTAAGCCAGTAAAATCTTATGGCTTCTTTTATAGCCTTGAAATATCTCTCCTTATATAACTTTCTCTCAGGCCTGATAAGCAATGATATTTCTATTTTCTTCTTTGTTTCCTCGGAGTCATCTAATCTTTTAAGTTCCTTAAGTTCATGTAAAGAGAAATCCCTTTCAGGGATAAAAGCGTCTTTGTATTCAAGAAAGGCTGGGGAAGTAACCCAAGCAAAATCATTTACACCCTCAGCAAAAAATCTAACTGTCTTCTTTTTTCCAATTTTTTTTTCCAAGACCTTTGATCCTGTTGCTCCTATTCTGAAATTTCGAGGAACTGTTATTTCAACTTTATAACTGGCAAAATTGAAATTGGGAAATGAAAGGTAATGGAACTGATGAGAGTTCCATACGAACCTCCCTTCTTTCTCTTCAATGGCAGATAGTTTAGGATACCAGTTGGAAAAAAGAAAGAAATTAGTATTCTCATGAATCCTATTTAAGAATTCAATTTCCAAAGATACTGTCTGACCCTGTAAAATCGGAGAGGGAAGATTTAGAATAGCAAGGGTTCTGTCTTCTTTGTTCCCGTCATCAGGGCTCATGAAATTGAGACTCTCTTTTATCTCTTTGTCTCCAAACTTAATTGAGAGGATATCAATTCCACCAAAATTTTTTAAGCAAAATTTTTCAAAATCGCCCAATAATATTGACTCTTTAAAAAATGAGGTTGAAGGAGAGCTAAAAGCATTCAAAGTCAAGTTTAAATAGAGCTCTTTAAAGGAAGTCGAGGAATTATTGGTAAATTGAATAATTTCCTTTCCTTTTAGAATTTTCCCATTTACATCCAGCTCACAGGATATTTCGTAGAAAACCTGAATTTGGGGATATATACAGGGAATAAGGAAGAGGATAAGGAGAAGGGAGAGCAAAAATCTCAAAAACATACAATTTAATTTTCCATCATTAACTAAATTTAGTCAACAATGGAATTTTTGCTTCCTCTTTCTCCTGGAGCCTTATCAGGTAATCTGCATCCTTCAATCCATTTAAAATAGCTCTTTCAACAGAAGAGATTCTCAACCCTTTCAAGGAATATTTCAAATCAAGACTTTCTATGCAATCTATGGAGGACTCATTCTTTCCAATGTAACTCTTTAAAAATCCCCATAGTTCTGAATCCTTTGATATAATTTCCACCGCTTTCCTACACTCCATTTCCTTCTCCTCTTCACTCATAAAAAACAGATTCCTGCACGAATATTTTAAGTGCCAGTAAATGGTCATTTTTAAAATACTATCCATCATTTTCACCTCCTCTTTTTTTAATCAAAAGATGTGCCAAATTGAAAAAGATTGATATTCAAAGGATTTTCAATTTTTTGCTAAACAGAAGTTTACAATTTTTGAGAGGAGAGTGTAAAATTAAGTTTACCCAGTACTCACTACTGAGGTAAGAGGAGATTGAAAGAAAAATATTTATAGGATTTAAACTCGATAGCTATAAAAACTCAGGTGAGTGCTGGGTTTTATTTAAACTTTTTTTCTATTATTTTCTTTAACTTATTCTCGCAAGGTATGCAGAAAAGATAATGTTTTTTATCTATGTCAATGATTGAATGGGAAAATGACATAACACATAAAGATTCCCAACAATGGGTCAGTCCGAAAAGATGTCCCAATTCATGAATTGCTTCCTTTATAGCCCTCCTTTTCAAGCGAGCCGGTCTTTCCTCATCAAAATAGAATTCATCACGCAATCTATATATTGAAATAATTGCTACCTCTTGAGAAGGCTCAGCCTGTCCAAAAATAAAGTTAAAACCATCTGCATATAGATCGCCATCAAAAATACCAAGAACCATTAATGCATCCTTTGGCTTTTTCTTCGCCAGCTGTATAAGAAAAGGAGTTGATAGATACTGTTCTCTGAGAGGATTAAAAGCACTTTCAAACTCTATTGGAATCTCGCAAGAGACAAACTCAAAGGGATAAATAACAGGCAAGTCTCCTCTAAGATACTCTGTAATTCCTTTATCATCCCTTCCTATTTTCACCAAATATATTTTTTTCTTCATCTCTCCCCTCCTTCATATTCATCTCATTTCTATTTTTAATATAACAATGACAAATTTTCAAGTAAAGAAATAATTTTATATGCTTATATTTTCCAACTGCTGGAGAACAAAATCTCTTATCATGGCTGGGCTTGGTAGTTCTATTTTTATCTCCCCCTTTTCAATAACTGGGAGGAGGAGATCCTCCATATCTGAGCCACACTCACAGAGAATTTCAGTTCCTTTATTGGGTATAATCTCTCTTTTCCCACACCCTTTGCATTTCAAAACTCTTTTACTTCCTGAAAGTTTCCCTCTTTTAGCGATAGGTTTTCCTTCAATCTCTACTATGTCAAGGGAGAAATCAATTACAGGAGCATTGGAAATAGCAGTTCCAATTCCATAAGCATCCACAACATCATTCAGATTGATTATATTATCCTCATCAATCCCTCCTGAGACAAAAATCTTTATTTTATCTTTTCCCCTCAGAGAAAGCTCCCACTTAACCTCTTCTATTATCTTTTTGAAATCCCCTCTTCTTGAGGATGGGGTGTCCAATCTTATTGCATAAAGCTTTTCACCCATAGCCTCTGCAATATCAATAGCTTCGAATTTTTCATCCTTCAAAGTGTCTATTAAAGCAACCCTTTTAACTTCAGGCTCTATTATCTCATCAAAAGCCTTAATTGCAGAAAGGGTCGAACCAAGGATAAGGATGAGGGCGTGGGGCATTGTTCCCATTGGATCCTCACCTATAATCTCAGCTGACTTAATAACAGCAACCCCATCGCAACCTCCTATAAATGCATTTCTTTCAACCATTGGTGCAATAAATGGGTGGGCTCTCCTTGCTCCAAAACTTACAACAAGCCTTTCTCCTGCAAGTTTTTTCAATCTTGCAGATTTTGTTGCTATTCCTGATGCCTGGCATAAGAAACCAAGGAGGGATGTCTCATAAAGGCAAAAATCGAGATAATTTCCTTCAATTTCAAAAACAGGCTCCCCAGGATAAAAAAGAGTTCCCTCCCCCATAGATCTGGCATTTACAGGAAGACCTTCAAGAAGGGAGACAAGCTCTTCAATCCCCGCAAGAATTCCCCATCTCCATCCTGATGGAAACTCCTTTGCTACAACCTCTGCCTTCACAACTGGATTTATTCCTTTTGTTTCAAGAATCCTTTTTGCCCTTATAAAATAAACATCCGTAATCTTTCCTTCCTTTATCTCTTCTGGCTCAGCGCCGTGGAAAGGCCTCCCCTTCATTCTATCTTTGCTCCTATGACATTTTTCATAATCCTTAAACCTGCTTCATGATCCCCCTTTGAAAGTCCAGCTATTCCATCCTTCATGACAATTACATTATACCCCCTCAAGGATGCATCGGAAGCTGTGAAAAGGACACAGATATGGGTAACACAACCTGTCAGTTTCACTGTATCAACGCCGAGATTCTTAAGAACATTGTCAAGATTGGTTTTGTAAAAACCAGAATAGGTTTTCTTTTCGACAATAAAATCACCTTCCTCTGGTCTAAGCTCTTCCACAACTTCTGCTCCTTTAGTTCCTTTCACTGCATGGGGAGGCCATCCGAATCTTTTAAACTCAGGATCGTCAGGCTCATGGGAATCGCAAATATAAATTACTGGAACTCCTTTCTTTCTTGCATCTTCGATAGTCTTTTTAATAAATGGGATGATCTTTCTTGTATCGGGAACCTCGAGAGGAGCTCCCTCTTTAACAAAATCATTAAGCATATCTATAACAAGAATCGCTTCTTTCATTTTTTATCTCCTTTAGATTAAAATTTAGAACAATCCTTTTCCTTTGTCAATTTTTATTGAAATCATCCAGTTAAAAGGGACACCATAATTGACAAGAGGGAGAAATTGTGATTAAATAATATATTGGAGGTGATAAGATGCCTCTTTATGAATACAGATGCACAAATTGTGGAGAAAAGTTTGAGATAATTCAGAAGAGTTCAGATGTTCCATTAAAAAATTGCCCCAATTGCGGAGGTCTTTTGAAGAAATTATTCTCACCTCCTATGTTGCAGTTTAAAGGAAGTGGTTGGTATATAACAGACTATTCGAAAAAGGTAAATGATAAAGGGGAGAAAGAGGGTAAAAAAAGTGATAATAGTAAAGAGAAATAAGTAGTCTTACCCTCCTGCTTATACATCCCACCTCCAAAAAGTGGTCTCCTGAGTTCTCAGAGCTCAGGAGACCCCCCTCCCTTTTCATATTAGGAAAACAGAATGGGAAGAAATGTTAAAAAATAAATCTAATGGAATCCAAATATTTCTGGATATGAAGTTTTAGGAAAAACTAAGATTTAAGGAATATTCTTTCAAGTTCAAATCTTTCCTCAGGGGTGGTCATAAAGATGAGAAAATCTCCTTTTTCAACATTGTAATCCTCAGGGGGATTAAATTTCCAATCATCTTTTGTCCTTACTGCGAGAAGTAATATATTGGGATATCTTCTGAGCTTTAATTCTGAGATAGGTCTACCTGAAAAATATTCTGGAACCTCAACTTCTTCAACCCTTAGATTTTTTTCTTTATCCCTCATCATAATATTAAGGAAAGAAACAACCGCAGGTCGAACCATTTCAGATGCCATTCTTAATCCACCGATATAAGTTGGCGAAACAACAGAATCAGCTCCTGCCTTTTTAATTTTCTCGAAATTTTTTAGATCATTACAGCTGGCAATAACCCTAATTCCAGGGTTTAATTGCTTTGCAGTGAGAGTTATGACAAGATTTTGATTATCATCATTTGTAGATGCAAACAAACCCTTTGCTTCCTTTATCCTTGCTTTTATTAGAGTCTCATTGTCAGTTGGGTCACCAACAATATAAATTAAATCTTTAAAACTTTGCAGAACCTTCTCAATCCTACCTCTGTCAATATCAACCCCCAAAAAATCTCTTTTAGTTTCATAAAGCTCATTTATTATGTGGAAACCAACTCCTTCAACCCCACAAACAATATAATGATCTTTCAACTTTTTAATTAACTTTTCCATCTTCCTCCTCCTAAAAGATTCATTCAGATCTCCCTCAACTATAAATGCAGTAAAGGTTGAAAGGATATATGTGAATGTTCCAATTCCTAAAAGGGCTATAAAAATTGTAAACCCCCTACCTAAAGAATTCCCCGATAAATCGATAACCTCATTAAAACCTATTGTTGCAATTGTTATAACTGTCATATAGAGGCAGTCCATTAAAGAATATTGTTTCCCTCCGATAAACCGATAACCTATTGTTCCAACAAGAATAATCAAGAAAAGGAAAATCCCAGCAAGAAAAAACTTCTTATAAATATTCGCAGGTGTTAAACTTTTTTTCAAAGTAATTTCTCCATAAAATTTTTTCTCATCTATCACCAAACCATTTGGGCTTTCTTTTCTCAAGAAAGGAAGAGATCCCCTCCTGGCCCTCCTCACTTATTCTTATCTTTGCAATTATATCAGCTGTATAGGATTTAACTTTATTTATGGGAGTTTCCGAGACTCTCTTTATAAGCTCCTTGCATATTCTCATTGCATTGGGACCACTGCTTAGAAGCATATTTACAATCTCCTCTATTTTTTTGTCAAGTTCCTGATGGGGAACAACATAGTTTACAAGCCCAAATTCAAGAGCCTTTTTTGCAGAGATCCTCTCCCCTGTTAAGAATATTTCTCGGCAAACTCTTTCTCCACATCTTTTTATTAGATATGGGGAAATAACTGAGGGAACAAGACCTATTTTAACCTCAGCAAGACCAAAAATTGCACTCTCTGATGCAATTGCAATATCTGATGATGCAACAATCCCTGTTCCTCCTCCAATTGTAGTTCCGTTTACCCTTGTAATTACAGGTTTCGGGAATGTGTATATCTTTTCCATAAGCTCTGCAACTCTTAAGGCATCCTCAAAATTCTTCTCATAACTCCAATCTTTTACTCTTTTCATCCAGTTTAAATCAGCACCTGCGCAAAAGGACTCCCCTGCTCCAGTTATAACAACCACTATTATTTCTGATTCCTTTTCTATTCTTTCAAGAGCAGAGTGTAATTCTGAAATCATCAAGTCATCAAAAGCATTGTGAATTTCAGGCCTATTGAGAATTATTTTCCCTATAAATTTTTCTTTTAAAAATAATATTGTTGAGTAGCTCATTTTTTCACCTTAATTTTATGAAAATTTCATTGCTTCTCTAAATAAGATTTTTTTGCTTTGATCCATTAATTTATCATTAAACAATATTATCATAAAGTTAATACACTTTCACCTTAGATAAACTAAAAAGTTCATTTATTTAATAATTTCAGTTTGTAGATTGTATTCGAGGGGGATTATATTTGGAAGGATTGAAAATTTTTCCATGTAAGATTTTGATAGATTTTCAGAAAAATCTTTTAAAAACTCCTTCTTTAAAAGAACAATTGCACACCCACCAAATCCAGCCCCTGTTAATCTTGCTCCCTCAACTCCAAAAGACTTTGATAAATCTACAATGAAATCAAGTTCCTCACAACTAACCTCATAATTCTCTTTAAGGCTTTTGTGGGATTCAAAGAGTAATGGTCCTAAATCCTTTATTTTTCCATTTTTAAGAAGCTTTGAAGCAGAAAGAACCCTTCTATTTTCAGAGATTACATGAGCTACCCTTCGGTATATATTTTCAGGTAATTTCTCCTTTTCCTTCATAAAAAATTCCCAACTTAAATCCCTTAAAGCCTTAACAGAATTATCAATTTTATTAAAAAATTTTACAGCGGACTCACACTCCTTCCTCCTTTGATTATAGGCTGAACCTGAAAGTTCCCTTTTTATCCTCGTGTCAACAATTAGAATCTTGTATTCATCCATTTTAAATGGTATGTTTTCATAATTAAGGCTTCTGCAATCAATAAGTAATGCATTCTCCCTCTTTCCGAGCCTTGAAACAAACTGATCCATTATTCCACACTGAACTCCAACAAATTCATTTTCAGCTCTCTTGCAAAGAAGAATTAGTTTTAATGGCTCAATATCAAGCTCAAAAAGATTCTGAAGACCAAATCCAGTTGCAACCTCAATGGCAGCAGAAGAACTAAGACCTGAACCTATTGGAATATCTCCATAGACAACACCTTCAACCCCTCCTATCTCAAAACCTTCCTCTATGAGGAACTTCATCACCCCCCTTAAATAATTTGACCAGTGATGCCCCTCCTCCCCTTTGAATTGATCGAGGGACCAGGAAGAAAACTCTTTAAAATTCACTGAATAAAAGAGGCAATTTTTACAATAGATGGGCCTAATAAAAGATAAAAAAACAAACAAAGAAA
>CAZFCI010000146.1:0-13902 GCA_964517525.1 uncultured Clostridia bacterium | reverse complement strand
TCACTAACTCTTAAAATATATCCATCTTTTACTGTAGGAGAAATAGCAAAGCCTTTATAGTTTATTATTCTATTCCCCTTTGTAGTATCTATTGAGAGAATAGCATCCATCTCAGGATCTACCTCAAAACTATTCATTGTCTTCATTGATACAGGGGAGCCCATAAATGGGACTGGTTCATGGGGGATAATAGGTGAACTGGGACATAAATGGGTTGAAACAATAACATCTCCCATCAAATGGTCTCCTTTTTTTCTCATATCTGCCAACTTAAGAGCTACTGAAAGAGCAGTGATAGCACCATCAGCATCAGAAACAAGACCAATTTTATTAGGCCTTGCACCAATTCCTCCAAGACGACCGATAACACCGAGAGTTGGAGATGAGCCATTCTTAGACTTTCCCCTTCTGCCTTCTATCTTTATCTTTATAAAAAGAGTCTCTCCTTCTTCCTTTATCTTTTTCAATATTATCTCTTTCTCCTCAACACCCCTGCCAAGGAAGAAATTCTTTATTTCGTCTTCATCAATTTTTGGAGTTTCAAGGAGTTCAGATATCTCAATAACCTGTTTCATAGCCATTTTAAGCTCCTTTCAATTTTAAAATATTTTTTGAGCTCCAATTTATGTTTATAAATTATCAAAAAATAATTCAATAGCCAGAAAACTACAAGGAATCTGCCTCTAATCAAAGAATAGGGACCGAGGAAGGAGAAAGCAATTAAAACCTTAAAGGAATCTTCCTCTGGAGAAGGCTCTTTCCCAGAAAATCTTTTTATGGAGAGAAGAGAGAGGGCAGCGCCAAGAATCAATGGTGCCTCCCAGTATGTAAGAGCTGTCCAGCAACCAAAACTTACAGAAATAGCTTTCCCACCTCTAAAATTTAAAAAAGGAGAAAATGCATGTCCCAAAACAGCAAAGACGGCAGAAAGGGCAATCCCTATATTTCCGATTCCTTCGCTATTTCTAATAAAGAAAATGGGGATAAAGCCTTTCGAAAAATCCAGAAAACCACCAATAAATCCAGAAAACCACCCAGCAACCTTAAAGAGATTGTAGGCTCCAGGATTTCCATCCCTTACCTTTCTTATATCTTTGCCCTTGATTTTACCAAGCCAGTAGGAAAACATAAGAGAACCGCAAAGGTAAGAAATAAGAAAAGAAAAAATTACATTAATCAATTCTAACCTTCCTTCCTTTCCAAATAAATCTTTTAAGAATGTATGCCTGGGAGAAAGAGAAAAGGAAAATGAATACAAAAAACAGAAAAAATAAAGGAAAGAATCGAATTCCTTTTGGATACATTCTAAAACTTATCATTTTCCATCCAAGAAAATCCTTTAACTATAATTTCATCAATTTTTATAGAAACATTTTAACAAGTTCTTCTTATTTTGCAAACAGGCTCAATATGAGCTAAAAACAAAGGATTGAAAAAAGAGTTTTATATATGTAGAATTAATTCATGAAATTAAGAATTCTAAGAGAAAGACCTCTCAAAGGAAAAGTAAAAATAAGTGGGGCTAAAAACTCAGCTCTTCCTGCAATATCTGCCTCTATCTTGACTGATAAAGAGGTCATTTTAAAGAATGTTCCGAGGGTGAAGGATGTAGAGACAATGCTCGAAATAATAGGAATCATTGGAGGAGACTGGAGATGGGACGGAGAATCGCTCTCTATAAGGGTAAAGGATGTTAAGAATGTCCGAATCCCCTATGAGCTTGTTTCTAAAATGAGGGCATCAATTTTATTTCTTGGCTCTCTTGTTGCAAGAGCAGGAAGAGCAGAGGTTTCCCATCCTGGAGGATGTGACATCGGTCCGAGACCAGTAGATTTACATGTAGAAGGTTTGAGAGCTCTTGGAGTTGAAATAGAACAGGAGCAAGGTTTTTACATTGCCAGGGCGAATAAAATCAGAGGAAATAGATTTAGATTCTCAAAAAAAAGTGTTACTGGAACAGAAAATATATTAATGGTAGCAGTGGCATCTGATGAAGAAGTTGAAATTTCAAACTGTGCTCTTGAACCAGAAGTTCAAGATCTTGCTATCCTTCTCAAAAAAATGGGTGCTGATATAGATGGGATTGGAGAAGAAAAGATGATAGTTAAAGGGAAAATTCCCCTCTCAGGAACATTCCATTCAATAATCCCTGACAGAATTGAGGCTGGAACATATATGGTAATAGGAGCGATTCCAGAGAATGATTTTTTGATAGAAGGAGTTGAAACAAAACATATTTTAAACATAATTGAAAAGTTAAAGGAATGTGGTATCGAAGTAATTGAGGGAGATGGCTGGGTGAAGGTAAAATCTACTGAAAGAATTCTTCCAGTAAATATAGAAACTTCTCCCTTCCCAGGATTCCCCACTGATATGCAAGCACAATTTACAGCACTTCTTACACAAGCTGAAGGTTGCTCAGAGATAAAAGACACAATATTCCCCTTTCGATTCCATCATGTCTATGAACTTCAAAGAATGGGAGCAAAAATTGATGTAGGGGAAGGAATTGCAAAGGTTTACGGAAAAACTGAGCTTTCAGGAACTGATGTATCTGCCAACGATCTAAGAGCTTCCGCCTCTCTTGTCATTGCTGGGTTAATAGCAAAAGGTGAAACAATTATTCACAATATTCACCATCTTGAAAGGGGATATGAGGATATGATTGGTAAACTTCGAAATCTTGGTGTTGAGATAGAAAAGATAGAAGGAGGAATTGAGTGATGGATTGCATCTTTTGTTCTATTATCTTTGGAGATTTACCTTCGAAAAAAGTCTTTGAAGATGAATTTATTTATGCCTTTCACGATAAAAATCCCCAGGCTCCTATCCATATACTTATTGTTCCAAAAAAACATTTTAATTCCCTGAATGATTGTAACGAAAATGATAAATTTATTCTGGGGCATACACTCGAGAAAGCAAAGGAAATTGCGAAAAATTTAGGGCTTAAAAATGGATATAGGATTGTTATAAACACTGGTCCAAATGCAGGGCAGACAGTTTTTCATCTTCATATTCATCTTCTTGGAGGAAGATTTTTTAGTTGGCCACCTGGATAAAAATTAAAAAATGTATATAAAAATTCTTAGGAGGAGGGAAAAATGAAAATTTATTGGCTTGGACATTCAGCAATTAAGATTGAAGGTTCCAAGGTTGTATTTATTGATCCTTTTCTTTCAGGTAATCCTCTTGCTTCCCTATCTCTTGAAAAAATCAATAAAGCTGATGTGGTTGTCCTGACCCATGACCATGAGGATCATCTCGGAGATGGATTTGCCATTTGTAAAAAGACAGGTGCTACCCTTGTCTCTTACCATGAAATAGCAGTAAAGGCTTCCAAAGAAGGAATAAAGGCTGAAGGGATGAATATCGGAGGAACAGTTGAAGTGAATGGCGTGAAAGTATCCCTTGTCCAGGCAATTCACTCATCCTATTCAGGACATCCTATGGGAGCAATAGTTAGAATGGATGGAAAGACAATTTATCACACTGGTGACACTGGTGTCTTCTTAGACATGAAATTAATCTCTGAAATATTCAATCCCGATATAGTTTTCCTTCCAATCGATGGAAGATATAACATGGATGTTTTTCAAGCTTCAAAGGCAGTTGAACTTATGGGTAAAAGGAAGTATGTCCCTATCCATTACGACACATTCCCGATAATTCAGGCTGATCCTTTAAAATTCAAAAAACTCTCAGAAAGAATTGGAGAGATAATTATTATAAAGCCAGGAGAGTTTGTGGAAATTTAATTTTTAAAGGCAGATGGAATGCCCTATTTGATTGATGGCGATAATTTGCTCTGGGCTTGGGATTTTGAGGGAAAGATAGAAGAGGGAAGAAGTCAGCTCCTAAATGTTCTTTTAAGGTTCCAGAAGAGGAAAAAATCAAAATTCATAATTTTCTTTGATGGTCCTCTAAAAGAAAGTTTTTCCTCTACTGAGAGTATGAGAATTGTTATTTCATCTGCAGGAGCTTCTGCAGACGAAATGATTATGGAATTGCTTGATACAAAAACAGATTGTAGAAACTTAGTTCTTGTTTCCTCTGACAGAGAACTAAGGTATAAGGCTAAAACTAAAAGGGCAAAGGTAATTTCATCTTCTGAATTTATAAAGATTCTCCAGAGAGTTGCGAAAAAAGGGGAAAGAGAGGAAAGGGAACAGGAGATAACACCTCTTGAGGTAAGGCTATGGGAGAATATTTTCAAAAGGAGAGAGGAAAGTGGTAAAAAATTTGGAAGGACTTTGAGAAAGAAAAATGAGAAAAGATAAATTAGAAATTAGAAAAGAAATTTCCATAATAGGGACTGGAAAAGCTGGCACATCTCTTGCATATTCTCTAAAGAAAAAAGGCTGGAAAATCCTTTATCTATTTGACAAAGATGGTTCAGCAGTTGCTGAATCAAAATTAATCGTCGGTGGAGGGAAAATAGAAAATAATATTGAAAAAATTATTGAAAATGGAGATTTTTTCGTTCTTTCTGTTCCTGATAGGGAGATCAAGAAGATAACAAAAAAAATAGTTGGGTTAAAAAAAAGCTTGAAGGGGAAAGTTTTCATTCACCTGAGTGGATCAGTTCCTTCTAAAATTCTCGAGCCAATAAAGGAGAAGGAAGGGCACATTGGGTCTCTTCACCCCATTTTTCCATTTTTTGAAAAGAGAGTGAAAATTCCTGAAGGGACTTACTTTGGATGGGAAGGAGATGAAGAAGCTTTAAAAAAATGCATTAAAATAGTTGAAGATTTGAAAGGAAAATTGGTAGAAATAAAGAAGGATAAAATTCTCTACCATTTAGGATGCTCAATTGCTTCAAATCTTTTATCAATTCTCTACTTAATGGCACTGGAAAAATCAAAGGAAGCTGGAATAGAGGAAGAAATTGCAAAAAAGTTCCTTACTTTACTATCAGTCAATTCAATTCTTTCAGTAGAGGAAATGGGGTGGAAAGGAGTCACAGGACCTGCAATAAGGGGTGACAAAGAAACAATTAAGAATCACCTCAAAAAACTTTCCCCTATTGAGAAAAAGATATACAGAAACATTCTGCTTTACTTTATTGAAAGGGGATTTGTCAGAGAAGCAGAGGAAATTTCCAAAATTTTGAAAGAATAGAAAAAAGATTTAAAAAATGCAGAAAAAAGAAAGATTAAAGAATCTTAAGTTCTCTTAAAATCTTAGCAACCTTTTCATCATTTTCTGCAAGAGACTTTAAGGCTGTGATGAATTGGTGAAGCTTTTCCTTATTCGATAGGAGCTCCTCTTCCATTTCCCTAACCTTGCTTTCAAAGGGTCTTACCATTGTTCTTCTGTCCCATATTGCAAAACCTATTGTTACTCCTACAATTCCCACAAAAATGGCTGAAAGAATCCAGAGAAATGTCATAACTTGCTTAAACCTTTTAT
This sequence comes from uncultured Clostridia bacterium, assembly GCA_964517525.1. Lineage (GTDB taxonomy): Bacteria > Acidobacteriota > Aminicenantia > JBFLYD01 > JBBIMS01 > JBBIMS01. The sequence continues at coordinate 8,490 of CAZFCI010000146.1, read as the reverse complement.
CTATCTGCTCAAACCTTTTGTCCACATAATCTCTAAATTCAATAAATCTCTTGTCCACCTGTTCAAATCTTTTTTCGACCGAGTCCTTAAACTCTTTAAGTGTCGCTTCAAGCCTTATGAGTCTCTCTCTATCCTCCTGAGTGAAATTTGTATCTTTTCCAAAGGAGTATTGAAATAAAATAATAAGAATAGGGAAAAGAATTAAAAATCTTTTCATCCTTAACTCCTTCTACAGCCCAATTATAACATGAAAGATTGGAAAGAAAAAGCTAAATGAAAACAGAGCTTTTCAAATTTTAATCTCCTTCTATCGAGAATTTTAAAGGAAATTGATTTATGCAATTCGATTTCTTGACAGCCATCCTAAAGAACTTGCCAAAAATTGTGACTTGATTGGGAGAAAATAAAGCCAATGGTAGATGAAGCAAAGAAACATTTATTAACTGCTTTGGAGTTGTATAAAAACAAGGCAGAGATGAAGATGTAGCAAGCATTAGAGAATTATTGAATAAACTTGACCAAGAATTGGATTGAAAAAAGAAGGAATCTAAATCAGCATCTTTGTTTGGCTTTCCTTCACTTAAACCTTTTCTTTAGCTCCCTTCCTATCTCTCTTTTAATCTCCCTTTCCTTTATTACCTCCTTCTTCTCCCATTTCTTTCTCCCCCTTGCAAGGGCAAGTTTCACTTTGACCTTTCCCCTGTCGTTGAAGTAAATTTCAAGGGGGATTAAGGTTAATCCCCTCTCTCTAACTTTTCCATAAAGCTTTCTTATCTCATTTTTATGAAGGAGGAGTTTTCTTTCCCTCTCAGGGTCATACTTTATAAAAGGAGAGGAGTAAGGGTAAGGGCTTATGTGAAGATTCAAAAGAAAAACCTCACCATTCCTTACAACAGCATAGCTGTCCTTTATATTAACCATCCCCATCCTCAAGGATTTAACCTCGTTTCCAAGAAGAGAAATCCCAGCCTCTATGGTTTCAACAATATCATAATTGCTGTAACCTTTTTTATTTGTTGCTACTATTTTCATCTTCCTTCTCTATTATCACCCTTACTTTTTCAATTTGATACCTCGACATCTCTTCAATTATAAATTTTACATTCCCAAACTTCAAAACATCAGATTTTGAAGGGATTCTCTCCATCATGGACATTATAAATCCTGCAAGGGTGACATAGCTACTCCTCTCAGGTATATCGATCCCCAATCTCTTCCTTACAGATTTTATAGATACTGAACCTAAGACCAAATATTCCCTCTCTGATATTTTCTTTATCCCCTCCTCTTCCTCATCATACTCATCCTGAATCTCTCCAACAAGTTCTTCAAGAATATCTTCAAGGGTGACAATTCCAACCATACCTCCCCATTCATCAGTGACAATTGCCATGTGGGTCTTTCTCCTCCTCATTCCTTTAAGCACTTCCTCAGCAAAAGCTGAATCAGGAACAAAGTATGCCTCCCTTATAATCTTTTTAATTGAAAAGGAAGGGTCATTTAAATAGTTAAGAATATCCTTTGAGTGAACTATCCCTTTGATATTGTCAAGGGAATCCTCGTAAACAGGGTATCTCGAAAATTCGTTCTCTTTTATCAAATCTATTACCTCTTGAATTGATGCGTCCATTCTTATTCCAACAACTTTAACCCTTGGAATCATCACCTCTTTTACAAGAATATGTTTCATATCAAAAACCCTTTCCAGCATCTCCTTCCTTTCTTTGGGAATCATCTCTTTCCATGGATTTTCTTTAAGGAGAAACTCAAGCTCCTCTTCCCCATCAATTTTTTGTAATGTAGAGCTTTTCTTTACGGCAAAGGCTTTTAAAAAAATCTTTGATAGATAGCTTAAAAGTCGGGAAATTGGATACAAAATAAACATAAAGAATCTGAAAGGTAAGAAGTTGATTCTTGCCACTCTATCAGGATTATATGCTGCAAATGTTTTGGGAAAAATTTCTCCAAATATGAGAACTATAATTGTTGTAAAGATTGTTGAGTAGAGAATTGCCTCTTCATTCTTCAGTCGAAAACTCGTAAATATTAAAACAGAAACTGAGGCAAGGGCAATGTTTACAAGATTGTTTCCCACAAGGACTGTGGAAAGAAAAGACTCGGGGGAGTTTAAAATTTTATTCAACTTTTTCGCTCTTTTATCTCCCCTTTTTTCAAGAAGTTTTATTCTCAATCTGTCTATGCTTAAAAAGGCAGTTTCTGAAGCTGAAAAGAAGGAACTCAATAATAGTAGAACAATAAAGAGAAGGAATAGAATTTTCATTGGAAATTAAATATTTTGATGGGATTTTAAAGATTTTTTAAGGGCAATTTCAATCCTTTCATAGGCTTTCTCAAAGGTCCATTTTTTAGCTTCTGCTATCTCTGTTGCAAGAAGCTCCTTAGCTTTTTTCATCATTTCTTTCTCTCTAAAGGAAAGGGATTTTTTTCTACTTAGAAAATAAAGGTTTTTCAAAACAAAAATCAGACCTTTAGGGTCTCCAGATTTTAAAAGGGCTTCATTTTCGCGATATCTACACTTCCATTCTGAATTTGGATTAACCTCCATATTCTCAATCAAAGATAAAATATGTGTTGCTTCTTTCTCAGAGATTATTCTTCTTACTCCTATCTCCTTTGCATCTGAGACAGGAACAAAGACAGACGAATAATTGGAGAGCAATTTCAAATGATAAAATTTTATAAGTCTTCCGTCAAACTCTTTTTCTATTATATCCTCTATAACACTTATACCATGGGATGGGTAAAAAACCTTTTGCCCCTTAAAAAAATCCATTGTATCCATTAAGTTTCCATTTTAAATCAAATATACTACAAATGTCAAACGAAATGCTCTTTTGAATCAGCCTTTAAGTCTTTAATAATCAAAGTTCAGCCATAACAACCCTTGGTTTATTGTGAAGATCTTTATAGACTTCTTTAAAAGACCAACTTTTAAAAAGGGATAAAACATCCTCCTCCATTCCATCGCCAATCTCAATGTAAACCCTTCCTTTTTCCCTTAGATAAATTGGTGCTGATTTAATAAATTTTCTTATAAAATTTAAACCATCTCTTCCCGAAAAAAGAGCTCTATTAGGTTCAAATTCAGAAATTTCTTTTGGAAGATATTCTCTCTCAACTTCAGGAATATAAGGAGGGTTTGAACAGATGATGTCAAAGAATCTTTTTAAAGATAGATTTTTAAAAGGTTCAAAAAGACTTCCCTTCAAAAATTTTATTCTTTCCTCAACCCCATGAACCCTCGCATTCTGCCTTGCAAGCTCAAAGGCTTTTGAAGATATATCTGTGGCAAAAATCTTTGAGCGTGGTAGTTCGATTGAAAGGGAAATAGCAATATTTCCACACCCAGTTCCAATATCTGCAATCGTAAGTTCTTTCCCATTTGCAAAATTAACAATTTTCTCAACTATCAATTCTGTTTCAGGCCTTGGGATAAAAACTCCTCTTTCAATCTTAAATTCCATTGACCAGAATTCTACTTTTCCTAAGATATACTGAAGGGGGAAATTCTTTTTTCTTTTTAATACCATCTTTAAAAAATCTTTCTCAATCGAGGGAGGAAGCTCTAATTCATAGGAAGAAAGGATACTCTCTTTTTTTAAGCCTGTGACTTTCTCAAGGATAAGGATAGTTTCAAGATACCTATCTTTTCCAAGAAGTTCCAGCCCTTTATCAATAGCCTCATAGACCTTCATTTATTATGATTTTTTAAGCTGGGATTTTTAGACTCTCTTCCAGAGCCTTCGAATTATAATATGTTGAAAGGGCATCGATCAACTCATCAAGTTCTCCATCAAGGATAGCTTCAAGTTTATAAAGGGTAAGATTTATTCTGTGATCTGTAACTCTTCCCTGGATGAAATTATAAGTTCTTATTTTTTCTGCTCTTTCCCCAGTCCCAACCTGCTTTCTTCTATCCTCTGATATCTTTTCCATTTGCTCTTTCAAAGCCATTTCATAAAGACGAGCTCTTAGTATTCTAAAAGCCTTTTCCTTATTCCTGTGCTGAGACTTTTCGTCCTGACAACTAACCACAATTCCAGTGGGGATATGGGTAACTCTTATAGCTGTGTAATTTCTGTTAACATTCTGTCCTCCAGGACCTGATGCTCCAAATGCTTCTATCTTTAAATCCTTTGGCTCTATGTGAATCTCCACTTCGTCCACTTCAGGAAGGACAGCAACTGTTGCGGTGGAAGTGTGAATCCTTCCTGAACTTTCTGTCTTTGGAACTCTCTGGACTCTGTGAACCCCACTCTCCCATTTGAGATAGCTCCAGACTCTCTTTCCTTTAACGCTCATTATAATCTCTTTAAATCCTCCTATATCTGATACACTTTGATCCATTATTTCTACTTTCCAACCTTTTCTCTCAGCAAATCTATAATACATTCTGTAAAGGTCTTGAGCAAAAAGGGTAGCTTCCTGCCCTCCTGTCCCTGCCCTAATTTCGAGGAAAATATCTTTTTCATCATTGGGATCCTTTGGAACAAGGAGGAGTTTAATTTCATTTAAAATTTTTTCTTCTTCTTTATCGAGTTCCTTTAACTCCTCCTCAGCAAGGATTTTCAACTCTTCATCCTTTGAATCTCTCAGGATTTCTTTAGCCTCTGAAATCTTCTTTCTTATCTCTTTAAGTTCCCTGTATTTTTTGACTACAGGTTCAAGATTTGAAAATTCCTTGGAAAGGCTTATGTAATCCACACTGTTAGAAGGATTTGAAAGAAGGAAGGATATTTTCTCGTATTTCTGTTCTAAGGAATCAAGATGTTCTATCATTTAGCTTTTATTCAGGGAAAGGAATCACTTCAATTTATATTTTTTCTTAAATTTCTCCACCCTCTTTGCTGTGTCAATCATTTTTTGCTTTCCTGTGAAGAAAGGGTGGCACTGGGAGCATATTTCAACCCTTATTTCCTTCTTTGTAGAACGAGTCGTAAAAGTATTCCCACAAGCACAATGCACTGTTGCTTCAACATACTCAGGATGAATACCTTTTCTCATTCATTCCTCCAGATAAGATTTAATTATATCCATTTTTTGAAAACAAATCAATTGGAGTGCGTTATTCAAAAAAACTGTTTTTTAAATTAAAACCCCTTCTTCCCACCCTATTTTTTCAATATTTACCTTTGAAAGATCGGTTTCTCCGAGATTGTATTTGGTTCCAGCTACATAAACATGCTTTGGGGGAACATAAAGGGGCTTATCCTCTCCAAAGAACTCTTTCCTTTTCATCTGAATTAAGTGAACTCCCAGAGCATCGACAGTGGCTGGTTTGAACCCAACTATAATTCCTTTATAATCCCATACATATGATTCACTGTAATGATGGGGACCAATCCCATGAAAGAGGGGACGAAAAGCAATAAGAATGTTCAATCTTGTCTTATCCTTTACAATTGGCTTATGCCACAAAGAGCCAAGTTCAGCACAGGAATCGGGGTGAAGGAGAAAGGGAGTGGGTGTGAACATAATGTAATTTTTAATACATCCACCTATTCCTGCCCAGTGATGAGTTCTTAGAGGTCTCACATTTATTAAAGCAGTTGATTCTTTAAATACTTTATTCCTCAAAACTCCTCTATCATCAATCGAAATTCTATCAGATGGGATACCCACTTCCATAGCTCTTTTCGCTATGGCTTCCTCCACTTCCTTAGGAGTTGGTAAATAAGCCCATACATTACTCTTTATCCCTAAAGTATCTCCTGGTTTCAAAATAGCCTCCCATGCTTTTAACGGTTCTTTCTCTCCTGTTAGAACCATTAGAGCTTCATCCAACATGCTCTGAACTACTTTTTGGTCAAAGTCATTTTTTGTAGTAAACACTTTTTTGTCTCTTATAAGAACTACCCTTTCAGCCTGTTCCTGAATTTTCCCTTTTCCCTCTCTAAAGACCAATCCTCCAATAGTAATTCCAATCCCTGCTTTTAAAAAATCCCTTCTTGTTATTGTCTTTCTTCTCATTTTATTCTTTCTCCTTTTCTATTTTTTTCTTTATTTTCTCAATCCTTTCTTTGCAATCGGACTCATTGGAAGAATCAAACACAAGAATCAAGAATTTATCTAAAATCTCTATCCCACTCCATTTTCCATTTTCCATTTTTTCATATCCAGTGGTTGAGCCTGGCAAGAAGGATGATAAAAATTTTCTATAAGCAGATTTTGCCTTGACCTTATCAGAATAGGAAATGATCAAGATAAACTCTCCCTTAGAAGATTTACCTCCTACAGCGTCTGTATCCTTTCCAAGATTTAATATGTTATCATAGGAAAGAAAGTAATGGGAATTTAATATGTTCTGGTCATGGAAAAATTTAATTGAAACCTTTTCCACTTCTTCTGAGATAAAGTTCAACAAGGCTGGAATATCTCCTTTCTCATTAATTGAATTTTCAACTACCTTTGCAATTTCAAATATAGTTCTTTTAGATTCTTCATTTTCCTCTTCTGTATAAATGGAAACGAAGTAACGGAATTTCCAGAATGTGAGGAGCCCTCCTCTGTAGCAAGAATTTTGCCCTATTCCAGCCTCTTCATCTCCTCTGTCGAAGGTGAAGACACCAAAAGCGTCTTTAGAACTTCCCATATCAAAAAGGTCAACAATAATTGTAGGAGCTCCCCTTTTTTCGTATCTGACAGACATTAAAGTCTTAAAATTATAAGAAATGTATAATTCTCCACCTCCATCAATGTAGTCGAAAATACTTCTACTGTCATAAAAAGAAACTTCCCTTTTCTTCCACCCGTTAGCCTCGTCAGGAACCATTCTCCTGAGATAATCCCTTTCAGAAGAGAATAAAATCATAGCACTCATTGTAAGAAAAAAAAGGTTAAAAATTCTCCTTTTCATTTAACTTCATTCGCATTAAAACAATTTATCCAAGACTATCTCCAAACATCACTAATAAAAACAAACTTTTCAAAAAGGACAAAGTTTATAAGCACTGCAAGAGTAATTCCAGCCATCTGGGCAAATAAATAATTAACTCCAAAATGTAGAAGGAAAATGTAAAGCAAGTAATTAAAAATGGCAGATGTGATTAAAGTTATGAAATTGTAACGAATGAAACGATTAAGGAATGAAATTCCTCTTCTTCCTTTCCATGTCCAGTAATTATTCCATAGGAAATTATTAATTATTGAAATCTCTATTGACAGGGCTCCTGCAATTCTTTTATCCCATCTAAAAATTTCAACAAATATCCAGAGAAAGCCCATGTTTACTACAACGCCAGAAAAGCCAACTATGGAGAATTTTATAAAAGTTTTAGCCTTTTCAATTAACAATTGAAATTTCATCTTCATGAAATATTCTAAGACTTCCTTTTCCAATTTGCAAGAGATTTATTCATTACAGTATCTTAGAACTGTTCCTGTGAGGATCTCAGTAAAGATTTTTAGAGAGTTAAAATCGGCATATTCAACCGATGAGTGTAAACCTGAGCCACTGGGTCCAAATATAACAGAAGGGATTCCGTGTTCATTGAGAATTGCACCATCGGTCCAGAAGCTAAGCCCTGAATATTCTGGCTCCTTTCCTGTAAAATCCTTGTAAGCTGAACTCAGGGAATGAACTATTCCTTCCTCCTTTGAAATTTGTAGAGGGGAGCGGGAGAAGAATATTTCAAATTTGCCTCTAAAATCTTTATCATCCTCTGAAACTCTTTTAAAAATCTCCTCCATTTCTCTTTTTATCTCCCTTTCCGTCTCCCCTGGAATTGTTCTCCTTTCCAACTTTATCTCACAATAATCAGGATAGGTACTTAATTCTTTCCCACCTTTAATAAAAGATGAATGAATGGAAGGTGAGCCAAGCAACTCATTTCTTTTTTTAGAAATAAGAACTCTGTAAAAATTCTCCATTTCCCACAAAAATTTTCCTGCCTTCACTATGGCATCAACTCCTTCTTCAGGTTTGCTACCATGAGCAGATTTTCCGAAAATCTCAACTTTAATCCATGAAAAACCCTTGTGAGCAATTCCAATTTTAAGATCTGTTGGCTCACAGACTATTGCTGAATCAGCTTTAAAATCCTTTACAAGAGCTTCAGTTCCAATGCTTTCGTACTCTTCATCAATAACAAAGGAAAGGATTAAATTTCCTTTCAGATCTAAGTTTTTCTTTAAAATTGTATCAACTGCAACAAGCATTCCAGCAAGACCTGCTTTCATATCAATACTTCCTCTTCCAAAAACTTTTCCATTCTCAAACTTTGGAACAAAAGGCTCAATATCCATTCCTTCCACACCAACTGTGTCCATATGCCCATTTAAAAGGAGAGTTTTCCCTTCTCCTTTACCTTTCAAAAACCCTATAACATTTTTTCTTTCTGGTTTTACTTCTTGAGTAAAAACTATCAATCCAAGTTTTTTCAAATAACTTTCTATATACTCTGAAATCTGCTTCTCACCCTTTCCACCATCTACAAGGCAGGGATTAGTAGATTCTATCTCTATTAGCTC
>CAZFCI010000145.1:0-2099 GCA_964517525.1 uncultured Clostridia bacterium | reverse complement strand
CTTTTTAATTTCATGTATAACTCCTGTAAAGGAAATTTACATAATAGAGAAAATTCCAGATAATATCCTCCTTGAGCTGTCTCCAAAAGAAAGAAAAGAGTCACAGGAAATCTGGAGATTGATTGAAGAAGGGAAGGCAAAAAAGGCTTATTTAAAACTAAGAAAAATGGATCCAAATTCCTTCTTCACATCAATATCTGCTGGATATTCTCTGCTTTTAATGGGAAATCTTGAACAGGCAGAAATTTCTTTCAAGAAGGCACTGAGTATCAAAAAAGAAAGCTCCTCCCCCCATGTTGGCCTTGCCCAGATTTTTGAGAAAAAAGGAGATTTAAAAGGAGCGTTCTCAGAATGGAGGGAGGCATACAATCTAAATCCACAAAATGTTAATTTGAAGCTGAGACTTGAAAGGTTGAAGAATTCAAAGACAGAGAGCGCTTTAAAAAAGGCAAACGAGTATATTTCTTCCAACAATATAGAAGATGCAATAAAATCCCTTGAGGAAGTTCTTTTTTATTCTCCAGAACTTGTTCCTGTAAGGCTTCAACTGGTTGAACTCCTCGAGAAGAAAGGAAGAGAATTAGAATGCATATCCCATCTTGAAGTGATTTCAAGAAGTCAACCTGAAAATCTATCAATAAAGAGAAAACTAGGTTTGCTTTATTTAAAAAATGAAAACTACGAGAGAGCCTACGATCTTTTCAAGGAACTTTCTGACTTTGATCCGAAGGACATGGAGCTGAAGAAGCTTCTAATTAAAGCAGAAAATGCTCTTCTCTCTGTAAAACTTCCTCCTGCATGGAAGGATATCCCCAATAAGAGAGCAATTACAAGGGGAGATCTTGCGGGTCTTATAGCAGTAAAATTTCAGAAGTTCTTTAAGGACCTCTACATAAAGCCTCCAATTATTGTTGATATTTCCAATCATTGGGCACAGAATTTTATTCTTCAGGTAACATCCCTTGAAGTAATGGATGTCTATCCAAACCATGCATTTTATCCTGAAGACTTTATATCTCGCCAGAATTTTGCAGTTGCAATTTACCGTTTGATAGATGTTCTTGAAAGGCTTGGAAAAAACATATACAGTAAATTGGAATACAGAAAACCTGAAATTAAAGATGTTCCTCTTGAGCACACATTGAGAGCCACGATTGAAAAGCTTGTAGGTTACGGAATAATGAGTGCCAAAGAAAATGGATTTTTCAAACCAGGAGATCCTGTATCAGGAAGTGAGAGTCTATCGATAATTTCTTTTATTTATGAATTGGCTGAGGGTGGCTCCCAGAAGTAATCTTACTATTTTATCTCTTCCACTTTAAAGGAGTACTCAGAAACAAAAACTCCATTTCCGATTAGAATTATTCTACAATCCTTTTCCCTTGGCATAGCAACGCTTTTCATCCCTTTTCCCCATAAAATAAAATTCGTAAAAATAGCCAAATCAACAAGCCCTCCTATCCCCTTTCCTCTATGAAGGAAAACCTTAGGGGTACCTTTGAGAGAGTTTAATGCTATTTCAGTCATTGGAAGGGAGAATCTATTAACAATTACTATTTTATCTCCCGGCCTTACACCCTCCAAAAGCTTTTCCCCTTCATTTATAACAGCTCTATGGAAGTTTGAGTATTCAAGATAATCTAACCCATCAAGATAATTGATTACTGGAGAAAGAATTGAAAGATAAATTATTAAAGGAAGAGACAAATAGCGCCATGGTTTCCTCTGAAAAATTAAACAAGATAGAAGAGTAGCAATGGAAACAAGGGGGAAGTAAAAGAATCTTGAAGGAATATATTTGGACATAAGGAATATTGCTGATGGAACAAAGTAAAAGAGAAAAGTTAAGAGAAATCTTTCTTTATATTTAAAGAGAAGATAAGGGAAAAGAGCCAAGAGGGCCAAAAATCCTAATGTCACAATGGGTCCCTTTGAAAGATAAGAAAAAGGGAAAAGATTTTTGTAAGAATAATATGAGATTCTTGGGGGTATTTCATCCAAGGGAGAAAAACCTCCGTAGGAAAAGATTTTTTCTGATGAAAAAAATGCGAACAATGAATGGAAACACAAAAGAGCAATTGATGAAATTATTAAAATAC
>CAZFCI010000144.1:0-5642 GCA_964517525.1 uncultured Clostridia bacterium | reverse complement strand
GTTTCCCGATGCTCTCTGCTGATGGTAAATAAAATATTTAGAAATTGAAAATATAGAAAAGAAAATGGAGATAAGCATAATAACTTTCAGAGTAAAATCCTTTTCCTCTAATTCAAGAATTGAAAATAGAAAGAAGGAAATGCAAAGGAGGACAATTTCTCCAAGTCTTAGAAGGGATGGGTATTTGTAAGAGGAAAATATGGTTGAGATTAACATAGAAAAGGGAAGGGATAGAAGGGAAAGGGTTAGAAGATTGATTTTTAAGGAGAAGTGAATCTTATGAGAGAGCACTTTTCTGGCAAGAAGAATTCCGGTCAGAGTAAAAAGGATTAAAAATAATGGGTCAAGATTTTGGTCAGGAAAAAAATATATAGCAAAACATATCAGAAATAAAATTATTCTCTCAATCATTTCTGCTCCTGAAAAGAAAATCCTCAAGATTCTTTCTTTCATCCCTGTAAGGGATAAAAGAAGGATTCAATTTTTCCGCTTCTCTTAAAGAAAAGTATGCTTCAAGGTATCTCCTCATTTTTAAAAGAATTATACTTTTTTCATGATACAAAGAATGAGAGTAAGGATATAGGGAAATTGATTTATCAATATAATCTAAGGATAAAGAAATATTTCCTTTCTTGGATTCAATAAATGAAAGATAAGAGTAAACCTTTGGGTTAAAGGGATTGATTTTCTTTGCCAAGACTAATATTTTCTCCGAATATGAAATATCCTCTCCGAAATTCAAATTTGCCCTCTGGAGAAATTCCTCTGTTAAGTAGGTCCAAAAAGGGAAAAAGAGGATTGCAAATAAGAACAAAGTGAAGAGCAATTTCTTTCTTCCCTGGATTCTAATTATACTTTCTTCCTTTGCAAAGAAAGAAAATATAAGCATGGTTAAGAATCCAAAAGTTTCGAAGAAAATGCCAATGTCGATAAAGTTGTATAGAAGAATTGAAAAAATTGCTCCTCCTACTGATGCATCCATAGCAGAGATGGATATACTCTTTAAAACTTCTTTAAACCAACCAAAAAGCAAAAAAATTAAAAAAATAAAACAGAATATCCCCCCTTCTGCAAAAAACTGAAGAAAGAAATTGTGGGCATATTTTGTTGCTTCGGATCTTTCTTTTGCAAGGGGGAGGGAAAAAGAAGTGTAATTTCCAAAACCAACACCAAAGAGAGGATGTTCTGATATAACCCTTAGAGCAATCTTCCAGTTGGAAATCCTCAAAGTTAATGGGTTCTTTGTCGAAAGGGTCTCAAATCTCAGATAAAAGATTGTTGACATTATAGCAATTGAAATTATTAGAAGAATTAAAAGGATTTTTAAATCTTTTCTTCCTATTATAAAGAGGAAAATAAAGAATCCTCCAGAAAGCCCCAATATTCCCCCAAAGGATTTTGTGAATATCATTAAAATTAGAGAAAGTAAAGCTATAGAAAAATAAAATATTTTTCCTCTTATTCTTTTTTCGCTTAAAGCAATTCCGATAGAAAAAAGAAAAATTATTGAAAGGAAGAAGCAAAAAGAGGTAGGAAGAGGAAAAAGGGAAAAGACCCTTCCTTCCTTTAACCTCTCCATCATTCTTAAATCTGTCAAAGTTGGATTCCCTTTCACTCTATTTTCTAAATTGGTTAAGTAGCTCTTAAAAAGGAAAAATTTCTGATAATATCCATAAAAAATTGAAGGAAGAGAAGCAAAAACAGTAAATTTTAAAAGGTCAATCTTTTCGATTTGAAGGGTGAAAATATAAAAGGATGTTAAAAGAACTATGGAAGAAAGGGGAAGAAGGGAGAAGTAGGTGAATCTATTGAGTAATAAGGAGGAAATTAAGGTTGTAAAGAATAGGAAAAGAAGAAGATTAAGTTTTGGGATTTTTATTTCTTTTTCTTTTAGAAAGAAAAGGGGGATTAAGGAAAATAAGAGAACACTCCATTTATGAACCTCAGTAGGGTATAAGAATAGAAGGATCAAAATGAATAAAGGTAAAATTTTTGAGATTTTCATTGAACTTTAAATTTTAATTTTAAAATCAATTCTTTTCAATAAAATAAAAAAGGCGGGTCAAAAGACCCGCCTTCCGAAAGAGTACAGGAAGAATTACTGCTTTGGTGCCCAGGTAAACTGACCGTTGGATAGGTAGATATCTGTGTCGAAATCGCTCATTTTGGAGCAAACATATGTCTGACCATAATTTGGACCACCTAAACCTCCTCCAGCTGCTCTATTCCTTCCGTAGGATATAACAGTGTAAATATCGAAGGCGGTGGTATCAACTTGATAAACAAATGTGTTATTCCATCCATCTCTTGAAGGGAAAGATTGGATGTAGAATGGAGAAAGATACTGTCTCAGGCCTGCCATATCGGAAGCATTTGGATACATGGCGTTGTCAACATCGTAGGATTCCAGTCCATTGGCAATTGTCTTCATGTCGCCCATTGTCCTCTTCTGTCTTCCCTTCTGGAGAGCAGTCATGAGGTTTGGTATGGCGATTGCTGCAATAATTGCAATAATCGCCACAACAATCAAAAGCTCAATCAGTGTAAAACCTTTTTGCCTTTTCCTTAACATGTTAACCTCCTCATAAAAAAATATATCATAAATCATGCCAGAATGAAAAACCCTTTATTAAAGGGAATTTCCTGAAAAATGGTTTCCAGAAAATGACAATAATTGTCACATAAACTGACAAAAATTGTCACATAAATTTAGTTGAATTTTTAAAATTGTAATATTATGCTAATAAATTATGAAAAGAATATTAATCTGCCTATTTCTTTTTCAAACCTGGCTATTTTCAGAGCCAAAATTTGGAATTTCTCTAAAAAGTGGATGGTTCGGTATTCCTAAAATGCTCATAGATGCTATGAAGATAGATATAATAACAATTGATAGTATTCCCTATGGTGTTGTAAAAAAGCCTTATATAGAAGGAGAAGTTTATGGCTTTGAACTGAGGTATTATGGGAAAAAAGGAATAAGGAGTGGTTATTCAAGCGTTCTTTCCTATGAGAGAAATTTCCTCAGAGGGGAGGGGGTTTGGGAAAGAGAGATAGGATATGGAATTTTTGGTGGGACTCTCAGTTCCAATTCCCATACTCTAACCTTCTCAACTCAATTCGACATATTCCCTTCCTTTCCCATTCATCCTTTTTTTGGACTTGGGATAGGAGCCTCATATTTATCATACAATGTTGAACTTTTAACCACTGAAGGAGGAGAGGAGATTAGAAAAATAGGAAAGGGCAAAGTTATAATTCCTGCTTTTCACTTTCCTGTCGGGCTCAGATTATTCATTGGAGAAATTGCTGACTTAAAATTGGAGACAGGTTTCAAAAATGGATTTTATCTCATTGGAGGAATTTCCTTTAATTTCTAATTCTTCCTTTGGCAATGAAATATTTGAAAAAATATTTGATTTTTGTGGTTATTCTTTTTATTGGTCTAATTTATTTTTTATATCTACCTGTAAGCTACAACTTTGACGGAACAGTTTACAGCTACTTTCTTAGATACTCCATTATAAAAAAGGATTACATATCAAAAATCCATCCCCATCACCTTCTATATCACCCTCTTAGTGTAATTACCTATAAAGTCCTTACTTCAATAACTAAGGTTCCTTTTTTAGAATACTTCCATCTTCAAATCCTCTCTTTGCTTTTTGGAGTTTTGACTCTTATATTTATTTACAAAATCATATTCTATTCCACCTCTAAATACTTTCTCTCAATAGCTGGGGTCATATTAATTGCTTTCTCATATGCTTTCTGGCTCTTCTCTGTTGAGGCTGAAATCCATATTCCTGGTTTATTCTTTATAGTTTCTGGGATTTTTTTCTTATTTTTACAAGATAAAATCAATAAATACTTAATATCTGCAATTCTATTCTCTCTTTCAGCTGGTTTCCACCTTACTAATATTCTAATTTTAGCCTCAGTGCTATTAGTATTCTTTGTAAGAAAGACAAAAATAAAAGAAATATTAATTTTTTATGGGATATATTCAGTTTCTATTTTCATCCAATATTTTCTATTTTCGATTCTGAGTAAAACCAACCTGATTTCATTTTTCAAAAATGTCCTCTTCGGTAAGGATCCCTTTGCTGGATACAGAATTAGTTATTGGGAGCCTATTTCTATAAAGACTTTATTTTTTTCAATAAACTCCATAAAGAATGCTATCTTTGAAGGGACAAACCCCTTTATCTCTTCAATTCTCTTTTTAACTTTACTTATTTTTACAACTCTTGGCATTTTAAAGAGAGATCATAAATTCAAAATAGATTGTTTTTTATTCTGGATCCTTCCCTATTTCCTTTTCTTTTCCTTATGGGATACAAGGAATATAGAATTTAAGTTGAATATAGTGATCCCCCTTCTAATACTTTTTGTAGTTTCAATATCTAACCTGGAAAGAAAAAGCCTCTTTATCATTTCATTAATAATAATTTTAACTTTTATCAATAATTTCTATTCCGGAATAAAGCCAAAAACTGAGATTCAGAATAACAGGAATTTCCTCCTCGCAGAAGCAATAAGAGAAAAAACCAATGAGGGCTCTATAATTGTTATCGCTGGAAATAATAGCGGATATTTGCACGGGAAAATCTACATTCCCTATTTTGCAATGAGAAATACCTGGATTTTAGACTGGATATTAGGAAGAGGGTTCACCCTCTATGAAATTAAAGAACAAATAAAAGAGACAATTCTCAGGGGCGAAAAGATTTTCTTCTTATCAGAACTTATATATTTGAGTGATTCTGTGAAGGAATTAATTAAGACCCACAACCTTTCCCAAAAGGATTACAAAGATTTCTTAGATCAATTAAAATTTGGAAGAAGAACTGAATTGCTCGATGGATTCTATCTTCTGGAAGTTGAGAAGGTTTTATAAGAAGAGGACTAAAAATTAGTTTTACTTTTTTAGAGCTACAATTCTGAAAGGAGGATTTTAAATCCTATCAGGATAAGTATTGACCCCCCAATTAGCTCGGACCATCTTTTCAAAACCTTTCCAATCGCTCCTCCGATGGAAAACCCAATCATACTGACCATAAAACTAACTATTCCGAACATTAATGATGGAAATAATATACCAACTTTCAAAACACCTATCCCAAGCCCAACTCCTAAAGAATCAATACTTGTTGATATTGAAAGGAGCAGAATATTCAAAAACTTATCCTGAACCATTTTATTTTTCCCTTCTCTTTCAAAGGATTCATATATCATTCTAAGACCAACAATCAAAAGAAGAAGAAAAGCAACTATGTGGTCATAATCCTTTACAATAGCTATTGCAGAAGCTCCCGCAAACCAGCCAATTATAGCCATCACAGACTGGAAGAACCCAAAAGAGAGAGACATTTTCCAGTGAAGGTTTTTGCTAAATCTTGAGGCAATGCCTCCAGCAACTGAAACTGCAAAACAGTCCATGGAAAGGCTCAAAGCTATTAGAAAAATGGTAAATAGATTCATATTCTAACCTTAAAATCTCAACTAAAAAAGAGCTAATCAATAAAGTTTAAATTATATCATCCTTTCAGATTTTACCAAACCTATGCTAATATATTCCCTATGAAAAAGGGAAAAACAATTTTAAGACTGACAAAAATTTTTATTCTTCTATTATTCTT
>CAZFCI010000143.1:0-1588 GCA_964517525.1 uncultured Clostridia bacterium | reverse complement strand
AATTTATTCTTTCCTGAGACTTTCTAAGTTAACCTTTCAAGGGTATAATCAAATTATGTGGGAAAGATATTCAAGACAGATTATTACATTTGCTATTGGAGAAGAAGGGCAAAAGAAACTAAAGAAATCTTCAGTTCTTTTGATAGGATGCGGAGGTTTAGGTTCAACAATAGCTACAATCCTTGTCAGAGCTGGTGTTGGAAGACTAAGAATTGTGGATAGGGATTTTGTTGAGATTACAAATCTTCAGAGGCAAATACTTTTTGACGAAGATGATTTAAACGCTAACATACCGAAGGGAGTAATAGCAGAAAGGAAGCTGAAAAAGATTAACAGCGATGTTGAGATAGAAGGAATTGTAGCAGATTTCAATCCATCTAATGCAGAATCCCTTTCAGAAGGAATTGACCTAATACTTGATGGGCTTGACAATATGGAAGGTAGATTTTTGATAAATGATTTGAGCATAAAAAAAGGAATTCCATGGATATATGGGACATGCCTCTCCACCTATGGATTGACCTTTAATATAATCCCTAAAAAAAGTCCATGTTTAAGATGCATTTACGACAATTTTGCAAATTCTTCAATGACATGCGAGACCACTGGAATAATAGGACCCATTGTTGTTCTTATTGCGTCTATACAAAGTGCAGAGGCTTTAAAAATTCTTACAGGAAATGAGAAAGATTTAAGAAATGATATGCTTTTTGTTGATTTATGGAGGAATGAATTCGAGAAAATTCCTATTTCCCATTTAAAAAAGGAGAACTGCTCCACTTGCGGGATGAGAAGATTCGATTTTTTAGAAAGGGGAAAAATTTCTTCAGTAATGTCGATCTGTGGGAGTAATTCAATTCAGATCAACCCTCCAGCTGAAAAATCTCTTAACCTTGAAAAAATAGTTGAAAGTTTAAAAACTTATGGAACTGTTGTATTTAATGAATATCTCGTTAAACTCTTCTATCAAGAGTACGAAATTACAATTTTTAAAGATGGAAGGGTAATAGTAAAGGGGACATCAGACCCATCAATAGCAAAAAGCCTTTACTCCAAATTTATTGGAATGTGATTTTTTAAAAATAGCAAGTTTAAAAAGTTTTCACAATCTGATTTTATCTTACAAAGGAAAGAATCTTCATAAAAATGGAGTAGAAATTTCTTGATTAAGTAAACTTTTCTTTTTTTTCTTTCGTTTATTTTTTATGGAGATAAAAAAATGAGAAAGAAGAACTTATTAATTTTAGTATTTTCCCTTCTTTTTACTGCATGTTACATTGATATTAGAGAGGATGTTTCAAATCCTGAATACTACATAGAGAAAGCAATCAGAGAATTTGAGAGGGTAGAAAGGCCAGATTTCTTTAGGAGCAGAAAGGCTACTTCCATAAATATTTTTGTATATGATGGAGAATCAAAGGATATGATAAGGGTAAGTCTTCCCTTATGGCTTTTGAACCTATGCTTTGACATTGCTGAGGAGTTTAACGATGAAGAAAAACACATTGATAGACACTCTAAATGGGATTGTGAAGTAGATTTTCAAGCTCTAAAAGATTTAAAAAAATTAGGGCCAGGACCTCTGATG
>CAZFCI010000142.1:0-8010 GCA_964517525.1 uncultured Clostridia bacterium | reverse complement strand
AATATTCTTTCCACCACATCCTTTTTTTCAAAAAATAAAGTTGTGATTGTAAAAATAAATTTTTCCAGAAAAAAAAGGGGTGAGACAACTAAGGATATTATTTTTCTTAAAGATTACCTTAGCTCTCCCTCCCAATCATCTTGTTTATTAGTGATTGATGAGGAAAAAAAGGAAGAACTTGTCAAAATGTTCAGTAATTCCCCTCACTGCACAATCTTCTTTTTATACCCTTTGAAACCTGAGGAAATCCAATCGCTAATTGAGGAGAAGGTAATAGAGAATGGGAAGAAAATTTCTCCCTCTGCAATGGCTATTCTCCTTGAAGAAGCCCAGGAAGATCTTAGCCTCAGCCTCAATGACCTTGAGAAAATCCTTATCTACATTGGAGATAAAGATAGAATAGAAAAGGAAGACATTGAAAATTTAGTAACCTATTCCGGAAGGTTTAGAATCGATGCCTTAATAAAAGCAATGGATGCAAGGGATAAGTTTTTAGCTTTCAAGATTCTAAAGGATATCTTGAAAAATTTCGAACCAATTTTTATTGTCGGAACAATTGCTTCTGTTTACTGCAGACGCTACAACAACTTATTGGGTGAAGATTACCAAACAAGGGCAAGAAGCAATCTTAACGAAGCGGAGAAGGAGAAATTACTTTATGCCTTTGATCAAAGGATAAAAAGAAATGAGTTTATTCTTAAAGCTATTTTCGACACTGATATTAAGATAAAATCAAATCCTTTCAATAAAGGAATGATTGAGGGGATGATAGCAAAAATTATTGAAGGTGAAGGATTACTGGGAAATGAGGGAGTTTAGCTGTTTCTGGAGACGGGATTTATACCTTGAACCTGTATTTTCGTGGATTGTTCCCTTCTTGACAGCTCTATCTATGAGAGAAAAAACTTCCTGGCTAAATTTTTGTGCAAATTCAACATTTTTCTCAGCTATTGCTTCCCTCAATTTCTTAATTGCTGTTCTCAATCTTGATTTATTAGCTTTATTTATTATTCTCCTTCTTTCATTCTTTCTCTGCTGTTTGAGAACAGACCTGCTTTTCTTTGCCATGAATTCCTCCTCAAAATATTTATTTATAAATCATTTGCCAAAAAAAGTCAAACAAGCTTTTATGAAGAAATGAAGAGCGAAAAAACTGGAATCTTAAAATCAACATTTTCAATTTCTTTTTTCACAATGATAAGCAGGGTATTGGGGTATTTCAGAGATATGCTTCAGGCTTATTATCTTGGAGCTGGTTTTTACTCTGACGCTTTCACAATTGCTTACCGAATCCCAAATCTTCTGAGAAGGGTTCTTGGTGAAGGAGGGATGTCTGCTGGATTTATACCAGTTTTTCAGGAAGTAAAGAAAAAAAGAGAAGAGAAGACATGGGTACTTGCCAACGCTTTCTTCTGGGATATGGTTATAATTGCTGGAATTATAACAATGCTTGGTGTTATCTTTTCTCCTTTAATAGTGAAAATTATAGCAGGAGGTTTTGAAAAGATACCTGGGAAAATAGAATTAACAATTCATCTAAACAGGATTATTTTCCCCTTTATATTTTTCATTTCCCTAACATCAATAGCAATGGCAATACTGAACTCCTTTGGGAAATTTGCATTACCCTCTGCAACCCCTATTTTCTACAACATCACAATAATTTCCCTTGTCCTTCTTTTTAGCAGGTCGAGCGAGAATCCCTCCTTTATTTTTGCCCTTGGAGTGACTTTGGGAGGACTGGTTCAGTTCCTCTCTCAAGTTCCTTCCCTTTTGAAACTTGGCATGAAGTTTAATCCTGAAATAAATTTTACTGATCCTGACATTAAGATGATTGGCAGATTGATGGTTCCTGTTATAATTGGTGCATCTGCCATTCAAATTCAGATTCTAATTGGTTCTTACATAGCCTCTTCCCTGCTTCCACAGGGTTCAGTTTCATATCTTTACTATTCTGACAGGGTTATGGAGCTAACCCTCGGCGTCTTCTCCGTAGCCCTTGCAACAGTTCTCCTTCCCTTACTTTCAAAACAGGCTGCGATAGAAGACTTTGAATCAATGAAAAGTACTCTTAGATTTTCATTGAAACTTACTTTCTTTGTAACAATCCCAGCAACTGTTGGACTCATTGCCCTTTCTAATCCAATAGTAAATGTTCTTTTTGAGAGGGGAAAATTTTCTCCTGAATCCACTGCAAAGACCGCCTTTGCTCTCTGCTTTTACGCCCTTGGACTCCCTTTTTTCTCTATTGTAAGAATATTTTTACAAGCCTTTTTCTCTCTAAAAAACACTGCTACTCCTGTCAAGTTTGGCATGATTTCTATAGGCTTTGATATAATTTTTTCTCTAATTCTAATCAAATTTCTCTCCCATGCAGGGGTTGCTCTTGCCCTTACAATTGCTGGATTTGTAAATGTTTTACTCCTATGGGTATATTTTGAAAAGAAGGTGGGGAAAATCCTTACAAAGGATCTTTTCCTTGATATAATAAAAATTCTTTTAATCTCACTTATAATGGGCTTTGCTGTTTATTTTATGAAGGAAATTATTTTCTCTCCTTCCCAGAGCTTTATCAAAAGAGCTTTTGTTCTATTTATTTTAATTGGGGAAGGCATAATAATTTACTCATTCTTCTCTCTGGTTTTTTACAGAAAGCAAATTTCGGAAAGCTTTAAAATTCTGAGGGAACGAAAATGAAAATAGTTATTCAGAGGGTTAAGGAATCCCATGTAAAGGTTGAAGAGAGAATTGTTGGGAAAATTGGAGTTGGTTTGCTCCTCCTTGTAGGAATAGAAAAGGGGGACAGCGAGAGCATTCTCGATTTTATGGCTGATAAGATTGTAAATTTGAGAATTTTTCCCGATGAAAATGGAAAAATGAATCTAAGTCTTCTCGATGTTAAAGGAGAGATTCTTGCAGTATCACAATTTACCCTTGCTGGTTCTTTGGAAAAGGGAAGAAGACCAAGTTTTGACAATGCTGAGATTCCAGAGAGAGCAAAGTCTCTATTCGACAAATTTGTCGAAATTCTAAAAAGCAAAGGTGCAAAGGTTGAAACAGGAGAATTTGGAGCAATGATGGAGGTTTATCTTATAAATGATGGTCCTGTTACATTTGTTCTTGAGAGAAAAGGTTGATTTCTCCCCAAAGGAATAATTTAAAAATTCTAAATAATTTCAGAAATCCATAGGATATTTTAAACCAGAAGCAGTGTTGAAAAGAACAATCCTTTCTTTGGGGTCTACCCATCCAATTTTAAGCAACTCTTCCAACCCAGCAAGGGTAGCTCCACCCTCAGGGCAAGCGAATATCCCTTCATATAAACATATTTTCCTCTGGGCGGAAAGGATTGAAGAATCATCTATTGCAATGGCAGTCCCGATACTTTCCCTCAAAACCCTGAGCATTAAAAAATCTCCAACAGCGGATGGAACTCTGAGCCCTGCAGCTATTGTATTCGCATTCTCCCATGGTTTTGCAAATTCTTCTCCCCTCTCAAAGGCTCTTACAATGGGAGCACAACCAGAGCTTTGAACTGTTACCATTCTTGGAAGCTTTCCCTTTATCCATCCCATCTCCTCCATCTCCTTAAAAGCTTTCCACATACCAATCAACCCGGTTCCTCCTCCTGTAGGATAGATTATTACATCAGGCAAATCCCAATCAAATTGCTCTGCCAACTCAAATCCCATTGTCTTTTTCCCCTCCAATCTGTATGGTTCTTTCAGAGTTGAAAGATCAAACCAGCCATACTTTTCCGCCTCTTTCTTAGCCTCCCTTCCACAGTCAGAAATAAGACCATCAACAAGCTTTACATCTGCTCCAGTTGCCTTGCATTCAAAGATGAAAGGCTCTGGAACATCCTTTGGCATGTAGATATGGGCTTTAATTCCTGCCTTTGCAGAATAGGCAGAAGTTGCTCCTCCTGCATTCCCAGCAGAAGGTATTACAACTTCCTTTATACCAAGTTCCTTTGCTTTAGAAATAGCACAGGATAATCCCCTTGCTTTAAAAGAACCTGTTGGATTTAGGCTCTCATCTTTTATGTAAAGATTCGGAAATCCAAGAAGTTCCCCAAGTTTTTTAGCATGAATTAAAGGTGTTAGTCCTTCTCCTAGGCTAACAATGTTCTCATCATTTAAAACAGGCATTAACTTTTTGTATCTCCACATGGAGCGAACATGTTCTAAGACTTGCATTGGTTTTAAATTCTTAAGCTTGTTCAAGTCATAACGAACAAGTAAAGGTCTGGAGCATTCTTTGCAAAGATTGTTAATTTTTCTGAAATCATAAATTTTCCCACATAAAGAACATTCAAGATGGGTCATGTATGACATTTCTAAATCTCCAAATTGAATTAATAAAGAATACTATCACAAACATTAAAGGACATCAAATTTCTTTTGTCCTTTCCCTTAGACAAATCCTTTCAATTGTTGTAAGATTCATTATTAATCTAAAGGTGAGTTATGAAAAAGATTTCAGTTGATACCCGCCAGACAGCAAGTTTCCTTTTGGGAGCAGCATTTCTAATGGCAACTTCTGCAATAGGACCTGGTTTTTTAACCCAGACTGCTGTATTTACTGAAAAACTCAAAAAAGATTTCGCTTTTATAATCCTTGCCTCAATTTTAATTGACATTGGAATACAGCTAAATCTCTGGAGAATTATTTGCGTTTCAGGAAAAAGGGCACAGGAACTTGCTGACACAATTTTTAAAGGGCTTGGAACATTCCTGACAATTTTAATTGTTCTTGGTGGATTGATTTTCAACATAGGCAATTTTGCAGGTTGCGGACTTGGAATAAATGCCCTTTTAGGTATAGATATAAAGATAGGAGTTGGAATATCTCTGATAATTGCAATATTTTTGTTTGTCTCAAAGCAGTACGGAAGAAGGATGGATTTTTTTGCCACTCTTCTTGGAACAGCAATGATAATTTTAACTTTTTATGTCATCTTTAAATCAAAACCTCCCTTTGGAGAAGCCTTGAAGGGAGCTTTATATCCTTCCCAGATATCATTTCTTGCCCTTATTACCCTGATAGGAGGAACTGTTGGAGGATATATTTCCTTTTCTGGAGCCCACAGACTCCTTGATGCAGAAGTAAAGGGAGTTGAGAATATAAAGAGAATTTCAAGGGCTTCAATAACAGGAATTTTAATAACAGGTTTCATGAGAACAATACTTTTCCTTGCAGTTTTCGGTGTTGTTTCAAAGGGCATTATCCTTGACCCACAGAACCCTCCAGCATCAGCTTTCTTCCATGGTGCGGGTGTTATTGGTTTTAGAATTTTTGGTTTTATTCTCTGGTCAGCCGCTATAACCTCTGTTGTTGGATGCTCCTACACTTCAATTTCTTTTTTAAGGGGAACTATAGTAAAAAGGGATAATCCAGTCTTAATTCTAATTTTTATTTTCATCTCTGCCCTCTCCTTTCTTGCGGTAGGAAAACCTGTATCCCTTTTGATTCTTGCTGGAGCATTGAATGGCTTAATTCCCCCTATTTCCCTTGCTGTTATTCTAATCATTAGCAAGAAAAAAGGTCTTCTTCCCAATTACAATCATCCAAAATGGATTTTCCTTTACGGAGTTTTAGCATGGATATTCCTTTTGGTTGCATGCTGGAAAGGAATTGAATCCATAGGCTCTATATTTTAGAAATTTGCCAATTTGAAATATATATGATAAAAAAAGATTGTAGATTATGGAAAGATTGATAGAAGAAGCAAAGAAAACAATCCCATCAGTAGACTTTATTCTTGATGAAACTTTTGAGAGATTAAATTTAAGAAAATAAATGATAAAAAGAAATTTCGGAAAAATTCTGGTCTTAGTGGATGAGAATGCAACAAAAATATATAGAGAATATGAAAGGAAAGCTCTTTTTGAACTTGCAAAAGCTTGGATAAAAAGGCAAAAGATTGAAATAAGAGAGAGACTTGAAAAGATTATTTTGCAGAATGGATGGGATAAATTTATAGATGAAGCATGCAAGATTTTTTCAGAGTTTGGCTATCTGGTTCAATCTATGGAGAAAGACCTTGGAAATATGAGAAAGGCAAGAGGTGGAAAAAACTTTGAAAAGGCGTTGTTAAAACTTTTAATTTTTATAGATATTTCAGGAGAAATTCCTTCAGGCAGTTCTAAAGAAAGGCTGAAAAGAATTGATATTGTTATTCCTAACATAGGAGTAGCATTGAGAACCCCTGATAAAGCTTTCTTTCTTACTTGTAAGAGAACTTTAAGAGAAAGATGGAAGCAAGAGATCCCACAAGCGCGATTAAATCAAAGAATCTATCTCATAACAATTGATGATAAACTCTCAAAGGGGAAAGCTGAAGAAATTAATGAGAAAGGACTCATTGCTTTCATAAGGGATGAACTTGCAGAAAAAGAAGATTTCAAATCAATGCCTTGGATAAGAAAATTGAGTGATTTGCCTAAGGAGATAAGATTATGAGTCAAAAAGCTCTTTTTGAGACTGAAAAAGTATCTCATGAACCTTCTGAATTTAACAAATTTAAAAGAGTAAGAGATGAAAGGTTAGATTTTAAATATATACCAGCTGGAACAGATGTATACGGAATTCATCCTTATCCGGCGATGTTTCACTTTATGGTAATTAGAAATTTAATTTCCCAATACTCTGAGGAAAAGGATTTAATATTTGATCCTTTTGCTGGTCCTGGTGTTGTAGGAATTGAATGTTTAATCAGTAATAGGAATTTTATTGGATATGATATTAATCCTTTGGCTGTGTTGATTGCAAAGGTTAGATGTTCCCCTCTTCCGTCCAGAGATTTATTTAGGGGATTGGAAGAAATAAAAAGAAATTACAATATCGCAGAACCAGAAAAAGTCGATTTTCCTAACATTCATTACTGGTTTGAAGAGGATGTGATCAAGGAATTGTCAAAACTAAAAAGAGCAATCTTGGATTTAAAGGCAGAGCGGATCAAAGACTTTTTCAAGGTAGCTTTTTCTGAAACAGTAAGGAGAGTTTCCAACACTGACCATACTGAATTTAAATTGCTGAAAAGAAAAAAGCAAAATAATTTCGATACCATTAGAACTTTCGACGAGATAAGTTTAAGAAATATCGGACTTCTTACTGATTTTTATAGAAAATTTAATCCTTCTAATGCAAAAATAGTAATTGAAAATAAAAATATTTTAGAAGATTCGATTTTAGAAGACAATTCGGTAGACCTTGTAATTACTTCTCCTCCATATGGAGACTCAAAAACAACAGTTGCTTATGGACAATTTTCTAAGTTGTCTTTAAACTGGCTAGGATTTTTAGAGAATGTGGACAAAGCCTCTTTGGGTTACAAACCTAAAGATATAACTTGTGATCTTCCCTCTTTTATTTTGTATGACTACATAGATAAAATAATTTCTAAGGATTATAAAAGGGCTAAAGAAGTTTTCTCCTTTTATGAAGACCTTTTTTCTGCGATAAAAATAATTTCTAAAAAAGTTAGGCCAGGAAAATATGTATGTTTTGTGGTAGGCAACAGAAGGGTAAAGGGGGTGGAGCTTCCAACAGATAAAATTTCAGCTGACTTTTTTGAAAGTTTAGGTTTTGAACACCAGAAGACAATAGTAAGAGCCATATCCAACAAAAGGATGCCTATTGAGAATGCACCCTCAAATGTAAGAGGAGAAAAGGAATTTACAATGCGTTATGAGTATATTGTTATTTTAAAAAATGGGAGGAGACATGATTTTTAGAACTTTTATGATGTGTTTTTTAATGAATGCAATTGTTTTCTCATCCATTCCTGAGAAGATTTATAGGTTGATTGAAAAAGGGGATTTCACGAATGCCCAGAAGCTAATGAGACTTGAACTTGCAGAAAATATGAATCTAACAGACCTTGAAAGACTTGAGATTTCCTTTGAGATTGAGAGATTGGAAAGGATAAAGGGAGAATTTAATAAAACCAGAGATGATGTCTTAAAATACATAAAAAATTACATTCCAGATGTAAAGGATTCTGAC
>CAZFCI010000141.1:0-1547 GCA_964517525.1 uncultured Clostridia bacterium | reverse complement strand
TTTTTAAACAGCTCTACGTTGTTAAGTATATCTATGAGTTGACCATTTCTTGCTAGATTGATTTTAAATTTGCCGAGCCGAGAGATGAAAATGTTTTCACTAGCTATAGCAACTAGCCCGAGGTTCAGCTCAAAATTTTTGTTTTGGAAAAACTCGTCAAGTACTTCGTTTAGTTTTTTCAAGGATCGACTAAAGGCTTCTTTAGGGTTTTGCTCCTGAAGCGATTTTTCAGAATAATACTCACGTTTTGCCAGAGACGAAACAAGGCTTACCAGATAAGATAAATCCTCGTCAGGATATTTAATTTGACCGATTACAAAAAGAGCGCCGAGGTTCCTTTCTTGATTAGTGGAACCTTGATAGGAATAAACATCAAAGTAAGTGTTTTCTTCCTTATTTTTATAAAGAAATTCTTTAAATGCTGGTCTTAAAATTATTTTTTCCATAGTTTTTATAATCTTGAAATATGACCTACTTTAGTAATCTTGAGGTATTTTCTATCAATAATTACATTGGGCAAAACATAAAAGGGGGCAACCCTCAAGAAAATTAAAAAGAAAAGAGAATTTATTGACATTTATTTACTAATTTGTTAATCTTGTTTTTAACGACTTAAGCTGACTTTACTTAGTATTTTAATTTTATTCCATTAGATGCGAACATGTCAAAAAGTCCCTTAGAACTTCTATTAGATTCCCGCGCCCGAGTTAAAATACTCAAATTTCTATTCAGAAACACCGACTCTACTTTTAGCGTAAGGGAAATGAGCAACCGTATTCAAGAAAGGCTTCCGCTAGTAAAAAAAGAGATAAAAAGGTTAGTGGAGATCGGATTGTTAAAACAGAAGTTAAATAAATAACTTAAAAAAGAAGATGAAAAAAAGGGAGAAAAAGGGAAAACTTCATCGCCGGAAATTTAGAGCTTCAGTTAAAATTTTAGACAAAGAAAAAGTGGTGAAGGTAAAAAAAGCAGGAAAGAAAATTAAAGAAGGAATTGCTAAAAGAATAAAAAAGAAACCCTTAAAAAGAGGGGTTGCAAAAGGATTTTCAGGAGGAAATCGGCAAAGAAGGAAAGTTAAAAGGTATAATGGGAATTCTATTCGAGGACCAGTTTATGTTTTGAATACTGATTTTGAATTTTTTAATGAATTAAGAGATTTGGTACTGAAGTCTTCACCTGCTGAAAAGTACAGAATGATTGCAAGGTTAAATAAACTAGGGCGCATAAAACTAGCCATAGTATCTGGAGTTTTTATCAACAAGGAAAATCTAGATCCTCTTGTTAGTGACCTCCTTATAGTTGGTGATGATATTGACAGAAGAAAGTTACGTGCCTTTTTGAAAGCTACCGAGGCCGAGGTCGGAAAGGAAATAAAATTTACCCTCATGGACAAAGAGGAGTTTCAGTATCGGATGGCAATGTTTGATCGTTTTGTTAGGGTCCTACTGGAAGGTCCTCATGAAAAATTAATAAATAGGCTGGGAGTTTAATAAGGATTAGAGGTTAAAATCTCGTTTTTGGGCAGGGTAGCTGAATCCATTCTGTAG
>CAZFCI010000140.1:0-2073 GCA_964517525.1 uncultured Clostridia bacterium | reverse complement strand
GAATATTCTACTCTGATAAATGGTTCAATCGCTTCAAACACAAAGCCTGGTGTGATTTTTAATTGCTCATCCAGAACCTCTCTAATCTCTTTAAAATCTTTGTCGAGAAATCTTATCTTTTGTATTATAACTTTCCCTTTTTCATATGAAAAATCTCTTACCTTTTCCACAAAGTTTCCGTTTTTCAATAAAAGGATAGAACCATTGAGAGGAGGAATTTTTACCTCATTTAAAAAAGTTCCATCTAAATTGAAAAATAGAATGTGATCCCGAGAAACTGTATAAATTTTATTCTCTAAAAAGTTAAAATTTGAAAGATAGGCTATCTCACCAGGACCTTCCCCTCTTTTCCCAATTTTGTTTAAAAAATTTAAATTTTTATCAAATCTCCATATATTCCCCTCACTTTCGTTCAGAAAGTAGAAACAGTTTTTATAAGTCTTAAACATAGAGATTCTACCAACAATATTTACAGCTTTCTCTTCCTGACAGAACAAAAAGCAGGAGAAAAATGCTATTGAGAAGATCCAAAGGAAAACTTTCCCTTTCATAGCAACATACATGGTATAATTTAAATCAAATTTTATCTCATTAGTTTTTCAAATTCAATTCTAATAAACTATCTGTAACAAAATCCTTTAAGAGGTCCTTAGAAATAGTTATCATTCATTCCTTTTTTAAATCAACTTTTTCAAGCAACTCTATTTTTGCTAAAAGCTCTAAAACCGAGAAGTAAAAACTCTTATGTTCCACTTCGTTAGGAAAAACAGGAGACATATAGAGAATATTTCCTTTTCTGTCAAGTAATATTTTAAATGGTATTATTGGAATATGAAAGGTATTTAGGATTTTTCTCTTTTTGTCGTGTAAAAGAGGAAAAAGAAACTTATACTTAGCTTTAATTTTATTTATATCTTCTCCCTCTGGAATAACACCTAAAATCGCAATTTGTCTTTTTAAGTCATTGTATAGTTTATTCCAGTAAACATGCTCTTCCATGCAGGCAATGCAACTTTTTTCTTCAAAATATATTACAAGAGTTAAGAGACTCTCTTTGTTGGGGATTGAATAACTTTTTATAAAAATTCTACCTATTTTTAGCTCTCTTAGCTCTTTACTCATATAGATATTTACTATTAAGAAAATCATACATAAGAATATCCACCACCCCTTTTTCATTTTCTTGAAACCCTATATTTTGTAAATCTATACTGAGGTTCTCTATCTTCGTTTAGAATCTCAAGAAAATAAACTTTATCTTTATGATTTGAATCATAAAAGAAATCGTAACACAATGGTCCAGAAGAAGAAGTTCCGAGCTCATTAAGATGTAGCCTTTCCTCGTGCAGCTTGCCATTGAGGTCATAAATTTGCACAAAACTTTGCCACATCCCAATTTTTTGGTTGAAATTCCTTATAACAATCCCTAAAAAATCGTCTAATACAAATATCCCAGAAACCCAGCTGAATGCCTTACGCCATCTTCTTTCAGCATCAACCATTTCTTTTGATGTGTTTCCAAAAATCATTGTCTCAAAATCTTTATTCTTTTTACATGGGGAAAAATACGGAGGATTTTTTCCAAAGGTAAAGAGGAGCTTTCCTTCTTTACTAAATTTGAAGATTTTTACTTCCCTTGCCATAACAAGGAAAATCTCGCCATTCTTTGAAACATCAAAAAAAGCAAGCATATTAGTTATTCTATCCCAAGCATCTTCTTTAGGGTTGTTTAATTGCAAAAGTTTTTTAAGAATTTTCCCTGAAAAATTCATGATTAAGCCTTTGAATTCCTTGCCTGGTCCCTCCTCAAAGTATCCATTTGATATCACTCTTTCTCCATCCACAATAAATGTCTCGCAAGGACCAGGTAACCTGTAAAAACGAGATATCTCTTTAAAAGCTTTATCAAAAATTATGTACTTTGCCAATCCATAGTCTTGAACAATATATTTCCCACTATGATAGTCTATTCTTCCTGGCGAAACAAACTCTCCTGGTCCTCCTCCTTTCTTTCCAAATACTCTTAACAAATTTCCATTTTTATTGTAAATTTTGATGTTATGATTCTTATTA
>CAZFCI010000139.1:0-16925 GCA_964517525.1 uncultured Clostridia bacterium | reverse complement strand
ACTGAGGTCTCAGCTATTTTAGGGGTGTAGAGTTGAACAGACACATCAAGATTGGATTTAAGAGCTCTTACTATGCAATCTTGAAGGGAAAGCTCAAATTTTTTTTCCTGGCTAAAAATTAAAAATGGAAAAATGAACAAGAGGGAAAATATTACTATTTTTTTACTTCCCATCAAAACCTCCTTTTGTTTTGAATTCTGCAATTTTTATTCTTTTTCCTCCATATATTAATAAAACGCTCAAATTGCCCTTTAGTTTCACTGAAGGGTTGAAAGATAGCGATCCCCACTATCAGCAAAGATTGAAACTATAATTCCCTTCTTTAGCCTCCCAGCAAGTTTAAGGGAAGCAAAAAGAACAGCACCAGAACTTATGCCAACGAAGATCCCCTCTTTAGCCCATAATTTCCTTACGCAATCTATAGCCTCCTCATCCCTCACACGAATTGTCTCATCTATTATCTCCTCTTTAAGAATCGGAGGATTGTATGAGCCATCTCTGTAGAGCAATCCCTCTATTTTACTTATTGGTTTTTCTGGCTCAACCGCAACGACTTTTAAATCCCTAAATTTCTCCTTCAACCTCATTCCGACTCCCATCAATGTTCCTCCTGTTCCAAGACCTGCTACAATATAATCTATTTTAAAATTCAATTCATTCAGGATTTCCTCTCCTGTCCCATAATAGTGAGCCAGTGTATTCTCTTCATTCCCATTCTGATTTAAATAAAAATAATTCTCAGGTTCATTTTTAACAAGCTCCTCAACTGCCTCTATGTGGCTATGGGGATTATCTCCTGAAGTTAAAATAAGCTCACCACCCAATGCCCTTATTATCTTTCTTCTCTCCATAGTCTTTGTCTCAGGCATATAAATCCTTACTCTATAACCCTTTGCTCCTCCAATTGCACAAAGGGAAATTCCTGTATTCCCGCTACTTGCCTCAACTATTGTCATCCCCTTTCTAAGCTCTCCCTTTTCTTCAGCTTTCTCTATTATTCTTTTGACTATCCTGTCCTTAAGGGAACCAGTTGGATTTAGAAACTCAAGCTTTGAAAATATCCTAACATCAGGATTTGGATTTAAACTTTTAAGTTCCAGAATAGGAGTTCTACCTACCATATCAAGAATACTTTTTACCATAATTATAGATTTTAACAATTTTTTAAAAGATTTGTCAATAATTTTTATAAATGAATTTATTATCTATACAAAAT
This sequence comes from uncultured Clostridia bacterium, assembly GCA_964517525.1. Classification (GTDB taxonomy): domain Bacteria; phylum Acidobacteriota; class Aminicenantia; order JBFLYD01; family JBBIMS01; genus JBBIMS01. Next base: position 15,709 of record CAZFCI010000139.1, on the reverse strand, counting down.
CTCACTTTCACATTCATAACTGAAAAGGGATTGAACAGGGAGTTTCCTCGATACTTCTAAAATTTCTATACCAACAATTTCGTTTTCATTAGTCACATCAATATTTATACCCTCTGCAATCTCTATTACTCCCTCAGGCACTTTATCCGAGAACTTTATATAGGCTGAATCAACCTCTTTATCATAGTAAATTTTCATGGTTTTATCTCCTTTTTCAATGGATATGTAGTTATAATTACTGTTTTATTCCCTTCTATGGAAAAAAACAATTTTTAGTGGAAATCCGTATTTGCTAATCATACTTTTATTGATAACCTCTCTTTTTCCTGAGATAACTTGTTCAGTTTCTATATAAAATTTTTAAAGTTTCTATTACATCCGCCTCTTCAATCTTATAAAGTTGCATTCTTCTTTTAGCATGCCTTGAAAAAACAATTTCCATAATAACAATTTCATAATATCACGATTTTTTGATTGATTTCAACTATAATTGGTCCAATATTGAAATGTAATTGATCGTCTTGGTCTATTAATAAGCGTTCAAAATTTCGAACATAATTTGTTCAAATTTTTGAACATGTTCAATTTTTTGAATTCAAAATTTTGAACATCTTGCTTTCATTTCCCCTTGAAAACCCTTTGTAAGTGAGGCAAATTAAAAATTCCTTTATGGAAGCCAGTTTGTGTCATAGCATAAAACCTCTGTTTGAGCCACTTTCCAAAACCCACACTTTTTAAAATTGGCATGAAATTTGATATAAGTTTTAATGGAAAGGTTATTATGAAAGGAGGTGATAGATGAAGGTAAAAAAAGAAAAGTATTGGCTCTGGGAAATGGGTTTTAAAAATTTTTGAAAGGAGGTTTAAGTGAGGTTTTTAAGAATCTTAATGATTCTAATCCTCAGTATTGGTATTGTTTCCATCCTCAATGCCCAGAGGCAAACAGGTTCCATAAAGGGAACTGTTACTGATCCAGAAGGAAATCCCCTTCCTGGTGTTACAATAACAGTTTCAGGTCCATCCCTTATTGGAACCATAACCTATGTTACAACTGAGGATGGAGTATTTAGGGCTCCTGCATTACCACCAGGAACTTACACAATTACAGCAGAACTTACAGGTTTCCAGACAGTTAAAAGGGAGGAGGTAATTGTCCATGTTGGTATGACAACAGAGGTTAAAATTGAGTTGAAACCAGCTCCAATAGCTGAGACAATCACTGTAACCGCAGCATCCCCTGTGGTTGATGTTGAATCATCAAAGGTCTCTGTAACTGTTGCTCCAGAAGTTTTGAAGAATATTCCAATCGCAAGGGACCTTTATGATGTCATAACAACTGCCCCAGGAGTTATCTCCGAGGGAGTAGCCTACAGAAGAACATTCTCAGCCCATGGCTCCACAGTTAGAGGTAACACCTATGCCTTTGATGGTGTTAATATGAATGACCCTGTTGTCATGTATCCTCTAACAAATATAAACTATGATGTCATTCAGGAAACAGAGATGGTTCTTGGGGGTCATCCAGCAGAGATTGGTTATACTGAAGGTGCATATATTAATGTTGTTACAAAATCAGGAGGAAACAACTTCTCAGGTTCAGCAACCTTCTATTACTCATCAAAGGACACAACAAAGGTTGTATTCCCTGATACCCAGCTAAAGGCAATGGGTGTTTCAGCTCCTGAGTATGCAACCTCAGACATGGATGCATCAGGCTCCCTCGGTGGTCCTATTATGAAGGATAAACTCTGGTTCTTTGCAAATGCAAGATACCTCAACAACACATTCACTTCACCCTTCAGACCGACAACAATTCTTGGAAAATACTATGGTCCCTTTGACCTTGACCACACAGAGGTAATGAGTTTTGTTAAGCTTACAACCCAGATTACACCATCTATAAGGTTCATGGGTCTCTTCAACTTCACAGACATATACGAACCCTACTTCAGATTGGATAAAGCATGGAATATAACCTCTGAGGCAATGAGGGTCTGGGACCATGAGAAAGGATACACTGGAAATGGTGTTCTAACCTGGCTTTTAGACCCTAATACCTTCCTTGATATTCGTGCAGCTTATGTCCACAGATGGTTCCCTCTTCCAATGCAACCTGGAGAGCCTCAAAATAACTATTACTTCTATGATGGCTACACTGGATACAGATGGGGTAATGCAAGATTCAATGAGACATATCTGAGAAAGAGATTCCACACATCAGCATCAATTACAAGATTCCAGGACAATCTCTTTGGACTTGGAGACAATCACGAGATAAAAGCTGGTGCTGACTTTGAGCAGGCTTACGGAGACTGGAACTGGTGGAGAAACAATGCTGTAATCTGGTATTACTGGAATGGAGATCCTTACTATTATGTAGGTCAACTTGGAGCTCCTCATTCAACAAGGGGTCACGGTGTAATATTCCCATACATTTGTGAGACTGAGGCGGATAAAGGTGATAAGCCATCTATTCAGGATATGGCAAACAGAATTGGTGGATACATCCAGGATTCTATCACAATAAAGGACAGGCTCACAATAAATGCAGGTGTCAGAATTGACTACTCCTATGGATACAAACCTGCATCAAAGAAGGGTCGTTCGGATAATTTTGCCTATGTCCTTGGTGAGACATATCTGAAACCAGTTTATGGAATCAACCCCTACGATGAAATCTCAAATCCTGAATGGAAAGACATTATAAAGTGGACATCAATCTCTCCAAGACTTGGAATCACCTACGATGTTTTTGGAAATGGAAAGACTGCTTTAAAGGCATCCTTTGCAAGATATACTCAGTATCTAATGCTCCAGTACTTCTCAGTTCTTCACCCCCTATATCCAAGGTCTTTCTCCTTTGGTTGGTGGGATTTAAATGGGAACAAGAAACTTGATCTTCCTCCAGTAGATAGGTATGTCTTTTACGGAACAACCCCTGATGTTATGAAGTTTGAATACAGTGCTAATAAGCTTGATCCCAATACAAAGTCTCCATACACTGATGAGCTAATTGTCGGAATTCAGCATGAGCTTATGAGGGACTTCTCTGTTGGAATAAACTATATATACAAGAATATGACCAACATCCTTGAGGATGTTCTCTACGACATTGCAACAGGTCAAAACTGGTACCACCTTGACAAGGCTCCTTCTGGATGGTGGGTTCCTTTCAGGACAATAGTTCCTGCCTACGATATATTCCCTGCTCAGGAGGTAACTGTCTACTTCCCATCCAAAAATGCTCCAGGAACATTCTGGTATAGATTCACGAATGTTCCTGAAGGGGAGAGGAAGTATCAGGGTCTTGAGTTAATATTCAACAAGCGCATGTCCCAGGGATGGATGCTCGGAGGTTCTGTAACCTTCTCTAAATTCGAGGGTAACATTGGTGGAGATTATGGTTCCTCATGGGGTTGGTCTGGTGCCTTCGACAATCCCAACTGGTTTGTCAATAGATACGGAAGACTTGATTTTGACAGACCCCTTGTTATAAAGCTTTACGGAACAGTGACCCTTCCCTACAAGATCTATCTCTCTGGATACTACAATCACTACGATGGTGGTCCATGGGGCAGAACAGTAACAATATATCCTCCATCTGCATGGGCAACTGCAAAGAATGTCAACACAACCCTTCTGGCATCTGTAGGAGTTTATGTTGAGAAGCCAGGAACAAGGAGAGGACAGGGAGTTGATACCCTTGATTTAAGGGTTGAAAAAGAGTTTGATCTTGGAAAGTATGGAAGAATTGGTGTCTATGTTGATGCCTTCAATGTTATGGGATTCAACAGAGTATTTATCACCCAGGATGTAGGAGGAACATGGAGACCGACAGAAGAAGGGACTGACAGAGGAACCTTCACACCAGCTGGAACCTACAAACAGATAACAGGTGTAGAGGGAACAAGAATGTTCAAGTTCTCCATAAGATACTCCTTCTAAGGCTCTAAGTAGGATTTTTGGGAGAGGCGGGCTAAAAGCCCGCCTCTTTTTTTTCTTTTTGAAATTTAATAAAATAATAAAGTGGAAAGAGGAGAATTTTTAAGAGAAAGGGCAGAGAAATTTTTAAAGTTTGCTAAAGAATTTTTTGAAAGAGGGGAGTACGAATTTTCTGCCTTCCATTTGGAGCAATCAGTTCAGCTTTTTCTAAAACATGCATTGTGGAAGAAATTGGGTGATTTTGAGAAGACCCATAGTATTATGGAACTTTTGGATGACCTGAAAGAGGTTAGCCTTCATCCCGAGAAAATTGAAGAGTTTAAAAGGGAAAATAGAGAAACTATAAGGGATATTGAAATTGCTTATATTGAGAGCAGATATTTCCCAGTCCCTTTCTTTAAAGAACAGATTGAGAGAATGTTAAATTTTGTTGAAGAATTAAAGGAAATTATAGAAAATGAGATACTTTGAGCTTTTGAAAAGAAGAGCTGAGGAGAGAAAAAAATATATAGAGAATATGGATTTTTACCTCAAAAAAATTAAGGAATTTTTTGTTGAAAATCTTGAAGATGTTAAGGTTTATGTTTTTGGTTCCTTTGTCAGGGGGGAGTTGGGTCCCAATAGTGATATTGACATTCTTGTGGTTTCTCCAAGAATCTCTATCCCTGAAAGAGGGAAATTGCTGGCAGATTTAGATGATTTAATAGGAGCTCCCAATCCCTTTGAGTTCCATCTGATAACCCCTGAATTATATGAAGAATGGTACTCTCATTTTATTAAGGAAAAAAGAGAGATATAAGCTCTATAATAACAATTTAGTTGTGAAATAAATAATTTTTATGATATATTTAAAATATGCCAATTAGCACAAATATTATTAGGCTTTTGGATAAGGTCGAACCGAGCCTTAGAGAAGTCCTCATTGCATTTCTCGAGGAGATGGAAAGGCAGAGATTAGAGAATGTAACAAAAAATGAGTTTAATGAGCTAAAGGAGATTGTAAGAGAGCTTGCGGAGGCACAGAAGAGGACAGAGGAGAGGATCAATGAGCTTGCGGAAGCACAGAAGAGGACAGAGGAGAGGGTCAATGAGCTTGCGGAGGCACAGAAGAGGACAGAGGAGAGGGTCAATGAGCTTGCGGAGGCACAGAAGAGGACTGAGCAGGAGCTTGAGAAGCTTGTTGGTGAACACAGAAAGACAAGGGAGATGCTGGGAGGTATTCAGCATACGGTCGGATATGTCCTTGAGGATAGAGCCTTTATAGGGTTGCCTCCCTTGCTCAAGAAGGACTTGGGGATTGAGGTGACAGAAAACTTGAGAAGAGATTACATCGAGGTTTCACCTGGTAAATATATTGAGGTAAACATAATTGGGAGGGGAAGAAAGGATGGAAGTTTGGTATGGATAATAGGAGAGTGCAAGAGTCAGATAAAAAAGAAGGATGTCGATGAATTTTTGAAAATTCTAAAGCAGATAGATAAAGTCCTTGTGGGAAAGAAAATCCCCATAATTGTGAGCTATCAGACCTCGCCCCTTTTGAGAAATTACATTAAAGAGAAAGGGTTGAAACTTTATTTCTCTTACCAGTTTCCTCTATAATCCCCTTTTTAATTCTTCAGTCTATCCTGTAATTTGGAGCTTCTTCAGTAATTATTACATCATGAACATGGCTTTCTCTTAAACCCGCATTTGTTATTTTTATAAATCTTCCTTTATCCCTCAACTCTTCCAGGGTTTTGCAACCCGCATATCCCATTCCAGCTCTTAAACCACCAACAAGCAACTCAACAATCTTACTTACAGGACCTCTGTATGGAACCCTTCCCTCTATTCCTTCAGGAACTATCTTGGCTTCTCCAATCCCCTCCTGATAATACCTGTCCCTTGCTCCTTTTTTCAGGGCACCAAGAGAGCCCATCCCTCTGTAACTTTTATAAGATCTTCCCTGATAGAGGATTATCTCCCCAGGGCTTTCGTCAGTTCCCGCAAGGAGATTCCCTATCATTACAGAGTGAGCACCAGCAACAATTGCTTTTGTTATATCACCAGAATACTTTATTCCGCCATCGGATATTACAGGAATTCCATATTTTTTTGCAACTTTGTAAGCTTCAGAAATTGCTGTGATTTGAGGAACCCCAACACCTGTCACAACCCTTGTAGTGCAAATTGAGCCTGGTCCGACTCCTACCTTTATAGCATCAACCCCTGCTTCTATCAAATCCTTTGCTCCTTCAGAAGTTGCAATATTCCCTGCAATTACTTCTACATCGTGAAGTTCTTTTTTCAGAATTTTAACTGTTTCTATAACTCTTTCTGAATGACCATGAGCTGTGTCAATTACAAGGACATCAACACCAGCGCTCACAAGAGCTTTTGCTCTTTCAACTGCTTCATCCCCAACACCTATCGCTCCTGCAACAGATAGTCTCCCCATTGAATCCTTTGTAGCATTAGGATAAGAGATTTTTTTCAGAATATCCTTTACAGTTATAAGTCCTTTCAAATTGAAATTCTCATCAACAACAGGAAGTTTTTCTATCCTGTGTTCGTGGAGAATTTTTATAGCGTCCTGCATTGTAATCCCAACTCTTGCTGTTATAAGTTTTTCTGCCTTTGTCATTACATCTTTAATTTCCAGGTCAGTTCTTGTCTCAAACCTCAAATCCCTGTTGGTCAAAATACCGACAAGCTTTCCATTTTCAGTTATTGGAAGTCCTGAAATCTTATGTTTCCTCATTATCTCAAGGGCTTCGTAAATCTTGTTGTAGGGACTAAGGGTTATGGGGTCAACAATCATTCCACTCTCGTATCTTTTTACCTTTGCAACCTCCTCAACCTGCTCTTCTATACTGATGTTTCTGTGAATTACTCCAATACCTCCAATTTGAGCCATAGCTATTGCCATTTTGCTCTCAGTTACAGTATCCATTGGAGAGCTAATAATTGGTATATTCAACTTTATCTTCTTTGTTAAGAATGTTGAGACATCGGTCTCTGAAGGGAGAATTTTTGTTCTTGCAGGTTCAACAAGGACATCGTCAAATGTTAAAGCTTCTTTTATTGGGAATTCAAGCATTTTACCTCCTCTTTTTTGTAGGAATGGAAAATCTTGGTTTTTGCATTTTATGCTCTCCTTCTCCTCTTGAGAAGACATGTCTTTGGGGAATTTGCCTCTCCCTGAATCGGACTTCTTCATATTCTGTAATGGGCTGGAAGTGGAATAAAATTCTTACTGTCTCCTCCTCTATCCTGTCCATCATTTCCTGGAACATATCAAAACTCTCTTTTTTGTATTCAATAAGAGGGTCTCTTTGACCATAACCCCTTAAACCAATACCTTCTTTTAAGTGGTCCATTGCGAGGAGATGGTCCTTCCACTGGTAATCTATTACCTGAAGAAGAGCGTATCTTTCCAGTTCCCTCATTCTCTCCTCACCTAAAACTCTCTCTTTCTGGGAGTACATCTCTTTCAATTTCTCAAGAAGATTTTCCCTTAATTCTTCGAAGGTCATCTCAGAGAAATCACCATTGAGCTGGGATATATCAAAAGAGAACTGGTAAAGGATTGCCTTTTTCAATCCATCAATATCCCAATCCTCAGAACTTCTCCTCGAATCACAATATTTTTCAAGATGCCAGTCGAGCAAAATCTCAATTTTTTCCTGAATCCAATCTCTCATATCCTTCTTTTCAAGGATTTCCCTTCTCATTGTGTAGATAACCTCTCTCTGTTTATTCATAACATCGTCATATTCAAGGAGATGCTTTCTTATTGAGAAGTTGTGGGCTTCCACCTGCCTCTGGGCTCTCTCTATTGCCTTTGATACCCATTTATGCTGGATTGGGACCCCCTCCTCCATACCAAGGGTCTTCATCAAACCTGAAAGTTTGTCCGAACCAAAAATTCTCATTAAATCGTCTTCAAGGGAAAGGAAGAATATTGATGCTCCAGGATCTCCTTGCCTTCCAGCTCTTCCCCTTAACTGGTTGTCAATTCTTCTTGCTTCATGCCTCTCAGTTCCGATAATGTAAAGTCCCTGAAGCTCAACAACCTTTTTATGCTCTTCCTCAACCTGTGCCCTCATCTTTTCGAGAATCTCTTTGTAAAGATTTTCATCCCAGTTAGTATGGGGATTGAACCCCCTTTTTCTCATCTCTTCCTTTGCCAAAAATTCAGGGTTTCCTCCTAAGAGAATGTCAGTCCCCCTTCCTGCCATATTTGTTGCAATTGTGACTGAGGAAAATCTGCCAGCCTGAGCAACTATCTCTGCTTCTTTCTCATGGTATTTTGCATTCAAAACCACATGTTTTATCCCCTCTCTTTTCAACATTGATGAAAGTTTTTCTGATTTTTCAATTGAGACAGTCCCGACGAGTATAGGCCTCCCCCTTTGATGCTCCTTTTTTATTTCATCAACAACAGCCTTCCATTTCTCTTTTTCAGTCCTGTAAATTACATCTGGATATTCATATCTTATAAGAGGTTTATTTGTTGGAATAACAACCACATCAAGACCATAAACCTCTGCAAACTCTGCAGCCTCAGTTTCTGCAGTTCCTGTCATTCCTGCAAGTTTCTTATAAAGCTTAAAGAAGTTCTGGAATGTAATTGTTGCGAGAGTCTGATACTCCTGCTCAATTCTCACTCTTTCCTTTGCCTCTATTGCCTGGTGGAGACCATCAGACCACCTTCTTCCTGGCATCAATCTTCCTGTAAACTCATCAACAATAATTACCTTCCCATCTTTGACCAAATAGTCAACATCTCTTTTGAAAAAATTGTGGGCTTTAAGAGCCTGATAGATATGGTGAACGAGATGCTGATTGGAAAGATCAAAAAGATTTGAAGTTCCAAGATATTTCTCCGCTTTCTCAACCCCTCTTTCAGTAAGAACTGCAGTTTTTGCCTTTTCATCTATCTGATAATCCTCATCTTTTCTCATTCTTCTAACAAGGTCATCAATCTGGTAATAAATTGATGTGCTCTCCTCAGACGGACCTGATATTATTAAAGGAGTTCTTGCTTCGTCAATTAAAATTGAGTCCACCTCGTCAACTATAGCATAATTGTGACCCCTCTGGACAATATCCTCAAGCCTGAATTTCATATTGTCTCTCAAGTAATCAAAACCAAACTCATTGTTGGTTCCATATGTTATATCACAAAGGTATGCTTTTTTTCTCTCTTCATCAGAAATTCCATGCTGAATTGTTCCAACGGTAAGACCAAGGAATCTATATATTGGTCCCATCCATTCTGTATCCCTTCTTGCCAGATAATCGTTAACTGTAACGATATGAACCCCTTCTCCTGTAAGAGCATTTAGATACGCTGGAAGAGTTGCGACAAGAGTCTTACCTTCACCAGTCTTCATCTCTGCAATCTTTCCCTGGTGGAGAACTATGCCTCCCATAAGCTGAACATCAAAGTGTCTCATTCCAAGAGTTCTTTTTGCAGTTTCCCTTACAACAGCAAAGGCTTCTATCAGGAGATCATCAAGAGTTGCTCCCTGAGAGAGCTTTTCTTTGAATTCACCTGTTTTTGCCCTTAACTCTTCATCTGAAAGTTTTGATATTTTCGGCTCAAGTTCATTTATTGCATTTACAATTGGCTGAAGTTTTTTAAGTTCCCTTTCATTTTTTGTTCCAATGATTTTTTCGATTATTTTCTTAATCATTTAATTCTATTTTTATCAGATAAAGAGAAAATTGTCAATTATTCTGTGGCAGTGCTATGAAAAAGTTTCCATTTTATATTTGCCTTTTATGTTGCTTTATCGGATGGCTTACAGTAGTATGGGAATCCTCCTTTAAATTGTGCTGAAGACTCTCTTAAGCTCCTGCTTCCGCAACGCAGTGAACTGCCTTCTTAGTCCAAAGGATAAGAGTTTGATTTTTAGCTGAAATAGCCGAGAAAGAATTTTCTGTTTGGTTCTCTCCTCCAAACATCGTGAGGAAGTATAGATCTGGACTTGCCAGTTTAAAACCGCAACAAAATGAGAGCACATATTTTCGTTTCAAGCCCTTGGATGAAACTTTTCCCATATTCTCCTTAATCTTTCTGCAGCAATATGGGTGTAAATTTGGGTTGTGGAGATTCTCGAATGACCGAGCATTATCTGAATTGATCTTAGATCTGCCCCCCTTTCAAGAAGATGAGTTGCAAAGGAATGTCTCAATGTGTGAGGTGTGAGTTTATCTGCTATTCCAATTTTTTTTCCATAACCTTTTATGATTTTCCACAAACCCTGTCTTGTCAACGGTTCTCCTTTATAATTGAGAAAGATAAAGGGGTTTCCTTTTCCTTCAAAAAATTCTTCCCTCACATTCAGATAAATTGACAAATATTTAAGGGCAATCTCACCAATTGGAACCATCCTCCTCTTCCCGCCTTTTCCCATAACATAGATAAATCCTTCGTCAAGCTCAAGATCTCCCATCTTTAACTCAACCAATTCAGAAACCCTCAGACCAGTTGCATACATAAGCTCAAGAATTGCTTTGTCTCTTTTTCCTATTGGATTGGAGAGTTCGGGCAGAGAAAGGAGCTCTTCGACCTCTTCCATTGTCAAATATGCAGGAAGAGATTTTGTCTGTCTTATCCCCTTTATTCCTGAGAGGGGATTTACCTTTATGACACTCTCTAAAATGAGATATTTGAAAAAAGTTCTAAAGGAAGAAAGAACCCTTGAGGAAGATCTCTGGGAAAAACCTTTCTTTTGAAGCTCTCTTAGATATAAAAGAACATCTTCTTTTGTTACATCCTTCCAATCCTTCTTCAGGAAATTAAAAAAATCTTTCAAATCCCTTCCATATGCTTCTATTGTGTTTGGACTGTAACCCTTCTCCAGAGTAAGATAATTAAGGAAATCTTCAATATGCTTCATAGTTTATAAAAGGATTATTTTTCCTCTCATCCCCTACAGTTGTAGATGGACCATGCCCTGGAAGAATAATTGTCTCGTCAGGAAGGGTTAGAATCTTGCTTCTTATTGAGTTTATTAGTTGAGTCCATGAGCCTCCTGAAAGATCAGTCCTTCCAACTGAACCTGAGAATATTAAATCTCCTGAAAATAGGATTCCATCAGCAAGAATTGAAATACTTCCTGGAGTGTGCCCCGGAGTGTGAATGATTCTCAAAAAGGTTTCGCCGAACTCAATCAAATCACCATCCTTCAGGAATTTATCTGGCTCAGGAGAGGTTTCTCCTTTCATTAAGGGGAATATAAATTTGTTCTCGAAGGAGTTTAAAATTTTTAGGTCATCTTTGTGAATTAAAATAGGAATTGAATATTTTTCCTTCAAAAATTTGTTTGCTCCACAATGGTCAGCATGTCCGTGGGTGTTTATAATCATTAATGGTCTTAATCTTTTCTCTTCTATAAAATGAAAAATCCTTTCACCTTCACCGCCTGGATCTACAATTATTGCTGAATTCTCTTTGTTAGAAATTACATAACAATTTGTCTCAAGGGATCCAACTGAGATTTTCTTATATTCAATCACTCTTTAAAAAGACAAAGGCTGAAAGAATCGCTAAAAATATATTTCTTATTATTGAGCTAAGACCTGTTTCCCCAACAAGAATTCCTCCAAAGCATCCACAATCCATATTAATCCCCCGCAGATAGGCTGAAAGGATTGCAAAAAGGAAGATTAAAGTTATTATTAGGAGAAGAAGGGAAGAACTCTTTCTCCATGAGGGGATCAGAAGGAAGATAGCACAAAAGACCTCAAGGAAAGGAATAATAGAAGAAATTATTGCTACAGCAAAAGGGTCTTTAACAATCTCATAGGAAATAACAGCTCCGTAGAATTGCCTTGGAGTTAGAATTTTTATTATGCCTGCAGAAAAGTAAATTAGAAATAGGATAAATATTGAAATGTATAAGAAAATATTTACCTTTTTCACTGCCCTTTTTCAGTGGGATAATTTGCTTGAACCCACTGGCTCCATCCGCCAAAGAAAACTTCTATGTTTTTATATCCTCTCTCAGCAAGCCTTTCTGCAAGAAAATAGCTTGTGCTGCATCCAACTCCTGAACAGTAAACAACCATCTTTGTATCCTTTGGATAATTTTTCTCAAATTCGGTGATTTTCTGGAGGAATTCTCCTGCTGGGAAACAGATTGCACCCTTTATATGAGCTTCCTTCCATGAAAGCTGAGATCTTGCATCTACGAACAACCAGCCCTGGTCAAACCTCTCCTTTGCCTTTGCAAGATCTATCTCTTTGTATTTCGGATTCTGCTGTGCTGGCGTCTCTTTCTGGTCTAAGGGAAGCTTACTTGATATTGCCATTAAATAGGCAATCCCGAAGGCAAGGGAGAAAAAAAATATTAAAAGAGCTTTAAAGATCAAATCAGAAAAACCTTTCTTTTTCATTTCTCCTCCTTCTTTTCAAGGGAAAAGTTTAGCAATTTTTTTCCTTTTTAGCAAGTCTAAGACCATTTAGTTTTAGAAATTTGCATTTAAGGTATTAGGTGGTATAATTAAAAGTGATGTTTATTTTATTCGCTTAGTTTAAAAACATTTCATTTCCCTCCATTAATAATGGCGTGAAAATGAAATTGGAAGGTAGGGAGCTTAAAATGCTTTTGAAAAATATTCCTATTGGTTTCTTTATACTTCAGGGAGATAAGATTGCTTATGCTAATTCAGAATTATGCAGGATGATTGGGTATGAAATTGAGAGAATTAAAGGAATGAAAATTAGAGAACTTATATCACCTGAAGACTGGAAAAAGTTTCTTAAAATCTTCTCCGCCCCAAAAAAGAGAAGGAGAAGTTTTGAGCTCTCTCTCTTGCACAGGGATAAAAAGAGAAGGGTAAATGTGAAAATTCAAAAGGATTTCACAAAATTTAAAGATGAGGGGATATGTCTGGGAACTGTAATGGATATAGATTCAATTGAGAGAATGGCTGATGAAATTCTTTCATTACTTGGAGAATTGCGTTCGTTTTTTGAGGATTCAAAGGAAGCAATGTATGTCACCTCCAGTGATGGAAAGGTTTTGAATGTAAATCCTGAAGCTGTAAAGCTTTTTGGATACAAATCAAAAGAAAACTTTCTTGAGGCAAATGTTAAAAATCACTATCTGGATTTAACAGATAGAGAGGATTTTCAAAAAACAATCGAAAGGAATGGTTATGTAAAGGATTATGAATTAACTCTTAAAGCTAAGAATGGAAGGCTAATGGATGTTTCAGTCACTGCAAGTGTTCTCAAAGATGAGGAAGGAAAAGCAATAGCCTACAGAGGAGTAATTAGAGATTTGACAGACCATAAAAAAATTGAAGAGAGGTTGAGGCAATTTCAGAAAATGGAAGCTATCGGAAGGCTTGCAGGAGGAATAGCCCATGATTTTAACAATCTTCTCACAGTTATTCTCGGTAATACTGAGATTCTTCTAAGAAAAACAAAGCCTGAAGATCCCTTTTATGAAAAACTAAAGCTTATATTTGAGACAGCAGAAAAAGCCTCAGGGCTTACGAGTCAGCTTCTTACATTTAGCAGAAGTAAAAGTATTTCCCAGATGAATTTTAACTTGAATACTTTAATTCATAAAATTGGTAGATTTTTGTCAAGGGCTATTGGAGAGAAAATAAAACTTGATCTATTTTTAAATCCTGAGGTCGCATGTGTAAGAGCTGATCCTAACCAGATAGAACAGGTAATATTGAATCTTGCTCTAAATGCAAAAGATGCAATGCCAGAAGGGGGGAAGCTAACAATTTCTACTGATAATGTGGAATTGAAGGAATCAGAATGTAAATTCAATCCTGAGGCAAGACCTGGGAAATACACAATGATAAAAGTTTCCGATACAGGAACAGGAATACCAGAGGAGATAATAGATAGAATTTTTGAACCCTTCTTCACTACCAAGGAGAAGGGCTCAGGACTTGGACTTTCCATTGTTTACGGAATAGTGAAACAATCAGGAGGTCATATAAATGTTGAGAGTAAGCTGAACGAAGGAACAACTTTCAAAGTTTTTATTCCTGCATCTGAGGAGATGATAGATGATATTTCAAAAAATGAGAAGAAAGAGAAGATTTTTCCAGTTGGAAAGGGAAGGGTGTTGGTCGTCGAAGATGACCCTGGAGTTCTGGAATTTATAAAAGATGTTCTTGAATCATCAGGATATGAAGTTTCTACAGCTCTGAATGGTGAAGAAGGAATAAAAATAGTTAAAGAGAGCAGGGAATTTACTCTTCTTATAACTGATATGGTTCTTCCAAAAATGAATGGTTTAGAAACTGCAAAGGAGATTTTGAAGGTATCGCCAAAAATAAAAATAATTTTTATATCAGGTTACCCCTCTAACAAAATTAGTCAAATTTATGAAATTGAAAATGCTATTTTTTTGCAAAAACCTTTTACTCCATCATTTCTTCTTGAGAATATAGATAATATTCTGAAGAAATAAAATTTATTTAAATTTTCTTATTGACTAAAGGTTTAATTTCCAAATAAAATAACTCTATGAGAAATTTTATTAAGAAGCCAGCCAGAATTGTAAAGTTATTTTTCTTACTGCTTTTTTTGATAGCCTATCCTCTTTTCTCCTCAATTTTATTCGAAAATCATGGTTTAGCTACATCATTTTTTACTTATTCGAAATCAGAAAGCTCCTATACCCAGATTGGAATTCGTTTCCTTCCTGCTATTTCCCTTTCCCGAAATTTTTCGAGCTCCAAATCTATTTCCGCTGAGATTTCTTTTAACGCTTTCTTCACAGCAACCTCCTCTTCATCTAATGAACTTATTCTTAAAGGAAAAATAAAGCCCTATCGATCAAGCCTCAAATACTCATCCTCTCGTTTTGAAGCAAAAATAGGATTGCAAAAAATAAGTTTTGGTTCTGCCAGCCTTATTCGTTCCCTTATGTGGTTTGACCAAATAGATCCGAGAGACCCGATTCAACTCACAGATGGGGTTTATTCCCTTCTTTTACGAGCATTTATATCTAAAAAGACAAATATCTGGTTCTGGATTCTTTACGGAAATGAAGATCCAAAAGGTTGGGAAGCTTTCCCGACAGAAAGGAAATCACCCGAATTGGGATTCAGAAATCAAATCCCTTTGGGTAAAGGAGAGTTTGCTTTTTCCTTCCATCATCGTAAGTGTATCTTCTATAAAAATGATGCTTATAATAATTTAATTTCAAATTCCTCTTCCAATGAAAATTTCAAATTTTCCGAAGAAAGATATGCCTTTGATGGTAAATGGGACATAGGGATTGGAGTATGGTTTGAAACTGTTTTTTCCAATCAGAGAAATCCAAATTTTATATATCCCTGGCAAAGGAGTTTTACAGCTGGAATTGATTATACTTTTTCTATAGGGAATGGCATTCATTTCCTCATAGAATATTTCAGGAGTGATTCCTCAAAAAGATTATTTTCAAAAGAAAAATCTCCTTATTCCTCTCAATTTCTTGCCCTTTCCCTTTCCTATCCAGTATCTCTTCTCGATACTATTTCTGCGATAATCTATTATGATTCGAAAAATAGGAATTTTTATAACTTCGCCCGCTGGCAGAGAAATTATGACCGATGGTCAATAAACTTAATGACTTTCTCAAACCCTAAGGAATTGATGATTTACAGAATTCCTGAGAACAATTACTTTGCTGGAAAAGGCTTCTTTCTAATGATAATATATAATTACTAATTTTTGAGCTCTTGAAAGATGAATGCTAATTGCATCATACAAAGATCTATATGAAATAGTATTCATTGCCTCACATAAGATTCT
>CAZFCI010000138.1:0-3561 GCA_964517525.1 uncultured Clostridia bacterium | reverse complement strand
AAAAAAAAGGAAAAAGTAAAAATCTCAGATTTTGGAACTTTTTATGTTAAAAAGGTTAGAGGAAAAATCGACATTTTTTTTAAGCCTTTAGGTAAATTTAGAAAATTGTGATGTTTAAATACCTTTATGCTCCCTGGCGTCTCCGTTACATAAAAGAGCTGTCTAACAAAGATAGGAGTTGCATATTTTGTGAAGCTCTGAAAAAAGATGAACAAGATTCTTTAATCCTCTACAAGGGGAAAAAAAATTTTGTAATAATGAATCTATATCCCTATAACCCTGGACATATCATGATTGCTCCATTTAGACATATCCAGAATTTTGAAGAAGCGGAAAAGGAAGAGAGTGGTGAAATGATGGAGCTCGCAAAGGCTTCTATAAAAATACTAAAAGAATACTTCTCGCCTGATGGTTTCAATATTGGAATGAATATTGGAAAATCAGCTGGAGCAGGCGAGATAGGGCATTATCATCTTCACATAGTTCCTCGCTGGGAAGGAGACTCCAACTTCATAGCTCTCTTCTCCGGCACAAAGGTTGTTTCTCAGGAAGTTAGCAAAGTCTATCAGGACCTTTTATCCTTTTTTAAGGCAATTAAAATTGAGTAAAAACCTTTAGGGATGGAAAATCAAAGAGTTGCAAGGATATTTGAAGAAATAGCGGATTTACTGGAAATAAAAGGAGAAAATCCATTTAGAATAAGAGCTTATAGAAAAGCAGTATTGAGCATAGAGACGCTGACAGAAGATCTCAAAAACTTAATTGAAGAAAAGAGACTCGAAAAAATCCCTGGCATAGGTAAGGATCTCGCTCAGAAAATTGAGGAAATCGTAAAAACCGGAACTCTTGAGCAACTTGAAAAACTAAGAAAGGAGATACCCCCATCCCTTATAGAACTCCTTTCAGTCCCTGGACTGGGACCAAGGACAGCTAAAGTTATTTACGATAATCTAAAGATTAAAAGTATTGATGAACTGGAGAGGATGGCAAAAGAACACAAGCTTCAGAAACTCCCTGGAATAAGAGAAAAAACAGAGGAGAATATAATAAAAGGAATTGAAATCTTAAGAGCTGGAAGAGAAAGGAGAAGGCTTGATCAGGCAATTTCAATTGCAAGAAGCTTTATAAACGAACTTAAAAATGTTTTAGGAGTCGAGAAGATCTCGGAAGCTGGTTCTGTTAGAAGAAGGAAGGAAACAATAAAAGATATAGATATTTTAATAACTTCCTCAAATCCATCCTATGTAATGGATAGATTTGTTTCTAATCCTCTGGTATGGGAGGTTATTTTAAAGGGTGAAACTCGTTCCTCAATCAGGACAAAGGAATTAATGCAGGTTGACCTCAGAATAGTAGAACCAGATAGTTTTGGTTCTGCCCTCGCCTATTTTACTGGTTCAAAGGAGCATAATATAAGATTGAGGGATATGGCTAAAGGAAGGGGGTTAAAATTAAATGAATATGGTATCTTTTCTGAAAAAAATGGTGAGAAAATAGGAGGGAAGGAAGAGGATGATGTATACAGGATACTCGAACTTCAGTATGTCCCTCCAGAATTAAGAGAAGACAGGGGTGAAGTTGAAGCGGCAAAAGAGGGAAGGATTCCAAAACTCGTTGAACTAAAAGAAATAAAAGGTGATTTCCACATTCACTCAAAATGGTCTGACGGGGGAAATTCTATAGAAGAGATTGTTAAAAACGCGATAAAAAAGGGTTATGAATTTGTTGCGATAACGGATCACTCAAAATCTCTTGGAGTTGCAAAGGGGCTCAATGAGGAAAGGCTTAAAGCTCAAAGGGAAGAGATTGAAAAGTTAAGAGAAAAATATCCCCAAATCAATATCCTTCATGGAGTTGAAGTTGATATAAGAAGGGATGGAACCCTTGATTTTAGGAATGATATACTATCAAATCTTGACATTGTCATTGCTGCAATTCACAGTGGTTTTAAGCAGGATCAGGATACGATAACTAAGAGAATAATTTCAGCAATGGAGAATCCATATGTTCATATTATAGCCCATCCCTCAGGAAGATTGATCGGAGAAAGGGAGCCCTATGATGTGGACACTGAGAAAATCTTGGAATATGCAAAAATAACAGGAACAATTCTTGAAATAAACGCCTTTCCCCAGAGACTTGATCTTAAGGATGTATACTGTAAGAGAGCTAAGGAACTTAATCTTATGGTTGCCATTGGAACCGACGCCCACAGACTCTCTCAACTGGAATATATGGAATTTGGTGTTTGGGTCGCAAGAAGAGGATGGCTTGAGAGAGAAAATGTCCTTAATACTTATTCCTGGGAAGAGATTAAAAAGATTCTAAAGAAAAAATAGATATTCTGGAGGAATCATGGATTTTGAAATTAACGAGGAACAAAAAATTCTTAGGGAGACAATAAAGGAGTTTGCAGTGGATGAGCTCCTTCCTGCTTCTAAAATTACAGAAAAGGAAGGGAAACTTTCAAAGGAAATAATCAGAAAACTTGCAGAAATAGGTGTTATGGGCATGACTGTTCCTACAGAGTATGGCGGCTCAGAAATGGATTATATTTCCTGCTGCATTATAATTGAAGAGATTGCAAAGGTATGTCCATCAACCGCTGTTGCCATATCTGTTCATACTTCAGCATTCTGCTATCCAATTTTGAAATTCGGGACCGAGGAACAGAAAAGAAATTATCTTCCAAAGGCATCTTCAGGAGAAATACTTGGAGCATTCTCCCTTACAGAGCCTTCAGCTGGCTCAGATGCCTCAGCAATTCAGACTAAAGCAAGGAAAGAAAAAGGATTTTACATTCTCAATGGGACAAAAAACTGGGTTACATCTGGTCCAGATGCGGGCGCCTTTGTGATGATGGCTCGAACATCTCCTGAACCTGGTTCCAAATCAATCTCAGCTTTCATAATCGACTCAAATTCACCAGGTCTGAAGGTTTCAAAAATTGAAGATAAAATGGGCTTGAGAAGCTCAAATACAGCTGAGATAACCCTTGAGGATTGCAAAATTCCTGAAAGTTCCCTCCTTGGAAAGGAAGGAGAGGGTTTAAAAATTGCTCTTCATACCCTTGATGTCTCAAGAATTGGAATTGCCGCCCAAGCTGTTGGGATCGCACAGAGTGCCCTTGATGAGGCAATTAAATACGCAAAAACAAGAAAATCATTTGGAAAGCTTCTATGCGAACATCAGGCAATTCAATTTATGATTGCAGAGATGAGCACATATATCGAGGCTGCAAGACTACTGACTTACAGAGCTGCTTATTTAAAAGATAAAGGATTACTCCATACTAAGGAATCCTCAATGGCAAAATTATATGCTTCTGAAATTGCCAACAAAGTGACATATCTTGCCCTTCAGATTCATGGAGCCTATGGATATTCTAAGGAATTCCTTATAGAGAAACTATTTAGAGATGCAAGAGTGACAACAATATACGAGGGAACATCAGAAATTCAAAAAATTATCATTGCGAGACAGCTCCTGAGCTCTTTATAATTCTGGAAGAATATTTCTTACCTTTGATCTTTCGATGAAACTTTTATTATAGTCTTAACA
>CAZFCI010000137.1:0-4377 GCA_964517525.1 uncultured Clostridia bacterium | reverse complement strand
AGGAATTATAAGTGGATTAATAGCTCTCACAAGATGGCAGGATGCTACATTCTCTCTTCTTCCGCCTATTTTTTTGATTTTAAATTCTTTCTCCATAAAAAATATTCTTTCTTTTGTAAGAAAACACATCGGGTATTTAATTGTTTATATTTTCACTTTTTTTATTGTCTTTCTTCCTCAAATTATCGTTTTTAAGATAATCTACGGATTCTGGTTTGGTATCCCACAAGGTAGAGATTTTGTTGGTTGGATTCCAAGGTATCTTTTGGAGGTTCTTTTCTCACCTTTACATGGGCTTTTTCAGTGGCATCCTTTACTTCTTTTTTCTATTGCTGGACTTTTTTTGAGCATCTCTAAGAAAAATAAAATAGGTATTGTTTTTTTTATTGGTTTTCTTTTCCAATGGCTCTTTAATTCTACTCTTCCTCAATGGTGGGGAGGACATGCCTTTGGAATGAGAAGACTTATAAATTGCATTCCTTTGTTTGCCTTTGGCCTTGCAGAGTTTATCTCAAATATCCGAAGATTTCAATTTCTTAAATATTTAATTATATTATTATTTAGCCTTCTTTCCATTATTAACATCTTTGCGATAAAAGGGTATATTTTCCAAGTTGTTCCTCAGGAAGAGCCTTTTTCCTACATAGAAATTTTTAGAGTTTTCTTTCAACAAATTAAATTTTCTTTTTTCGGCAATCAGATAAAAAATCTTATCGCTCTTATTGCTTTTATCTTCTGGCTTTTTAATAACTTGAATTTGATTGAAAGAATTAAATCAGAAAATAATGTGATTAGAAATTAAATTAAGCTTAATGAATATAACTTTTAGAACAAAAAGAGAAAAGGGGGAAGATTTAATTTTCAAAGTAACTTTAGCATTTTTAAAAACAATTTGCAAAGAGAATTGATGATACCTTCGATTTATTGTCTTCGAAAGGATTTTCGTTTATAATCTTTCTTTCTCATGGGTAGACCTTTTGTTGCCTTTGTTGTCCAGAGATATGGTATTGATGTGAGTGGAGGTGCGGAACTCCATGCAAGGCTTGTTGCAGAGAGAATGAAGAATTATTGGGAAATAGAGGTTTTAACTTCCTGTGCCCTTGATTATATAACATGGAAAAACCATTATAAAGAGGGGATCGAAGAGATAAACGGGATATTAGTTAGAAGATTTCCCGTGAAAAGGGAGAGAAATGTTGAGAAATTCGGTAAAGTTCAGGAGAGGGTTTTTGGAAGGGAACATAGGATTGAGGATGAGATTGAATGGGTAAAGGAGAATGGTCCCTATTATCCTCAGCTCATCGATTGGATTAAAGAAAACAATAAAAAATTTGATTTTTTCATATTTTTCTCATACAGATATTTCCACTCCTATTTTGGAATTAATGCAGTTCCAGAAAAATCTATTCTCGTTCCAACAGCAGAGCATGACCCAGCTCTTTATATGAGGGTATTTAGAGAAAATTTTAACAAAGTTAAAGGAATCTTTTATCTTACCCCTGAAGAGTGTGAACTTGTTCAAAGTGTATCGAAAAATTATTCAATTCCTTTTGAGATAGCTGGAGGATGCCCAGAAGTAATGGATGGAAATCCTTCAAGATTCAGAGAGAAATTCGGGATAAATGAAAGATTCATAATTTACATTGGTAGAATAGATGAAAACAAAGGATGCAAGGAGCTTTTTGATTATTATCTAAGATTTTTAAATGAAACCAATGAAAAGATTAGGCTTGTTCTTATCGGAACTCCTGTTATTCCAATCCCATCTCATCCTTTTATAATACATCTTGGCTATGTATCTGACCAGGATAAGTTTGATGCCCTGAGTGCTTCTGAACTTCTCATAATGCCATCCTTTTATGAGTCCCTTTCAATTGTAACTCTTGAAGCTTTTGCAGTCGGTAAACCAGTTCTTGCCAACGGAAACTGTGAGGTTCTTAGGGGGCAGATTGAAAGGTCTAACGGTGGTCTATATTATGAAAATTATGAGGAATTCAGGGATTCACTTATTTTTCTTCTGAAAGAGAAGGAGATCGCAGAGAAAATGGGGAGAAATGGAGAAAAATATTTCAAAGAGAATTACAGCTGGAATGTCATAGAAGGGAAATATTTGAGGCTTTTGGAGAGAATTCAATGAAAATACACCAACTCCTAACATCCCTTACCTATGGAGATGCTATTTCTGATGAGGCTATTGCAATAAAGAAAATCCTTGAAGAGGAGGGATACAAAGCTTACATATTTTCCCATTTCTACCATCCAAAAACCCTTCGCTATCTAAGCAAAAAAGATGAATTTGAAGAGATTTTAAATCCAGAAGATATTGTTATTTTCCACTTCTCAATTGGCTCGCCAATCTCCAAACTTTACAGATTAGCAAAAGTTAAAAGAATGATAATCTATCACAACATCACACCCTTTCAATATTTTGTCGATTTTCAGAAAGATCTTGCTAAGTATACATATCAAGGAAGGATTGAGTTGAAGGATTTTGTTGATATAACCCATCTTGCCCTTGGAGATTCTGATTTCAACAGGAAAGAACTTGAGGAGAATGGATACAAAAGAACTGCAGTCCTTCCAATAATAAGGGATTTTGAAGCCTTTGATAGGGCAAAGAAGACAGCGATAGATTATATATTTTCTGATGGTAAAACAAACATTTTATTTGTAGGAAGAATAATTCCCAACAAAGGTGTCCATCATCTTATTCTTGCCTTTAATTTTTATAAAAAAGAGTTCAATCCCAATTCCAGGCTTCTAATAGTTGGTGAATATACAGGGTTTGAGAGATACTATTACTCTCTTCTTGATCTTGTCAGATCTTTAAAACTCGAGGACATTCACTTCTCTGGTCATGTCACTTTTGATGAACTTGTCTCCTTTTATAGAATTGCTGATGTCTTTGTTATTCTTTCAGAACATGAGGGATTCTGTGTTCCAATAATTGAATCCTTTTATATGGAAATCCCTGTAATTGCCTTCTCTTCAACAGCAGTTCCTGAAACAATGAATGGAGCAGGAATCTTGCTCGATAAAAAAGACCCCCTTTCTGTTGCTCAAGCAATTGATAGAGTTGTAAGAGATAACTCTTACAGGGAAGAGGTTATATCGAAGCAAAGGGTTGCCTTCCAAAAATACAGAAAAGAGAATCTAAAAAAAATTCTTCTAAAATATATCGATGAGGTAAGTAAAATTGAGGATTGATCAGCTTCTTCCTGCTTTTCATCACGGAGATGCAATAGGAAGTGAAGCTCTATTCATAAGGGATTCTTTGAGGGAGAAAGGATTTAAATCTGAAATTTACTGTATTGATGCTGATCCAGAGCTTGAAGAGGAGGCAAAAAGTTACAAAGATTGGGATCGATCCTCTGATATTTCAATCCTCCACTACGCAATCCCATCTCCTTTAAACCAGATTTTAAAAGAGGCTAAGGGGAAAAAGGTGATAATATATCACAACATTACTCCCCACGATTTCTTTCTACCCTTTGATGGGAAGATGGCTTGGATTTGCTACGAAGGGAGAAGGCAGCTTAAAGAGCTCCTTCCCCATCTGGATTTAGTCCTTTGCGACTCCCCTTTCAATGAGGAAGAAATTAAAGAGCTTGGATTTGAAAAGACTGGTGTCCTCCCCCTTTTCATTGACTGGAGAAGATATAAAGGAAGGGAGAATCCTTTTTTAAGAGAGGTCTTCTCTGATGACATTCCCAACATTCTTTTTGTGGGAAGGGTTGTTCCAAATAAAAAAATTGATGATTTAATAAGAGTTGTTGCCTATTACAAGAAATTCATTTCCCCCCTTATCAGGCTCTTAATTGTTGGAAAAACTTTCTCCTGCCCTTCCTATTTTGATTCCCTTATAAAATTAATGGCAAAGCTTAAGATCTCAAAGGATGAGGTTATGTTTCTTGACCATCTTCCCGATAGTGAGCTTGTGGAAATATACAGGATTTCAAAGGTATTTTTGTCAATGAGTGAACATGAAGGATTTTTCCTCCCCGCTGTAGAATGCATGTATTTTGACCTTCCTGTTGTGGCTTATAATTCATCAGCAGTTCCTTTTACCCTCGGAGATTCGGGAATAATTTTTAAAGAAAAGAGAATTGATGAGGTTGCAGAGATTGTCCACAGAGTTATTTACGATGAGGACTTGAGGAAATCAATAATAGAATCTCAGAGGAAGAGGCTTGAGTATTTCAAAAATCTTGATCACCTGAAAATTCTTTTAGGATATCTTGAGTCAATATGAATTTAGCATTCTTGATTCCTCATTATGGATTTGAGTTCAATGAGCCCCTTGAAATCTATTGCAGAACAACTGCCGAGAATCTTTACAGAAGAGGGATTGATGTTACAATTTACACGACTACAGAT
>CAZFCI010000136.1:0-2700 GCA_964517525.1 uncultured Clostridia bacterium | reverse complement strand
GTCATACCTTGTGTCATACTCTCGGTCATACCCAAATCAGACTTTGTCATACCCTTTTCCGTCATACCTTCAGTCATACCTGTCATATCTTCGGTCATATCTTCGGTCATACCTTTTCTCTTTTTAAGATAGCGTTTCCTTGCAGCCCTCCAAGCTTCCTTTTGCTTTTCCTTATCCTTATAAGCCATCTTCCTCACCTCCTTCCTCCACCTACTCCAATAGTTCCTTTTAAGAACCTTAAAAACCACTATCTTAAAGCCTAAAATGGAAGAAAGTTTTTACTCGATGGTTTCCCCCTTTTCGCATTCTTCCAATTACCAGTCTCAATCAATAAATTCCTTATTTCTTTCCAGCAGTTATTCTTTCTTCTTGCCTTAACGCTCATCCCCCTAAGCTTCTTCAATACACCAATAAAAACTTGCTTTTCTTTTGCCGTAACATAGTTCCTTTTAAGACTCTCTAAAGCCATTATCTCAATTACCTCCTTCTCTCACCTCTTCCTCTACCACTTCCTTCGTAACTTCATCCACCACCTTATTCTCCAACTGCTTCTGTTCAATCCTTTTCTTCACTAATTCCAATAACTTACCAACCCTTTGCCTCTGCTCAAATGTCAGAGTCGTAAACTTACCCTCTATCTCAATCGGCCTCCTCTTAGCCAACCCCATCTCCTGCTGAACCTCAAACATAAACTTCAATATCTCCCTCGCCTCAGCAATATCATACGTCAACCTCGCTATCAAATACTTGACTCTTTTCTCTATTTCTCTTCCTTCTCTGATACGCTCCATCTGTATTTCAAACAGCCCACTCAAGGAGTCCAATACATCAATCAAAGCCCTCGTTTTCTTTCAGCCAGTGCGCAATGCTTAGCAGCGTCTCCCCTTTTTCCAGTTTTTCCAGCACGGTTTGCCAGGAAGCCCATTCTTTCATGTAGCTGGAAATATTGATTTCTTTTGTATGCATTTGTAATTTATGCTCCTATTTATAGGTTTTTAATATAGTATTTTTATCTTTTTCGCTTTACCGATGTATGGCATCATCTCTTTTAAAGAGGGTCTTCATATACCCAATATTCTTTTTTTCAATTATTAATTTCCTAATTAAACCACAATTTTTACAACGTTCTATCCTCGGTGGATATTGTGGTGGATTTGTAAAGTAAACTTCTTGAGGAGTTATATCTTCCCACGCATGCTCAAAACCTATCTCATCACACATTGTTTTTGGTGGCTCATTATACTTTTTCATACATTCTTCCCCATTTTAGAGCTTTTTAGTTATTTCCCTTATTACCCATAAAATAGTTAAGTATATAGCGTCCTTATCCTTTTCATCTTTTGGCAATTCATCAAAAGGGACTAAATCGGGATGGGTTTTTAATACTGGGTCTCTTTTTTCACCATAATTCCATCCCATCTTAAAGTAATTATTCATCCATGAATTATGAGCTTGCTCTGGGGTCGGCAATTCATCTAAATTCATATATTTAGTAACATTATCTATCATCTGTTTACGAAATGCTTCGTCTCTTTCATCCCATGGTTCAGGAACTATACTCCTTTTAGACCATAAAGCCTCAAGTCTTGTTGCTTCATATACTATTCGTGCTAATTCTTCTTCCATTTTCATCTTTAAATCCCTCCTCCTTCCTCCAAGAAGAATAGGGGTTTGTTCAATTTAACTTTTTGAGTATTTCGGCGGGAGAAACGAGACAGTCTCTTGGCAATTTGGATGATTTTAACAGTCTTTCTTTGATCTCTGGTCTTAATTCAAGACCTTCATCCGGATCAGGCAAATTCTCTTCAAATTCTTCTACCATTTCCTCTCACCTCCTTTCTTTCTTATTTCAGGAAGACATGGCTGGTATCGGTCAACGTCATTTCTCCAGCCCAGCGGGTGCTCTCCCTTGCGGGCATATTGACCACCGCTGTCTTCCAGGTTTCGGTAGGTCGGGCAGGCTATTTTCTCTCCTGCTCGTAGGATTCGTAAAAGGCCCTCACTCTGGCTTTCGCCACCGACCTGCCTATCTTTAAACCCATCATTGGTAGGCTACTCCTTGGGTTGCCATAAATATTCTTTCTCAACCCTGGCACTTACCCATCACTCTTAAATGGAAATATTCTCTTTTCGTATTTACTACTGCCCGGCTACCTATTTTTATTGCTTTCCCGCAGGCCCTGCAGGTATGTTCTTTCTTTGTGTATTCAATTAGTTTGAGTTTTGGCTCCCTTTTGCTCATTTATTACCTCTCATCATCAGTTTGGAAATTACCTTCTGACAGTTCGGACAAATCCAGATTTCTTTATCACAGAGCCACCCCTCTGAATTCATATACCAGGTCTTACTCACTTTATTCCCTCTAAAAAAGTGACCTCCGCCGAGTGGGGCATGAAGCCCACATATTATACAACAATCATTCGCCATCCTGAACTCTATTATTTTATTCATTGACAATCCCTAAATAATTTCCCATGAAAATTTATAAGGTAGAGCCTCATCAGAGACCCTACAAACTCTGGCCCTCCATTCCCCACCAGGTAACTCAATTATCCAACCTTCAGGGTCATACCCAAGAGTAGATACGTATTCTAACCATCCACCAAGCCATCCATTTTTCTGAAGGTCAGGAATTTGCCCTTCACTATCTATGACCATAACATTTCCATTATTAAAACATATTACTTTTATCTCCTTCTT
>CAZFCI010000135.1:0-13308 GCA_964517525.1 uncultured Clostridia bacterium | reverse complement strand
TTCCTAATAGACTCTATTGGTATTCCTTTAGAAATTATTATTGGAACAATAATGTCTGCTTTTTTAGAAATAGCATTTTCAATAATTTCTCTGTGTTTTTCAATGTTTCTCTTTAAATCCCCAAGATATGAAGAAATCTGGGCAAGAGCAACTCTCATAAATAGAAATTATCACAGAAAAGTTTTTATATCAAATTTTTATTTTATTCCTCTATATCTCGGAGGAACATCAAGCATTGTTTTTAGGCCAGGGGTTGTCTCAAGAAGGAAGGGAGCGCAGTTGACAACCATAGAGGTTGTTGCAGTGTCACCAAATACTCCTTCGATTGCCTTTAGATAAATAGTTGGCTCAGCTTTCCCCTTCTCAAAAACCTTTGTAGAATCGTAAGATTCCTCAATATCCACTGCTGCTCTGAAATCGAGGGTGATTATTTTCTTCCCCTTGTAGGAGCAATAAGAATATTGATAAACTCCCGAAGGATTCCCTTTTTTTACCTCCACAAACTGGGTCTTTATATCTTTCTTTGCTAAAATTGGTTCTGGGATGCTCTCTTCTATTTTAAGATCTTTATCCTTTAAATCATATCCAAGTCCAACAGCTATCATTGCAGTGGATTCTGATAAGCCAACATGTCTTATCTTTCCCTCCTTTACAAGTTTCTGGAACTCCTCAACTGTTGTCCCTGCTCCTATCTTCTTCTGGAAAGCCTCCCTTCTTTTTGAAGCATTCATAAATCTTTCAACTTCAATTCTTTCAACGCTCAAACAGGGAGCGGTTGCAACAAGAGGGAGAGTGTCCATTACAAATCCAGGATTGACTCCAGTTGCAAGGAGTGAGACTCCCTGGTGTTTCAACATCTCATCAAGAGCACATGCCTGATTATAAAATCTGAGATATGGGAAAGAAAGCTCTTCACAGGTTGATACAATTGCTCTTACTCTTCCTGATTTTATTATTTCTTCAAGTTCAGGGAGCAGATTAAGGAAACTTGATAAAGTAGAGTTAGAGAATATGTCAACCTTCTCTTTCTTCAGAATCTCCCTCCAGTCTTTTTCAATCCTTAAATCTTCAAAATTTCCTTTGATTCCAATATCTTTAAGTTTTTTCCCTGCAAGATCTTCCCTTATGTCCACAGCACCAACAATTTCATAACCCCTTTCTA
Organism: uncultured Clostridia bacterium; assembly: GCA_964517525.1. Taxonomy (GTDB): domain Bacteria; phylum Acidobacteriota; class Aminicenantia; order JBFLYD01; family JBBIMS01; genus JBBIMS01. The sequence continues at coordinate 12,146 of CAZFCI010000135.1, read as the reverse complement.
TAAAAGCTTTTAAAATTCCCTTCCCAATTTCCCCAAGTCCTTGTTGAATAACTTTTACTTTATGCATTATTTCACCTCTCAAAAGATATTAGATATTTAATTTTTTCTTAAAAATTGAGTTAAATCAAGTCTTATTCGTAAAATTGAAGATTGCCAAACAAATAAATTCAATTGAGAATAAAAATATAAAAATTTAGAATTGAGGCAAAGCTTACCCACAAAAGATAAGGAAGGAGAAGATAAGCAGAAATCTTTGAGATTTTATAGAATAGGTATATGTTGATTAAAATGAAAATCAGAAGCAAAACTATGTCTACCAAACCGAGAAAGGGATTTTTTAAACCAAAGAATAAAAGAGACCACAGGAGGTTTAGAAATAGCTGGATAAAATAAACGAAGAAAGCGAATTTATTCTCCCTTGAGTAGCCTTTCTTCCAGATAAAATAGAAAGATAGACCAATAAGAATAAAGAGAAATGTCCAGACTGGAGCGAATATCCAATTGGGAGGATTGAAGGAGGGTTTTTTCAAGGTTAAATACCATGAATTCACTGAGGTAAAAGTAAATAATGAACCCAAATACCCGACAATTAATGGAATTGCAAGAGAAATTATTAACTTGTATAAATTTCTCATCTCTTTTCCTCCTTCGTAGAATATAGCTTAATAAATAAAAAAATGCAAATAGTTAAATTCTGTAGAATTAAACTTTCGCAAAATCAGAATCCAATCTGAATGCTTGGTTCTTATTTTCAGTGATTGAATTTTCTATAAAAGATTTTCTCATTTATTCTCATTTCATCTGCTAATCCTTCACCTATGCGAAAACTGTTTTTTATTAATTTTGATTTCATGAAAGGGTTTGATAAAATTTAATTTATGAGAGAATTTTATCAGCTTCCTGAGGAACGAAAAAAGGAAGTAATGCAAAAAATTTCTTCCTTCTTGGAAGAGAAAAAAGAAATTTCCTTCGCTTATATTTTTGGCTCATTTCTGGAAGAGAATCCAATTTCCTTTCGGGATATTGATATTGGAGTTTTCCTTGAGCCATTAGCAGTAAAGAAAGAAGAAAGTTTTGATTTTGAGAGTAATTTGGCTGTTCAACTTTCAAAAATAATTTCTCTCCCTGTTGAAGTCATAGATATTAAAGTTTTAAATTTTACCTCAAAAAAATTTCAAAATTGCATTTTTAGCCGTGGACTTCTTCTTTTTGCTAAGGATCCCGATTTTCTTTGCTCTCTTATCGAAGAAACTTCCCATGAATCAATTATAAATTATGAATTCTCAAAGGAATCTTTAATAGAACTTTTGACTTAAGTTATGGCAGAATTAGACATTGAAAAATTGAAATCAAGGCTCAGTGAGATCCAAGAAGCGATAGATGAAATACGCCAGTATTTAAATACACCAGAAGAAAATTTCTGGAAGGATCACCGCAACATTTTAGCGATTGAACAACTCCTTCTCAGGGCGATTGAATCTACTGGAGGGATTTGCCTTCATATTGTTGCAAAGAAATTGAAAAGAGGTGTGGAAAGTATGGCTCAATGCTTTGAAATCCTTGGTGAATCTAACCTTATTGAAAAATAATTAGCAAATTGCTTGGTTAGGATGGCTCGTTTCCGAAATCTTTTAATCCACAAATATTGGAAAATTGACGAGAAAAAGGTTTATGAATATGCAAAGAATAATCTATCTGATTTTGAAAATTTTATCTCATCAATAAAAACAATTTTCATCCCTAACAAATCTTCAACTTGATTTTTTTTATCCAATAAAATACTATCTATTTTGATATTTAATTTTAGGGAGGCATTATGAGTATACTGACATATTTTGCAAGGGCATTTGTTGCAGGAGAAAGGGTTGGGGATGCGGTTAAGGCAGTCCGAAAGTTAAATCAGAAAGGGATAACAGCGACCCTTGATGTCCTTGGAGAGAATGTGAAGGATGCTAAGATGGCTGAAAATGCAGTGAATTCCTACATCGAACTTCTCGATGTGATTGCAAGAGAAGGTATAAACTCAAATGTTTCTCTGAAGCTTACCCAGATGGGGCTCGACATTGATTACAAATTCTGCCTTGAAAACATAAGAAAAATAGCAAAAAAAGCTCTGGATACAGGGAACTTTGTTAGAATTGATATGGAAGGCTCTTTTTACACTCAGAAGACTCTCGACCTTTTCAAAGAGGTTTTTAAAGATTTTAAAAATGTCGGGATTGTTATTCAGGCTTATCTTAAAAGGAGCTATGAGGATGTAAAGGAGTTAAATGAGCTGGGAGCAAAGATAAGGCTTTGCAAAGGAGCATATAAAGAACCGGCAGAGATTGCATACAAAAAAATGAAAGAAATAAGGGAAAATTATTTGAAGATTGCTGAACTCCTTTTCCAGGACGGAAACTACCCCGCAATTGCCACCCATGACACTTATCTTATAAACAGAATAAAAGAAATGGCAAAGGAGATGAAGAAAAGGCAGGAAGATTTTGAGTTCCAGATGCTATTTGGGATAAGGACCAAGACTCAGGAAAGGATAGTTCAGGAAGGTTATAGAATGAGAGTTTATGTTCCATTTGGAACTCACTGGCTCCCTTACTTTTACAGAAGGTTGAGGGAAAGAAAGGAAAATGTTTTCTTTGTCGTTAAGAACCTTTTTAAGAGATAAGATTTAAACTTGAATAATGATAAGATTAGTTCCTTTTCAGTAGATTTTTGTCTCTTTCTTTATCCAATCAAGATATTTTTCAAATCCCTTTGAAATGGGAAGGGATATAATTTCTGGGACAGAGTAGGGGTGGATTGAAAGGAGGGTTTTTTCAAGTTCATTGTATAGGGAACTTTTTGTTTTTATGAAAAGAATGCATTCGCTCTCTTTCTCTATTTTCCCCTCCCACCAGTAAAAGGAGGCTCTGGCAGGAACAACAGTAACGCATGCAGAGAGTCTTTCCTCAACAATTTTTTTTGCTATCTCCTCCCCTTTTTCAGCGTCTGGGACTGTTGTTATGACAAGAATAAATTCATTGTTTTTTGAGCCCATAATTTTTCTCCAATTTTATTTTTTAATTTTCTAAGCTTTATTCACTAATTTCTTAATCGCTTTATCAATTTTTTACGCTCGGCAAGCCAGGTTTTCTATTCCTGTAAACAAACATGGGCAAAGACTTTTGAGTCTCCCACCATATTATCAATTATGCAATACTCGTTGGGCTGGTGAGCCATCTCATCCATTTTTGCCCAGCAAGCAGCATAAAATCCAGCTCTTCTGAATATTGCTGCAACAGTTCCTCCTCCAATTCCCATCGGTTTTGCTTCAACTCCATAAACCTCTTTTATTGATTTGTAAAGCTTCTTAACAACCTCTGCATCAGGAGGGGTTGGTGGTGCAGCCTCTGCTCTCTGGACAGGAGTCAATGTAATTTTTACTTTGAACTCTTCCTCTATCTTTTTTGCGTATTCCTCAAACTTAGCTTCAACATCAGAGAGTTTGTAATTTGGAAGAACCCTGCAATCAAAATAGAATATGTCATCCCCAGGAATTGTGTTTATGTTTGGAACATTTGCCTCTTTCTTTGTTGGTTCAAAGGTAGAAATTGGTGGCTCAAAGAGTTCATCCTTTGCATTAAATATTTTGTAGAAGTCCTCAAGCCTTACAATTAAATTGGCTCCTGCTTTGTGGCTATTTATTCCCTTCTGGGGCATGCTTCCGTGACACTGTTTTCCAACTATATGAAATTTAAGCCATAGAATACTCTTTTCAGCAACTTCAATCATTGTTCCTTCTGGATTTCCAGCATCAGGGACTATTATAAGGTCATCTTTTTTGAAAATATCAGTGTTTTTTAAAACATAGGTTATCCCCTTTTCAGAACCTGTTTCCTCGTCAGCAACAAGAACTATTCCGACATCGTAATTGGGTAGGATTCCTTCAGCTTCAAAGGCTTTGATGGCAAAAATTGAGGCAACCATTGCCTGTTGATTGTCCTCAACCCCTCTTCCAAAAATCTTTCCATCTTCTACCCATACTTTGTAAGGATCACCTTTCCAGAGACTAAGTTCTCCAGGTGGAACAACATCCATATGGCTCATTATCCATATTCTTTTTTTAGAGGATTTCCCCTTATAGATTGCTATTATGTTCGGTCTGTATCCTGATGGAACTCTTGGGTCAGGGCAGTTGAAATCCAGTATTTCTGAGAATTTCATTTTCTTTAAATAGCCTTTTAGAAAATCTGCTTTTTTGGCTTCCCCTTCTCCACCGTTGGTTGGATCTAAGGCTGGAATGGCAGTTAAATCCTTCTGGAGCTGAATCATCTCATCTCTGAAACTTTCAATCCTTTTTGATATTCTTTCAAAATCATTCATAAAAACCTCCTCAAAATGATTAAAATTTATTGAAAGATTATTTTAATCCACAAAATGCCAAAAATAAACTTGATTTATTTTCCGATTCTTCTCCCTCCTACTGTCATTTCAGAAACTCTAAAGGAAGGACTGTTTATATTACCTCTCATATCGAGATCATTTCCTAAGGCATCGATATTTTTTAATATTTCAAGCGCAGAGCCTCCAAGGGTAATTCCATCAACAGGAAAAGCAATAGAGCCATTTTCAATCCAGAATCCACTTGCTCCAACTGAAAAATTCCCTGTTGTAGAATCAGTTCCAAAGCCCCTAAGACCTTTGCAGAGAAAACCTTCCTTTACATCTATTAGCTTTTCAAAATCAGTGTTTCCATTTTCAACAATTATATTTAGATAACCAGCTGAAGGAAGGGAATTATAGCCTCCTCTTCTCGATATTGTGTTTACTTTCACTCCTGCCTTTCTTGCGGTTATAGAGTCGTAGAAGAACATCTTCAAAACCCCATTCTCAATAATTTTATTTATTTTTGTAACCTTTCCTTCTCCATCAATGGGAACTGAGCCAATGAATCTTGGTATTGTTGGATTATCTATAATTGTTATAAGGGGGGAGGCAATTGAAGAGTTCAGGTAATCACTTAAAAATGTTGTCTTTCTGAAAGCAGAATCACCATTTAAAGAGATTAGAATTCCAAGCCAGAACATATTTGAGGCATATCTTTCAAATATAACAGGGACTCTCTTAGTAGAAACAGGTTTTGGACCAAGTTTCTCTATGGCTCTTTTAACAGCTTCCCTTGCTATTTCTTCAGCGCTTTCCAGTTCTTTAAAAAATCTTTTCGATGATGCCCAGCTCCCTCCTTGCATATTTTCTCCCTCTCCAGCAATAACATTTACACCAAAGGAGAAAGAGGAGCTTCTAAATGTTCTCAATATTCCTTTTGAGTTAAAGATTCCTATCTCTCTTTCCGAATCTTCGAAAAACCCTCCTTCAGAGTTTGTTATTCTTTTATCGAGTTTCATTGCAATCTCTTCAACTTTTTTTGCCAGAGAGATTTTCTCACTATTCTGGATTGTCGAATATGAAAAGTCGTAGAGGTCAAGATCAGAAGGATTTCCTTCTTCAAAATCTGGAAGCCCATTCCATGGTTTTGACTCAGTTATCTTTGTGAGGGCAATTGCTTGTTTTATAGTTTCCTCAACCGCTTCATTGGAAAGGTCTGAAGTGTAGGAAAATCCAAGGCATTTTCCATTAAAAATCCTCAAGCCAAGACCTTTCTGAATCGACTGTCTCAGAAATTCAATCTCTCCCTTCCTGACATTAACCTCAAACCTTTTAACCCTTTCAATATAAACCTCGACCTCTTCAGCTCCAAGACTTTTTGCCTTTTTTAAAATATTTTCTCCAATATTTTCAATTTTCATTTTTTAACTCCTAAATTTTTCTTCCGCCAACAGTTATTTTAGAAACTTTGAAAGTTGGATTTCCAAATCCAACTGGCTTTGACTGTCCATCCTTTCCACATGTTCCTCCGCCAATTACAAGAAGGTCATTTCCAACCATTGTTATATTCATTAAGACCTCTTGTCCACTTCCCATCAACATAATCCCTTTAAGAGGAACTGTGATTTTACCATTTTCAATCATATAACCTTCTGTAACTGTAAAAACAAACCTTCCTGTTGTTGGCTGGACATTTCCACCACCGATTTTTGCAATGTAAACACCCTTTTCAACAGATCTTATTATCTCCTCAGGATCAGAATCTCCGGGAAGAAGATATGTGTTTGTCATTCTTGGAATTGGGTAGAATCTGAAAGACTGTCTCCTTCCATTTCCTGTCGGCTTCATCTTCATTAATTTTGCATTCAACCTATCCTGAAGGAAATTTGAGCATATTCCCTTTTCAATAAGTATTGTTTTCTGTCCAGGTGTTCCTTCATCGTCAACATTTACTGTTCCCCATCCACCTTTGTAAGAACCATCATCGCAAAGATTGACAATCGGTGATGCTATTTGCTTACCGAGTTTATCCCAGAAAACAGATGTTTTCTTCCTTATCCCATCTCCCTCAAGGCTATGTCCTATTGCTTCATGGAAGAAAATCCCTCCATAACCTTTCTCAATTACAACAGGAAATTCTCCAGCAGGAGCATCCTCTGCAGGAATTAGTCTTAAAGCCATTTCTGAGGCATTCCTTGCAATTTCCTCAGCTACTTTTTCCCCAAAATGTTCAAAACCAAAACTTCCACTCTTTGAATCGTACCCATTACTTCTTCTCTCTCCCTCAATAGCATTCACACTTCCAGAAAGTCTTGTAAGGGTTTGTTTATCCTCCACATACAAACCTTCTGAATTGGCTATAATTATAGATTTTGAGATGTCAGAAAAGGAGGCGCTGACCTGAGTTATTCTTTTGTCAAATTTTCTTGCAACTTCATTAATCCTGTAAAGGAGAGAGGTCTTTTCCTTTGCTGGGACATTTTGGGGTGGAACTTTTACAAGATAGTAGGATGGAGGCTGGAAAGTTCTCAGACCTTTAGGTTTTCCCTTAATTCCAGAGGCTATCAGTGAGGCTGTCTCAGCGCATTCCTTTAGGCTATTGAATGTTATTTCGTCTGTGAAGGCATATCCTGTTCTTTCTCCATTTATAACCCTTATCCCAACTCCACAATCAACTCCTCTAACAGCATAGGAGATCTTTTCCTCATCAAGGGATATACTGTTTGAAACAGTGTATTCGAAATATATTTCAGCAAATTCTCCACCTCTGCTGAGGGCAATGGATAAAATCTTTTCCATGTCTTTTTTTGAAAGGCTGAAAAGATTACTCTCAGAGATAGACACAATATCTTTATTAGGAAGAAAATTCATAAGGGGTAAGCTTACCATAAATGCTCCAAAACTTAAACTTCCTTTCAGAAATCCTCTTCTTCCTATTTTTGATTCCATCTAAACCTCCGTAGTTAAAATTTATAAATTTGTGGAAGAAGAAAGTCAAATAGTTTAATTTAAGGTAAATGGTTGAAAATGAAAAAACTTTTAATATTTTTTGAAAATTTGACTTTGGGTCAAAAAGATGAGATTATTAAGTCTTAGATTTTATCGACTTTTGAAGAAATTATCTTCAAAGTCGAGGAAGGAGTTAAGATAGTGTCTAAGAAGCTTTATGTAGGAAGCCTTTCCTACAATGTAACAAATGCTCAGCTTGAGGAATTGTTTTCTCAGGCTGGAAAGGTAGAGTCAGCCAATGTTATTACTGACCGATATTCAGGTCAGGGCAGAGGCTTTGGTTTCGTTGAGATGTCAACCGAGGAAGAAGCAAAAAAAGCGATTGAGATGTTCAATGGCTACAATCTCAATGGAAGAACCATTATTGTTGATGAGGCAAGACCAAAGAAAGAAAACCCCAGAAGAGAACAGAAGAGGGGAGATTTTCGAAGGTCAGGTTTTGGAAGGGGAGGAAGAAGATAACTTATAGATAGGTTCTGATTTCTTTCTCTAAATCTGAAGAAATTTGGAAATTGGGTGGAGGTCTAAAGTTTAAACTTTGTCTTCCACCCAAATCCCCTTCAAGGAATGAGGGGTTCCTTCTTCTATTAAAACCTGGGCAAATTCTCCCATAAGATTCTTACTTGCTCTGAAGTTTACAACCCTGTTCCCTTCGTCTCTTCCTGCATAGATTGAAGGGTCTTTTTTAGAACTTCCTGTTACAAGAACTTTTATTATTTTCCCAACAAAACTACTGTTCTTTTCTAACTGGATTTTCTTCTGGAGTTCTTGAACCTTTATAAGCCTTTCAATTTTAACCTTCTTTGGAACATCATCCTTCATCCTTGAGGCAAGGGTTCCCTTTCTTGGAGAGTATTTAAAAGAATAGAGATTGTCAAAACTAACCTCTTCGAGAAGTCTCAAAGTATCCTCGAATTCCTCCTCTGTTTCACCTGGAAATCCAACAATTATATCTGTCCCTATAGAAATATCTGGGATATGGGACCTTATCATATTAACCTTTTCTATGAATTCCTCCCTTGTATAACCCCTTCTCATCCTTTCAAGAACAGAGTTTGAGCCTGATTGGGCGGGTAAGTGAATGTATTTTGTGACCTTTTTTAATTCCTTAATAGATAAAATGAATTTTTCATCAATGTCCTTTGGATGGGAAGTTATAAATCTGATCCATTCAATTCCCTTAATTTCACTTGCTTTTTTGAGAAGTTCTGCAAGTCCAGCTCCTGAATCCGGGTCTTTGTATGCGTCTATGTTCTGTCCTAAGAACTGAATCTCTTTGTATCCTTTTTTTGCTAGCTCCTTTGCCTCTTTCAGTATATTTTCCATACTCCTTGAAATCTCCCTCCCTCTTGCAAAGGGAACTATGCAGAAGGAGCAAAATTTGTTACAACCTTCCATTACAGTAATATAGGCGGAGAATGGAGATTCTCTGAGGGGCTCTTTTTCCAGCTCCTGATATTCTTTTTTCCATCTAACATCTATAATCTTTTCTTTTTTCTCAATCTCTTCAAGGATTTTTGGAATTTCCTTGTAAGTATGGGGTCCAAGGACGAAGTCCACATAGGGAGCCCTTTGAAAAATTTTCTCCCTTTCTACCTGGGAGACACATCCAGTGACACCAATAATTACTCTTTTTTTCTTTCTAAGTTCCTTAATTCTACCGAGAAATGAGAAAAGCTTTTCTTCAGATTTCTCTCTAACTGCACATGTGTTTACAATGTATATATCAGGGATTTCACAATTTTCTGCTCTTTTCATGGAAAGGGATGAAAGAATCCCAGCAATTCTCTCTGAGTCATACTCATTCATCTGACATCCAAATGTTTTTATTGAAAAAAGTTTCATATAAATAATATTATAAAAGAAAATTGGAGTCTCTGGAACTTTTGGGAACTCTTCTGTTGATTTTGTAAAAGGATAATAGAAAAAATTTTAAATTTTAAAAATCCTTCCTTTCTCGCTCGTCTCCCTTTTCTCGCCCGTCCTCTTCAAAAAACATATGTCACCCCTCCATACAATCTATACCTTTTCTCTGATCTGAATTTCATGTTTCTGTAATCAAATCTTAACCATAATTTTTCAAAAATTCTCAGTTTAACCCCTCCTCCATAGCTCCAGAACCTTTCCATTTTTTCCCTATCTTCGACCTTTAAATCCTTCCATCCAGTTCCAAGAATTAAATAAGGTGAAACATCGGAAATCTTTGTGCTTGATATAAATCCTCCAAAAAACGATTTCTCACTTTTTTCAAAAATAGCTCCTTCAACCTCGATAGAAAGATTTTTTGAGAGCTTCCATGCTCCTGAAATACCCCTGAATTTTGTTTTATCTCCTGTGTCCCATCCATAAAAACCAGTTAGATCAATGCTTTGACCTATGGATGTAAGAATCAAAAGAGAGAGGACTAATATTTTTAACCTCATCTTTCCTCCCCGAACCAAAATTATTTTCATTTTATTCTCCATTTTTAAAACGAGAATAGAGAACTGAAAGTTCAATTTTAATTTAAAATAGGGAAAATTCAAAATTTGACTATTTAGTTTAATTTCTTTAAAATTGATATTGAGATTAAGTATCAAAATGACATTGCTTGAGACAGAAAACGGGAAAATATATAGAATTAGAGAAATTCTTGGTGGGAGAGGCTTCAGGACAAGACTAAGAACAATAGGGCTCCACATAGGAGATTTGATTGAGAGAATATCAGAGGGTTTTGGTGGTCCTTTACTCATAAAAAATATATCCCTTAACACAAAAATTGCCATAGGAAGAGGGATGGCAATGAAAATTATTGTTGATCCGGTCGATGAGGATTCCGTTGGTGAATGATAGACCAAGAATAGCCTTTATTGGTCAACCGAATTCAGGAAAGAGTACTCTTTTTAATTCAATTTCAGGAGTTAAGGCTAAAACATCAAATTTTCCAGGAACTTCTATAAAACTTACAGAGTCCACTATAAGAATTGGTAGTAGAGTTATTGAAATAATTGACCTTCCCGGAAGTTATTCCCTTCATCCTTTTGAACCAGCTGAAGAGGTTACAACAGAGTTTCTTTTAAAGGAGAGGGTTGACCTTATAATAAATGTAATTGATTCATCAATTCTTGCAAGGGGGCTGGAGTTAACCCTTGAACTCCTTGAAACAGGAATTCCAGTTATTGTTGTTTTGAATCAGATAGATGAAGCGGAGAGGAAAGGGATAAAAATCGATAAAGAGAAACTTGAAAAAATCCTTGGGGTTCCTGTTGTCTCAACAATAGCTCTTTATGGTAAAGGAGTTGATGAGCTTTTACAAAGGATAATAGAGGTTCTCCTTCTCAAAGATTATAAGGCAAAATTTGAGTATATTCCTTCATATGTAAAAGATGAGCTTGAGGAACTCCAGAGGATTGAGTTTAGAACAGATGGAATAAATCTTGAGAGGAAATTTTTGCTAATAGAGCTCTTTGAGGGTAACCCAAGGATTGAAAAGGAAATTTTTAAATTAAACCCAGGACTTGAAGATATTTTAAAAAGGAAAAGGGAAGAGTTTCAAAGAAAATACGGTATATCTCCCATTGATTCTATAATGGATTTTAGACACAGTATTTGTATGAAAATAGCGGAAGAAATTACTGAGCTTAAACACGGGAAAATTTTTGTCCTTGATGATGAAATAGATAAATGGGTTATGCATCCTTTTTTTGGTTATATAATAATGGCTTTTATATTTTTTCTTTTCTTCTGGATAATTTTTAAAGTGGGAGCACCCCTTGAAAATCTTCTTTTGAAACCTTTTGAGATTGTACGGGGAAGAATTGGAGCCTCTCTGCCAGAAGGGATTTTGAAAGCAATAGTTGATGGAATCTTTCAAGGGCTTGCAGGAGGTTTTGCAATAGCTTTCCCCTATCTTTTCCCCCTTTCTTTTCTTATGACCCTTCTTGAGGATATTGGTTATCTTGCAAGGTCAGCATTCCTTCTTGACTCTTTCATGCATAAGATTGGTCTTCATGGAAAATCTGTTCCACCATTTATCCTTGGATACGGTTGCAATGTTCCTGCTATCCTTTCAACAAGAATAATTGAATCCCATAGGGATAGAATTTTAACTTCTTTGCTCATCCCCTTTATTCCTTGCTCTGCGAGAATAACTGTTATAACTGCTCTAACAGCAGCCTTCCTCGGTCCGTTCTATGCTTTTCTAATTTATCTTCTTTCAATTGTTATAATTGCTATAGCGGGAAAAATATCCTTTCTTCTTACAAAAACCCCCTCTGAAGGCTTTCTTCTTGAGATTCCTTCTTATAAATTTCCATCCCTTAGAATCCTTCTTTTAAAAACCTATTTTTATATGAAATCCTTTCTATTCTTTGCAATTCCAATTCTAATTGCTGGTTCTGCAATTCTCTCCCTCCTCGATCATTACGGAGCAAGCGAAGTTTTCAATTCTGCTATCTCTCCATTCATGAAAAATATTTTAGACCTGCCAGAAAAGCTCGGAACGACGCTGATTTTTGGAATTTTGAGAAAGGAGCTAACCCTGATAATGCTCCTTCAGGCACTTGGAATTTCCTATTCCCAAATCCCATCTTACCTTTCTGCCTCTCAGATAATGACCTTTACTGTTTTTATAGCCTTTTATATCCCCTGTATATCAACCATCTCAACAATATGGAAGGAAATGGGGTGGAAAGTTTCTGTTTTATCAATGATTTTAAGCACAGTAATCGCAACAATTTTAGGATTTGCAACAAGAATTCTTTTCTCGGTTCTTTAATATTATTTTTCTTTCC
>CAZFCI010000134.1:0-12766 GCA_964517525.1 uncultured Clostridia bacterium | reverse complement strand
GTTAAAAGGAACCTTTTCATTTTATACCTCCATTCAAAACATTATATTTCTTTTTATTTCAATGTCAAAATTTTTGGGCAATGGGGACACATACTTTATATCTTGTCCTGTCAATAGAATATCCTATATTGCTTGGATGTAAATTTTAAAATAACCTTGCAAATTGAAAATTTTTGCTATAAACTTTTTCATGGTGGTAGGTCTCCTAATGTAATTTTTTTATAGATACTTATTGATCCTACCACTTTTTTATATTTTGGACACTTTATTATAGAACCAATTTAAGGAGTTGAGCGATGGAAAGAATTGAAAGGGCAATTTACAATTCTTTAAAGGTAAACATGGGTTATAAAAATGGGGAAAGGGTTGCAATTATAATGCAGGAGTGGAATCCAAAATTTGGGAGGGAAATCCTACCAAAATTTGAAAAAGCAAAGGAACTTTGTTTAAAAATGTATGAAATTTTCAAGAAGAACAATGTGGATGTAGAACTGATCAGTTATATGCCTGAGGAGGCAAGGAGTGGTGTGGATGCTCCTGAGGTGGTTTATGAAAAGATTGGATATAAAGAGATCATATTTATGCCAACAGTTTTCTCTTTGACCCATACCAATTTCAGGAGAGTTCAGACAGAAAAGGGATCAAGAATTGCCAGCATGCCTGGTTTTACCCTTGAAATGTATGAAGAGGGGGGACCAATGGATGTTGATTATAATTTACTCCACAAAAAAACAGAGGAAATAGCTGAGAAACTGAGAAAGGGCAGATTTGTAAGAATTGTTGCCGATGAAACTGATATAAAAGTTGAGATTGAGAAGGGACTCGTTCATGTTTCAAGTGGATTGCTTGATAAACCTGGAAAATACGGAAATCTTCCTGGTGCAGAAGCATATGTTGTTCCTGTCCATGAAGGTGAATCCAATGGATATTTTACAGTCCCCCCAGGATGGGGTGGACCAAATCCTTTGAGATATAAGGTTAAATTCTTTGTTGAGAAAGGAAGGTTTGTTGATTTGAGGGGTGAAAGCCAGGAAGCACAAGATTATATCGAAAAGGAGATAAAGCCCTTGATTTTTGGAGGAGAGAACTTCAACATACTTGCTGAACTTGGTATTGGTACTAATCCAAATATAACAAAAGATTATGTTAAGAGGAAAGGATGGAATACCCTTGTGGCTGAAAAAATATTTGGCTCAGCTCACTTTGCGAATGGAAATAGCAAGGGAATGGGTGGAAAGAATGATGTCCCAGTTCATATCGACTGGGTTGTCCCGGATGTAAAGATCTTTTTTGAATCTTAAATTTGACGGGGAAATTTAAATTATTTAAAATAAAAATAGCTATGAATGAACAATAAACTGACAGGAGGTAGGGATGAAAAAATTTTATTTAGTATTTTTATTTTTCCCTTTGGTAATTATCTCCTGTGCCAAAGTTAAAGTTTCTGAAGAAGAGATAGCAAAAAACTTCAATGCTTACATCTCGGTCGGATATCGACATCTTAGTGAAAGAGACTACGATTCAGCAATCAAGGACTTCAAGAATGCGATTTCCCTTAAACCTGATTCAGAAAGAGCTCACAACTTCCTCGGGATTGCCTACTTCATGAATAAATCTTACAAACCTGCGGCGGATGAATTCAAAAAAGCAATATCTTTAAACAGCTCATATTCGCCTGCTTATTCAAATCTTGGAAATGTATATCTCAAGCTTAATCAGTGGGATAAGGCTGAGGAGTCCTACAAAAAAGCAATGGAGTTATCTCCAGATTCCCCTTCTCCTTATTACAGTCTCGGAAACATGCTCCTCTCCCTGGGAAGATTTGAAGAGGGAATGGCTTATCTTATGAAGGGATTTCAGATCGATCCTAATTTCATGGAGAAGGAGGCAGTTCTTAAAACCGAACTTGCTGAGCTTTCGCCAAAGGCTGGTGAGCTTTATTTTGCCTATGCAAAACTATTCGCCTCTGCTGGAGATTTAGAGAGAACTGTCGAGTATCTTGAAAAGGCAAGAAAATCTGGTTTCAATGAGTGGTTTAGAATCCTTAAGGATAAAGAATTTGAGAAGGTGAGAGATAATCCAGAAATAAGGAAGTTCATCCAGTAAATGGGAAAGACAGGTATTGCCAATCTACCTCTCCATTATGGAAAAGCTCCTCCATGGCTTTTTGAAAAGATGGTGGCACTGTCGAAGAATATAATTTTATGGATATGCATGGAGGAAGGTGATCAATCTTTTCTTGAAAAACTCTCTGACCCTTTCTGGTTTCAATCCCTTGGCTGTGTTCTTGGCTTTGACTGGCATTCCTCAGGTCTCACAACAACTTTATGTGGAGCGATTAAGGAAGCCCTTAAGGATATTGGAGATGAAGTGAAAATATATGTTGCAGGAGGAAAGGGGAAAGCTTCGAGGAGAACTCCTGAGGAGATAATGAATTTAGCGGATAAATTAGGGCTAAATCCAGAGCCATTGATTTATGCGAGCAGGATTTCAGCAAAGATTGACTCAGTGGCAGTTCAGGATGGATACTCGATTTATCATCATTCTTTTATTTTTACAGAATCAGGGGGATGGTGTGTAATTCAGCAGGGAATGAACACAGAAAAAAGAATGGCGAGAAGGTATCACTGGCTCTCCATTAAAATAACTGATTTTGTAAATGAGCCCCACAGTGCTGTATGTTGCGATGAGAGACATGCGGTTCTGAATATGGTTGCTGAAGAGAGTAAAGATACAAGAAAAGTCATTGAAGATATAGTAAAAGAGAAGCCTGGAAGCCTTGAAAAAGAATTTAAAACAATAAAAGAATTAAATCTTCCTACCCATCATCCTATTTTTGAAGAAGATTTTGATTTCAAAAGATTGTCGAAAATCTTTCAAAAAATTTACGAATTTAAGCCTGAAAGTTTTGAGAAACTCCTCTCCATTCAAGGAGTTGGAGAGAAAACAATCAGAGCCCTTGCCTTAATTTCAGATATTGTTTATGGAGCAAAGCCAAGTTTCAGAGATCCAGCCACATACTCCTTTGCCCATGGGGGAAAGGATGGACATCCATTCCCTGTTGACAGAAAGACATACCAAAAGTCCATTGAAATAATAGAAAAAGCAATAAAACTTGCAAAAATAGGTGACTACGAAAAACTGAGAGCTCTACAAAGATTGAGTAGTTTTATGATTCTTGATAAAAATAAATTTTAATTTTATAGAACTTAGAACGATTGAGCCCTAAAAAGAAGGTTATGAAGATAAGGCTAATTTTGGATAATTATATTTATGAATTAGATTGCGTATTTGTCCTAACAGAATTTTTTGCAACTTCACAAAGATCTCTGAGCTATCACATTTTTGGCAAATCTTATTCGATTTGATACAATTCAATATGAGCTATAAATTTCCATTAGGAGGTTTTTATGAAAGGGGTTCGATCTTTAATTCGCTATCTATTTATATCGATTCTTTTTTTACCGATAGTTAATTGTGCGAGTGTTAATGATGAACTTATTTCCGCTGTAGAAAGAGGCAAAATTGACGATGTTAAAGAAGTTCTAAAAAAAGGTGCTAATGTGAATGCAAGAGATAAGGAAGGTTGGACAGCCTTGATGGTGGCAATACTTTATGGCCATACAGATATTGCCAAACTTCTTATCGATAAAGGAGCTGATGCTAATGCAAAAAGTAAAGATGACATGACAGCTTTGATGGTAGTGGCATTGAAGGGGTCCGAAGAAATTGCCAGACTTTTGGTTGATAAAAGAGCTGATGTTAATTTCAAAAACAAAGTCGGAGCTACACCGATTATTTTGGCTGCGTTAATGAATCACCCAGAGGTTGTGAAAATTTTAATTGACAATGGCGCTGATCTAAATGCACAAAATAAATACGGTATAACAGCCTTGATGTACGCAGCAAAGAAGGGGTTTACAGACATTGTAAAAATTCTGGTTGAAAAAGGAGCAGACATTAATATAAAAGATAAGAATGGCAAGACAGCCTTGAATTATGCAGAAGAGAATGGTCACAAAAAGATAGTAAAAATCTTAGAAATCTTAAAATAAAATACCTGAGCTCCATTGAAATAATAGAAAAAGCAATAAAACTTGCAAAAATAGGTGACTACGAAAAACTGAGAGCTCTACAAAGATTGAATAGTTTTATGAAGGAGAGAAATAAAAAATTAGGGAAAACTGAGAAAAGCATCCAAAAATCCTCTTAACATCTTGCCTCTTTCTTTTAAAAGTAATATATTTTTATTGAAGTGGAAAAATTCTTTCTCATTGATATTGATTATGACACAATTGAGGGTAGACTATACACTATTCTTTTTGGAAGAATGGAAAACGGGAGAAGAGCTGTAATCCTTGACCCAAATTATGAACCTTACTTTTATGTTTTACCTTCAAACACTGAGAAAGCTAAAAAGGAGATTGAAAAGATCCTTGATAAGGAAGGAATTGGGATAAGGGGGATTGAAATTGAAAAAAAGAACTTGGGGGGTGAGGAAAAAGAGTTTTTGAAGATTAAATGTTTTCTTCCCCAGGATCCTCAGAAGATAAGAGATCTGATAAAGAATCTTGAAGAGAAAAGGGGTGGTTCAGGCTCAGTAATTGAAGAGTTTGAGTATCAAATTGGATTTTACAGGAGTTATCTTGTTGATAAAGGAATATCCTGCCTTGATTGGCTTTCAATTGAAGGAGAGCCAAAAAAATTTGAATTTGACTCAGAGATAATCTTAGAGGCGAAAAATATAGATAAAACCGAAGGAAAAGAGTTCCCTTTAAAGATCCTTTCCTTTGACACAGAAGTTGTTGAAGAAAAAAGAGGGGAAAGGCAACTTATAATGCTATCCCTTTATGGAGAAGGAATTCAGAAGGTTATAACTTACAAAGAGGGGAAATTTCCTGATTTTGTCGATGTTGTAAAGGACGAGAAAGAACTTATTAGAAGGTTTATAGAGATTGTGAAGGGATATGACCCGGATGTAATATCCGGTTTTAACTCTGACCTTTTTGATTTTGTCGTTTTAAGGGAGAGGGCGCAAAAATTGAAGGTCAGGTTGGACGACTTATCCATTGATCGTTCGGGAATAACTCTTTCAAAAAGGGCAAGGGTGAGTACCGCGAGGCTGAAAGGATATGTTCACATAGATATTTTCAATTTTGTCAATAACATCCTTGCTCCAATGCTTCAGACAGAGGTTCTAAGTCTTGACGCAGTCTCATCAGAAATCCTTGGAGATGAAAAGATTGAAATGGAGTATTCAGATATTCTATCTGCCTGGAAAGAGGGAAGAAATCTTGAAAATCTTGCAAGATACTCCCTAAAAGATGCAGAGCTGACTTACAGATTGTCCCTCCTACTTCTTCCCCAGATATGTGAACTTACAAAAATTGTTGGGCAGAGTCTCTTTGATGTATCAAGGATGATGTATAGCCAGCTTGTCGAGTGGTACTACACAAAAAGGGGAAAGGAAATGGGAAGGATAATTCCAAATCAGCCAAGATTCGAGGAAATTCAGGAAAGACAGAGGGAGAGTTATATTGGAGGATATGTAAAGGAGCCTGAAGCAGGTCTCCATGAAAACATAGCAGTTATTGACTTTGCATCCCTCTATCCCTCAATTATTTCTACATATAACATTTCTACTGAAACCCTCAACTGTGATTGTTGCAAAGAAGATGGGCAAAAAGTTCCAGATCTACCTTACTGGTTTTGCAAAAGAAAGAGAGGATTTGAATCTACTGTTATAAATGACCTCCTTTTAGAAAGGCAAAGGGTAAAGGAAGAGATGAAGAGATTTCCCCCAGGAACTGTGGAATTCAACCTTCTTAACAATCGTCAGATGGCACTTAAAACAATAGCAAATGCAAGTTACGGTTACTATGCTTTCCCTGCCAGCAAGTGGTATTCCAAAGAGTGTGCAGAGTCAATAACTTCCTATGGAAGATACTGGATTAAAAAGGTAATGGATGAGGCAAAATCTTCAGGCTTTAGACCAATATATGGAGATACAGATTCAGCTTTTCTTTCCCTTAATGGAAAGGATAAAGAGTCTCTCCTTTCCTTCCTTGAGGAAATAAATAGAAAACTTCCTGGAATTATGAGAATGGAGCTCGAAAACTTCTATACAAGGGGAATATTTATACCTAAGGAGATTGGAGGGGGTGTTGCAAAAAAGAGGTATGCTTTGATTGATGAGAAAGGAAACCTTAAAATAAGAGGGCTTGAAAAGGTCAGAAGGGATTGGTCAAATCTTTCGAAAGAAACCCAGGAAGGGATTCTCAAGCTAATTCTTGAAAAAAAGGATGTTAATTCTGCTATTAAACTTGTAAAGGAAAACATTAAAAAATTGAAGGATTTGGAAGTTGATTTGAAAGACCTTGTTGTATATGAGCAACTTTCAAAACCAATATCAGAGTACAAGCTAATTTCTCCCCATATAGGAGCTGCTAAGAAACTCCTTGAAAAAGGAGTATCTGTAGGAGAGGGGTCTGTGATTGGATTTGTAATTGAAAGGGGGAAAGGCTCAATCTCTGAAAGGGCTCAACCAATAGAATTTGCAAACTTGAAAAATGTTGATACCGATTACTACATCAACAACCAGATTCTCCCGGCATCCTTGAGAATACTAAAAGTTTTAGGTGTCAAAGAAGAAGATCTCCAGATTTGAATGCTTTTAAATAATCAGAAAATTGAATTTAATTCTTGATTTTGTAAAAGGATTTAGCCCTTATTTGATTGTTTGACAGAATCGTTAGCATGAAATAAAATTAATCTTAAATTATCATAATGTTTTAAATGGAGGATTGATTATGGGAATTTTACCAAGGGAGGCGGTATTTTTTGAGCTATTTGAGGAGCAGGCTGGGAAATTTTTGATTGCCTCTCAACTTCTCGAGGAAATAAAAAATGATTCGATTGATTTGAAGGAGCTATCAAGAAAATTCAAAGCTCTTGAGCATGATTGTGATGAGATAACTCATAAGATAGCTGAGAAATTGAATAAGACCTTTCTTACTCCCTTTGACAGAGAGGATATCCATGCTCTGTCCCATGAACTCGATGAGGTTATTGATCTTGCAGAGGAGTCAATTTTTAAGCTTCAACTTTATGAAATTAATAAATTTGATGAGCATATGCTGAATCTTTTAAGAATTATAAAAGAATCCATGAAGAAAATTTCCGAGACTCTGAAACTATTAAGAAAGAGAAAAGATATGCCCAAAATTCTATCAATTTGTATTGAAATTAACACCCTTGAGAACGAAGGAGATAAGATATTCAGGGAGGCAATGCTTGAACTTATGAACAAAAAAGACTCTCGAGGAATGGATTCGATAAAATTGATGGGAGTGAAGGAAATATATGAATCTCTTGAGAGCACAATTGACAAGTGTGAAGATGTTGCAAATATTATGGAGGGGATCATCCTTAAAAATATCTGAGGAGAAATACCATGGATGGTCTTTCTCTTTCTTTGATTCTTGTATTTTTACTAATCCTATCAGCAGAATTTGTTAATGGATGGACTGATGCTCCCAATGCAATAGCAACTGTTGTCTCAACAAGAGTTCTATCTCCTCTCCAGGCTGTTGCAATGGCTGCTGTATTGAATCTTATAGGAACTCTTTCTGGGACTGCAGTTGCAGTAACAATTGGTAAAGGAATAATAAAACCTGAAATGGTTAATCTTACAACAATTGGAGCAGCAATGGTGGGTATTGTTGTCTGGAGCACTCTTGCCTGGTTCTATGGGCTTCCAACATCAGAGAGTCACGGATTAATAGCTGGTCTTGCAGGAGCAGGACTTGCCTCTGGAGGATTATCTTCCCTTGAATGGAGTGGATGGAAAAAAGTTATAATTGGACTTGGATTTTCAACTTTCTTGGGTTTCACCTTAGCCATTCTTCTAACAACTTTCATTTTCAGAACTTTTGGTGGATTAGCCCCTGATTCCATGAGAAAAATTTTCGGAAGGTTACAGATATTCTCCTCTGCTTTCATGGCTTTCAGCCATGGAAGCAATGATGGGCAAAAATTTATGGGGGTTATGACTCTCGCCCTTTACATTACAGGTAATATAAAGGTATTTCATATTCCCCTTTGGGTCATTATTCTTTGTGCGATTACAATGGCTGTTGGAACTGCTATAGGAGGGTGGAGAATAGTAAAAACCATGGGGATTCGGCTAACATGCCTTCAACCTGTTCATGGCTTTTCAGCAGAGACATCAGCAGCCTTAGCCATTGAATTAGCTTCGAGACTCGGAATCCCATTAAGCACAACCCATACAATAAACACAGCAATAATGGGAGTTGGAGCATCGAAGAGGTTTTCAGCTGTAAGATGGGGGGTTGGAGGTGAGATTGTAACCGCATGGATTCTAACTTTCCCTGTTTGCGGGCTAATAGCCTATACAATAACAAAGTTGTCTATCTGGTTGTTTTAAAGGAAATCAAACACTGAAAAACTAAATAAAGGGGAGTTTGTCAAAAACCAGACTTTTAAGATATTATAAATTCTGAAGGATATGAATAATTTTGATTTGATTGTTGTTGGAGGAGGGCATGCGGGATGTGAGGCATCCCATATTTCTGCAAAAATGGGATGTAAAACCATATTAATTACATTAAATCTTGACACCATTGCCCAGATGTCATGCAATCCTGCAGTTGGAGGACTTGGGAAAGGACATATTGTAAGGGAAATAGACTGCCTTGGTGGATTAATGGGTTTTATAACTGATGAAACTGGAATCCACTTCAGAATGTTAAACAGTTCAAAGGGACCTGCTGTTCAAGGTCCAAGGGCTCAGTGTGATAAAGCCCTATACAGATTCACCATGAAATCTTACCTTGAGAAGGTCCCAAATCTCCAGATCTACCAGGGCGAGGTTGTTGATTTAATTGTTGAGAAGGGGAAAGTAAAAGGAGTTATTTTGAGGGATGGAAGTGAAATATATGGAAAGGCTGTCATTCTTTCTCCTGGAACATTTCTTAATGGCTTAATCCACATTGGTCTTGTCTCCTATCCTGCTGGAAGAGCCAATGAGCCCCCTTCTTTAGAACTCTCCAATTCCCTTAAAAAATTGGGGCTAAGGATGGGTAGATTGAAGACAGGAACCCCCATGAGACTTCACGCTGATTCAATAGAGTGGTCTGCTTTTGAACCTCAACCTGGCGACGCTGATCCAATTCCATTTTCCATAAGAACTAAGAAAAAGCTTGAGAATAAAATCCTATGTTATATTGGTTATACCAATGAAAAGGTTCATGAGATAATAAGAAAAAGCCT
Source organism: uncultured Clostridia bacterium (assembly GCA_964517525.1). GTDB lineage: Bacteria > Acidobacteriota > Aminicenantia > JBFLYD01 > JBBIMS01 > JBBIMS01. Next base: position 3,475 of record CAZFCI010000134.1, on the reverse strand, counting down.
CCATAAATCTCCCCTTTATACAGGAAAAATCAAAGGAATTGGAGTTAGATACTGCCCCTCTATTGAGGATAAAGTTGTAAAATTCCCAGAGAGGAACCGTCATCAGTTCTTTCTGGAACCAGAGGGTCTGAAGACAAAGGAAGTTTATGTAAATGGTATTTCTTCAAGTCTTCCCCTTGAGACCCAGATGGAAATTTTAAAGAATATTAGGGGGCTTGAAAATGCGGTTATGCTAAGACCTGCCTACGGCATAGAGTATGATTTTGTCTATCCTGATCAGATCTCCCATACCCTTGAATGTAGAGAAATTGAAAATTTATATCTTGCGGGACAGATCAATGGAACAACTGGTTATGAGGAGGCTTCTGCTCAGGGAATCATTGCTGGAATTAATGCTACTTTGAAAATAAAGGGGGAAGAACCCTTTGTCCTTTCAAGGGAGGAGGCATACATAGGTGTTATGATTGATGATCTAATTACAAAGGGAGTTGATGAGCCCTACAGAATGTTTACCTCGAGGGCTGAATCCCGCCTTCTTTTAAGGATTGATAACTGCGATGAAAGGCTTCTAAGACATGGGTTAAAATTAGGAACAGTAGAACCTTCCCTCTATGAAGATGTTATGAAGAGGAAGGAAGATTTGAAAAGGGGAATAGATTTTCTTGAAAACAAAAGAAAGGAAGGGGTTTCATACGCTCAACTTTTAAGGAGTAAAAAAATAGGAATTGAAGAAGCAATTCAGGCTCTTCCTTCAACTTTATCCCCCCTCAAAAGGGAAGAGATTCTTTATATTCAGTCAGAAATAATTTACAAAGGGTATATTGAGAAGGAGAAAAAAGAATTTGAAAGATTGATGAGGGATATGGAAAGATTCATTCCTGAAAATATAGATTTCAAGAAAATTCCTAATCTATCAAGGGAAATAGTTGAAAAGCTCGAAAAATTCAAGCCAAAAACTTTATACGAAGCCTCAAAAATATCTGGAATGACTGCTTCAGCTCTTCAGATTTTAAGGCATTACATAAAATAATAGGAGTTAAATTGGAGAATATTTACGGTTTAATAGAGGAAGGGAAGAGATGGGGAGTCTCTGAAGGAGGGATTTTAAAATTAAAAATTTTTTACGAAATCCTTGAGGAGTGGAATAAAAAGATCAATCTTGTTTCGAGGAAGAACTTCGACAGCCATTTTTTATCCCTTCTTCAAATCAGTCTCTGGTATTCAAACTTTATCTCACCCTTTGAAAGTTTTATAGATGTTGGCTCAGGAGGAGGGTTTCCAGCATTTATTTTTAAGACTGTTAACCCAAATTCAGAGGGAATTCTGATAGAACCATCTTTAAAAAAGAGTACCTATCTCATTTACACCTCTGAAAAATTAGGATTTAAAAACCAGCTTGAGATTTTAAGAATGGATTTTAAATCTGCAATCCATTTTCTTAAAGGAAAGAATACAAAAATTGATTACATAACCACAATGGGTTTCAAGAAAAAGGAACAGTTAATAAAAGAAATTGAAATTACAAGGAAGGGTGTTTCATTCATAACAGGGGAAAGAGAGATTGAAAGACTTAGAGAAATTGAGCCCTTTAAAAAATTAAAATGGTTAATAGAGCCAATACCTGGAAGAGACTTTATAAAAGGAGTTTTGATAATGAAGAGCGAAGTTATATAGAGAACATATTTACAAATTGAATCCCTTAGACTACTTTTAAATTTTCTTTTAAGGGGTTTTGATTTTTATTAGCTCTGCAACAATTAAGCCGTAGAGTATCTTTGTTGTGTCAAAGAGACTCAGATTGCACTCCCTTGCGATATCAGCAACAGTTCTTCTTCCGTCGATCTTTGAAACCACAATCCATTCAAGAGTAGTCAGATTTATCTGTCTCCTCTCCTTTGCATCGAATACAATGAACTCAGGTATGCAATTTTCCGAGGGAATTTTTCGCGTTAAAATCTTCCACTCATCCATTCTCCTTGCAGCTTCCATTAGCAGATTGGAGTAACTTTTGACGATTGTCTGTTCAGGAGCTTTAACATTGGCTTCAAAATTGAACTCACCTCTATCCCATGTGCTGAGATAATAGAAGGCATCTTCTCCTTTCCTGTTTCCCGATTCAGCATGGACAATATTTCCATTATCAATGTAAACACTTCCTATCTCATTATCTTTTTTCAAAACAAACCTTCCAGTTTTTCCAGCAACCCCTACAAGCTGGATTAAGTCCGAAAGATGAATATCTTCAAGAGATCCTTGTAATGCCATTTTCTTATTCCTTATACATTATACTACTTAATTCCTTTTTCTTCCAAAGTTTTTTCAATCTTTCTTTCCAGGATCTGGTCATAGCTAAAATTCTCAAGTTTCAAATAAAAATCAGCAACATCAAACAAAGCTTCTTCAGGGACAAGTCCAACAATTTCAGAACCAATAACAGGTACACCGTATCTTTCAGCCTCAGCTTTTACCATCTCCATAACCCTGAAAAGCGGAGTCTTTTTGTAATTGGTCATGTTAATCGATACCTGAGCAATATTCCTTTCTTCCAGCATGACCCCAATTGCCCTTACATACCTGAATCCACCACTTATATGTCTTATTGCCTTTGCAATTTTATTGGCAATATCAATGGAAGAAGTTCCAAGATTTATATTATAAGCAATTAAAGGCATCCTCGCACCTATTACAGTTACACCAGCAGTGGGATGAACAACAGGTTCTCCAACATCTGGATACCATTTTGGATCCTTTATCTTCTCAAAAAATCCCTCAAATTCTCCCTTCCTTATATCAGGAAGATTTCTCCTCTCTTCCCTTGTTGCAGATTCTTCATAAAAGTAAACGGGAATTTTAAATTCATTCCAAACTTTTTCTGCGAGCCTCTTCGAAAGTTCAACACAATATTCCATGGAAACATTCTTTATTGGGACGAAGGGAAAAACATCAACTGCTCCAACCCTTGGATGCTCCCCCTTGTGATTTCTCATATCAATAAGCTCAACAGCTTTCCTGTAAAGGGTAATTCCAGCTTCGAGTATTGCTTCTCCCTCTCCAATCATTGTAATAACAGTCCTGTTGTGGCTTTTGTCAGGTTTTATATCGAGGAGGAAAGCACTGTCAACATTTTTCAAAGGCTCGATAATCTTTTCCAGAACATCTTCCCTCTTTGCCTCTGAGATGTTCGGAATGATCTCCACAATTTCTTTCACTTTTCTCTCTCCCATGAATTATTTATTTTAAAATAAATTTCCGTTTTTCCCAAATCTTTTAAAGAATCAACCAAAGCTTCTTTTCTTCCAGCCACAACAATAAAGTTAGACTCTATTTTAAAATATTTATTTACAATACTCAAGAAATTCTCTTGCGAAAGCCTTTCTATTCCCTTCAAAATTCTATCCATATAATTCAAAGGATACCCAAAAAGTATAGCATCTTCAAGGGAAGAAAGCAAAAGGTCAATATCAGAGTTTTTAAC
>CAZFCI010000133.1:0-3379 GCA_964517525.1 uncultured Clostridia bacterium | reverse complement strand
TCTTTGAATTCTCTTTAAAGTCTTCCTTTAAATCCAAATTAATATTTACAATTTTGTACTTCAAATCTTTCCCCTTTGGAATTTCAATTATCAGTTCTTTTTTAAGAATGGGCTCATCCCCCTGGAAATACACAATTCCATCAATATTATCCTCTTTCTCTAACCCTTCTTTCTTATAACTAATAACAAGAAATTTTAATGGCTCTACTGCAGGAAAGGATACAACTTTATGAAGAAGATTTGAATAAATCTCTGCATCGGAAAGGTTGGGAGGAGTAACATCATTTATAGCTCCTTTTTCAACCTCAACATAGGAAAGGTCAGATTTGTATGTCCTTCCTATTGTTAACTCAACCCTTTCTTTATCTTTATCAAAAGGAATTCTGAAATCGCTGAATTTCTCCCTTCCCTGAACATTGAAAATCTTCAAAACCCAAATATTATCCTCTACCCTTTTTCCTTCCGAATCGAGCTTGAAATTTTGAAGGGAATAAAGAATTGCTCCACTGGCATCAGGATACTTTCCGCTCGATGGAGAATTCTTGATAACCTCCTCAATGTTTTGCTGGGCAGAAATCTGAAAAGAAACTATCAATACAAATAAAATTAATAGATTAATTCTTTTCACTTTTACCTCCGAATTTATTTCTTCTCAAGAATTACCATCGATCTCTGAAATCTTCTTATTGCTTTTGATACTTCTCTTAAACCCTTGTATTCCTCAGGAGATATCTTTGCCTTTTCAATTCTGAAATCAAATTTAAAAATTACCTTGTTTCCGCTCTTTTTAGTTTCTATTTTCAAAGTTACAGGACCATTCATCATATTTACTGGGTCAGGAATAGCCTTTATCAAAAATTCTTCAGGGAAGGTAATCTCTTCCTCAATTCTACTCCCAAAGGAAGAAACAAAATTAATGGGATATTTTCTCTCTTCCAGATTTGTTAGACTTTTAATGATGCCTATCAACATAACATCAAAGGCACAGGAGGAAAGGGGGATTGATAAAAGCCTGAATTTTCCCGCATCCACAAAATAATCTTTTGTTCTAAAGTTGAACTCAATTTCATAGGGCTTGGAAAGGTCTGTAAAATCAGAAGATTTGACATTTTCTACCTTTGTTCCCGGGGAGAGAAACTGGGAGAGCTGTTGCCATGCCATAGAGAATTGGAAAGATGGGAGCTGTTTAGCAACACTTCTCAAAAGAAAATCATAAAATCCTATCCCTGAGATTTTTACTTCTCCTTCAATGCTTCCATCTTTGTTTACCTTTGTCTCTCCCCTTATTAAGCCCATACTTTTCTCAGCTGGAACAGGAGGAACTTTTATGAGATCTTTCCCTTTTTTATCAAGGAGAAGAACATATTTACCTCCAACATAGGTCTCTCCAAAACTTGAGCTCAACTCCAGGGTTGGATCCATAAATATTATTCTTCCATCTTTCAGAACAACACCCACTATGGCATGTTCCAAAAATATCAAGGGAACTTCCCTCTCGATGTTCTGGGATATATTTATCAGAGCATCGTATGCTTTTACCCCTATCTCTTTCAACATTGCAATCATGAGGATGGATTTATCTCTACATACTCCGTATTCCTTTTCAAAGGTATATGTAGCAGGGTGAGGTTCAATAAATGCGCCAAGATCCATGGATGAGCCCATGTAACGGACCTTACTGGAAACATATCTGAAAATGGCAATGATTTTCTCCTCCTCTTTTCTGAGACCCTTTGTAAGCTCAGCAACCTTTTCCTTCATTTTTTCATTGGAATCAATCTTACCAACATTAAGACTTTCTCCATACCTTGAAAGCTCTTTCCAGTCTTTAAATGTGCTGACAACAAGCTTTAGTGCAACATCGGTAATTGGAACCATTCCAATTTCCTGAATTATCTTTGGAGAGTTCTCCTTCTTCCATCTGTAAATAACTCTATCCCCAATTCTCTTCTTTTCAAACTGGAGCTGACCATTTTTTACAATAAATTTCAAAGGCTTTGATGCCGGAGCATCAATTTCAGCTTCTCTATTTATTATTGGTTCAAGATCCTGAAAAAGAATTATGTCGTTATAATGCCCCTTTATAAGAGGCTTTGATCTTATTTCGACAATTGTCTCAAAAGAATCTCCAACTTCGAGAGAGGGGAATGTAACACTTAATCTTCTGAAATTCTCCTCGAAAATGTTCATCTGCTGAGCTTCTTCAAGGGTTCCATCCTTTATCATATTCGGAGGAACATCTAAAACTCTTCCATCCTTTTTTATAACCCTCGCAAGATTAATTTTCACTTCTGAATATCTCTTATGATATGGAATCTTCTTGACAGAATAATCCCTCTTTCCTTTTTCTGTAAGTATCTTTACAAGGGTATGTTCCTTTGAGGTAAAATCTCCACTCTCCTCAAACCTAACATTATATTTGTCGAAAACTACAAGAAGGTTAGCATCAGGATATTTTTCCAATCCACCTGCTTTTTCAATCTCATTCATTACCTTTTTAAGCTCACTGTTGGTTTGAGAAAAAAGAGGAATTAAAAAGAACGAAAGGATTACAAAAAACAAAAATAACTTCTTCATAACTTCTCCTTTAACCTTTCATAATATTCAATCAATTCCTTTCTGTCAAAAAATCTTTGTGCAATGATACAATATCCTATCTCAGAACCATTTTTTTATAACTGAGGAAGCTTGTTGTTTCCTTCTCTCTGAAGCTTTTTGTAGAGAAGAAAGGGGTAGAGGAAACCGCTTATTATGAGCAAAGGGAGAAGAGTTATGAGAATAGAAATTCCAAGATTCACTTTCAAATATGAAAGGATTATTATCAAAATTCCAGATAAGAAAAAAAGCCATCCACCAAGAATGTGGGTTTTTCTCCAGACAGTCTCTGAGGCTAATGTCCATGGAGTTCGAATCCCAAAGAAAAAGTTTCGAGGTAGCTTTGGAAGATAATTTCCAAGAAGGGCAAAAAGAAGTCCAAATCCTATGCCGAGATGGAGAGTTCTCAAATGACCTTCTTTTCCTGCAATGAGAGCAATAATATAAAAGTAGAGGAAGAATAGGAGAACAAAATCCCTTAACAGAAGCAAGAGAGAATATTTAGATTGAATTTTTTTCCAGAAAGGATCAATGAAGGGGATAAAGGTTAAAATGATATATAGTCCCAAAAGAATGGCAAAAATTATGAACATGAAGTAGTTTTTTGGCATATAACTATAAGGGTTTCCATGAATGTCAAAATGGGATGGTATTATCTCGGGGAGAGTCTTATAAAAGTATATTGAGGCATCGATAAAAATAATTAGAACCAAAATAGGTATAATCTCTCTTTTCATTACAAATTTCATAGAATCACCTCCCACCTTTGAGTTTCAATAAATAT
>CAZFCI010000132.1:0-20168 GCA_964517525.1 uncultured Clostridia bacterium | reverse complement strand
ACATTCATCTATTATTATGTAAAATCCTTCTTCTCAAGAAAGTTCACAAAGCCTTTTAAGACCTTCCTCATCAATTACAGAGCCAGAAGGATTTGAAGGATAATTTAGAATTACAGCTTTTGTTTTTTCATTTATGTAAGGAATTATCTTCTCTCCTTTAAAATTTATTTTTCCATCATCCTCAACAAGAGGAACAAAAACAGGAATAGCTCCGCATAGCTTCACTTGTTCAGGATATGTGACCCAGTAAGGAGAAGGTATTATGACCTCATCACCTTCATCGAATAAAGCAAGAGCTGAAAGAAAAAGTCCAAATTTACTCCCTGGAGTTACAATTACTTCCTTAGGCTCAAATTTAACACCTGTTTTTCTACTGTAATCTTCCGCAATTATATTTCTCAGTTCCACAATCCCTGCAGTTGGTGTATATTTTGTAAAATTCTCCTCTATTGCTTTAATACCAACGCTTTTAACATTTTCCGGGGTGGGAAGCTCAGGCTCTCCCACACTCAAATCAATAACATCTATTCCCTTCTTTTTAAGTTCCATTGCCTTGGACATAAAAATAAATGTTGAAGATGGTTGTAAAGACTCAAGCCTTTTTGAAGTATTCATTTATGGCTCCTTATTTATTAAATAGACTATATTCAATTATCTCACAAAGGATGTGAAGAATAAATATGTGGACTTCCTGAACCCTCGGAGTGTTCTTTGATGGGACTGAAAGGACATAATCAGCCTTTTTGAATTCTTTCCCTCCTTCACCAGTAAGGAATAAGACCTTAAGTCCCATTTCCTTTGCCTTTTCGATTGCTTTTAAAACATTAGGGGAAGTTCCTGATGTTGATATTGCTATTACCCAATCCCCTTCATTGCCAAGAGCCTCAACTTGTTTTTTGAAAACCTCTTCAAAGGAGAAATCATTGGCGATCGAAGTTATTACAGATGTATCAGTTGTTAGGGCAATTGCTGGAAGAGGTGCTCTCTCCCTTTTAAACTTATTTACCATTTCTCCTGCAAAATGCTGAGCATCTGAAGCAGAGCCACCATTTCCGAAAATCAAAATTTTTTTCTTTTCCTTTATACTCTCTGCAATTTCCCTTCCAACCTCTAATATCTTCTCCATATTTTCTTTAAAAAAAACTATTTTTAAATTTTCAGATTCCTTTATTGCTCTTTCTACAATATCTTTCATTTATAAAGCTCCTTCTCAAAAACTTCTCTCACTTTTTGAAGTAATTCTTCCTTTTTTTCTATACTATAATCCTTAGGAGAAATTGGCTCATGAAATTTTACTTCAACAGTTCCTTTCTTAATAGAGAATTTACCCCTCGGTAGCATCTCTCTCGTTCCTTTTATTGTTATAGGCACAATGGGAACTCCTGACTTTATAGATAGGATAAAACCTCCCTTTTTAAAAGGGAGAAGATTCCCATTCCAGGATCTTGTTCCTTCAGGAAATATCAGAAATGACCACCCCTTTTCTTTTATCATCTCAACCCCTTTTTCGATTGCCAATCTTCCTTTACTACTGTCACTCCTGTCAACAGGAATAAAACCTATCCTCTCCATACCTTTTCCAATCACAGGAATTTTAAACAGTTCCTTTTTAGGAAAGATTCTAACAGGTATTGGTAGGAGTAAAAAAAGGAGAGGAGCATCTATCAGACTTAAATGATTTGCCATGAAGATATGGGGGCGATTAAAATCGATCTTTTCTATTCCGTATATTTTGAGTTTCATCCCAAAAAGAGGTTTTGAAAGAAAAAGCCCAAATTTCCCGACTTTAAAAAGGAAATCCTTTTCCCCTGTAATGAAAGATAAAAAAAGAGCTGGTATTCCGACCGTTATGGTAAGGAAAACATAGAGGGAAATAATCAAGATTGACCTTATCATTAAATTAAAAGATGCCGAACCTTCTTTTCTTTTTGATTTTTATTTTTTTTGTAGTCTCATCTTCACTCTTTTCGATTTTAATAACCTCTACTGTAACATTATCAGGAGCTCCCCTCTCTCTCGCAATCTCAATCATCTTCTCAACAGCCTTTTTGGGAGGATTATTGATTGCAATTATTTTGATCTCCTCATCCGCAACCATGTTAGTCAAACCGTCAGTGCAAACTACAAATATATCACCTTCCTTTACTTTTATTCCACCACTAATCTGTGGGGTTATACTCTCCTTTACACCAAGGGAAAGATAAAGAATATTCCTTCTTGGATGAACCCTTGCCTCCTCTTCAGTAATAACTCCATTTTCCTTCATTTTTCCCACAAGGGAATGATCCTTTGTCAGTTTCTTGCACTCACCCTCTCTTATCAAATAAATCCTCGAGTCTCCAACATGGCCTAAAAAAGCCTCTTCACCCTTTAAGACAAGGACTGAAAGAGTTGTCCCCATTCCATGTTGGGACTCCTTCCCGGCTCCCTCCTCGAAAACTCTTCTATTTGCATCATGAAATGCCATTTCTATAGCCCTTTCAGGCTCTTTCAACTCTTCAAAGTAATTCTTGTAATTTTCAAAAAAGGTCAAAACAGCAAGCCTGCTCGCAACCTCCCCCGCATTATGCCCTCCCATTCCATCAGCAACCAGAAAAACCCTGTGCTCAGGCTCAATCAAGAACTCTCCATAAAAATCCTCGTTGTTCTGCCTGACCTTGCCAACATCTGACTTGGAGAAAGACTTTATCTCAATCATCATCCACCTTGAACTTCTTTGATTTTATTTAATTTAAAATTTTCTGTCAAGTTTTCAATATTTCTCTTAGAAATAAGACAATATTGTTTTGTAAAAATCATCACTGTTCAACTTTATATATTTAAAGAACTGTCGAAATATCATCTTATTTGCAAGTTTTCTCTCAGTGATTTAAAATGAATTCTTTAGGAGGCATTATGTCAAGGAATCATGATATCTTAGAAATTCGGTGGCATGGGAGAGCTGGCCAGGGAGTTGTAACAGCAGCTGAAACCCTGGCTGAGATTCTTGCCCATGAAGGAAAATTTGTTCAGGCTTTTCCAAATTTTGGGGCTGAGAAGAGAGGTGCTCCTATTTCCGCTTACAACAGAATCAGTTCAAAACCCATAACAATTCACCAGGAGATTACAAATCCAAAAATTGTTGTTGTTACTGATCCAACTCTCCTCGGTCTTATAAACTTCGCTGAAGGGACTCCAGATGATGGAATTATAATAACAAACTCAACTCTTGACCCCGCCTACATAAAAGAAAGGCTAAAGCTCCACCCGAGAAAGGTTTACTCAATTGACGCTTACAAGATTGCCAATGAAGAAATTGGAAGACCAATTCCGAACATTCCAATGCTCGCAGCTCTTTTCAAGGTGACAGGAATGATGGAGATGGAAAAATTTAAAGAGAGGGTTAGGACATCGCTGGAAAAGAAGTTAAAAAAGGAAGTGGTTGAGGCTAATTTAAGGACAATTGAAAGAGCTTACAAGGAGGTAAAAGGATCATGAAATTAGGATGGAAGCAATTACACATAGGAACTTTAAATCCTGAGCCTGGAAATTCTTTGAAGAACAAAACAGGGACATTCCGTTCAGCTGAAAGACCAATCTTTCATTCAGAAACTTGCATCCATTGTTTATTCTGCTGGGCTTTCTGCCCTGACTCAGCAATTATAGTAGAGGAAGGAAAGATGAAAGGAATCAACTATGATTACTGCAAAGGTTGCGGAATCTGCGTTGTAGAGTGCCCGACAAAACCAAAGTCCCTGGAAATGGTTACTGAAGAAATTTCCCTGTGAAAGGAGAGAAAAGATGGGAAAAATAACAATTTTAACTGGTAATGCTTCTGTAGCTGAAGCCATAAGACAGATAGAGCCTGATGTTGTCGCTGCCTATCCAATAACACCATCAACTGCTGTTGTCCAGTATGTTGCCCAATTTGTTGCAGATGGAATAATAAAATCTGAGTTTGTCTGCCCAGAGTCTGAGCATAGTGCAATGAGTATGTGCATCGGAGCATCTGCAGCTGGTGCAAGGGTTGTTACTGCTACAGCGTCTCAAGGTCTTGCTCTTATGTGGGAGCTCCTTTACATTGCAGCAGGATTGAGACTTCCAATTGTCACAGCTGTTGCCTGCAGAGCTTTATCTGCTCCAATAAACATCCATGGTGACCACTCCGATACATTTGGTGCGAGAGACTCTGGATGGATACAACTTTATTCAGAAAATCCCCAGGAAGCTTACGACAATATGATTCAGGCAATAAAGATTGCAGAGAATCCTGAAGTTAGAACTCCAGTTCTTGTAGGTTTTGATGGCTTTGTTACAAGCCATTCTGCAGAGAATGTTATTGTTGAAGAGGATGAAAAGGTCAAAAAATTTATAGGTGAATACAATCCTCCAATTTCGCTTCTGAACATTAAGAATCCTGGCACAATAGGTTCTATTGTTTTCACTGACTACTACTTTGAAATGAAAAGAAATCAGATTGAAGGAATTGAAAATTCAAGGGAAGTAATCAAAAAGGTAGGGAAGGAATTCGGCGAGAAATTTGGACGAGAATATGATTTCTTTGAAAAATATATGACTGATGACGCTGAATTTGTTATGGTTGTAATGGGATCTGCTGCAGGAACAGCAAGAGCAGTTGTAGAGACTATGAGAGAAAAAGGGAAAAAAGTTGGAATGTTAAAGCTAAGGGTTCTTAGACCTTTTCCATACAGAGAGCTTACAGAATCTTTAAAAGGAGCGAAAGCTGTAGGTGTTATGGACAGGTCTACAAGCCCTGGCGGCTTTGGGGCTCCCCTATTCACAGAAATAAGATCCGCCTTATACCAGCTTTACAGAAGACCTGTTGTTCTAAACTTCATTTACGGACTTGGTGGAAGGGATGTTACAATTGATAATATTGAGGAAGCTTTCCATAAACTTGAAGAATCAACTAAAAAAGGCTGGAAGGGTGAGCTAATAAATTATTTAAATCTGAGAGAATAAAAGGAGAAGAAAAATGGTAGCTTTAAAAGACCTTGCAAAATTAGAAGATAGATTTGTCTCAGGTCATGGGCTTTGCCCTGGTTGCAGTATTCCTCTTATTTTAAGATTTGTTTTAAGAGCATCGGAAGCACCAGTAGTTGTAGCAAATGCTACTGGATGTCTTGAAGTTTGTTCAACGATGTTTCCTTATACAGCATGGAGAATTCCCTGGATTCACTCTGCCTTTGAGAATGCAGCTGCCACCATTGCAGGTGTTGAGACTGCTTATAGGGCTTTAAAAAAGCAAGGAAAAATAAATGAAGAAGTGAATTTCCTCGCTATTGGTGGAGATGGTGGAACTTACGATATAGGTTTTCAAGCTCTATCTGGAGCAATGGAGCGAGGGCATAAAATGGTTTATCTTTGCTATGACAACCAGGTTTATGCCAACACAGGAGGTCAGAGGTCATCTGCAACCCCTGAGGGTGCATCAACTACAACCTCTCCCGCAGGAGCTGTTTTACCAGGCAAACTTCAATGGAGAAAGGACCTTGCTAAAATAATAGCTGCCCACAATGTTTCCTATGTTGGTCAATCTGCGCCATCCCGCTGGCAGGATTTATACAATAAAGCAAAGAAAGCCTTTGAAGCCAAGGGTCCAGCTTTCTTAAATGTTCTTACCGCTTGCCCGACTGAATGGAAATACAACACAGAAGATACTGTTAAAATAACCCAGATGGCAGTTGACACCTGCATATGGCCCCTTTGGGAATATGAAAATGGAAAGTTCAGAATCACCTATTTCCCTAAAGAAAAGAAACCTGTTGAGGAGTGGTTTAAGATGCAGGGAAGATTTTCCCATCTTCTTAAAGAGAAGAACCGATGGCTTCTGGAAGAAATTCAGAAAAAAGTCGACGAAGATTGGGAATATCTCAAAAAACTGACCACGATTTAAATTATTTTACTTGAAATAAAATTTAATTTAAAATGAAAAAGGAATGAATGATATTTTTATTCTATATGATGACGAATATCACGAAATAAGGAAAATACTTTCGCGACTAAAGGAAGAGTCTAATTCAAGGCTTGTATTCCTTGCTGACAGAAATGGGCAGGCAATTGCAATAATAGGAGATCTCGACGAACTTGACTCTACAGCTCTCGCTTCTCTTACTGCTGGAAATGTAGCTGCCACAGATAGTCTTGCTAAACTTCTCGGTTCAAAGGGATTTCATTCCCTTTTCCATGAGGGTGAGAAGGAAAATATGCATATCTCACCAATTGGGAATCACATTATCCTTGGAGTGATTTTTGACGAAAAGACATCCCTTGGGCTTGTAAGATTAAGGGTTAAAAAGGCTTCCTCTGAGCTCAGCGCTGTCTTTGATAATATTGAAAAGAAAAAGGAAAGAGGTGAATTACCGAGCTCCCCTCCACCCTTTTCTGAAATAACCGATGACGATATTGAAAAATTATTTAGAGGCAGATAGTCCATGCCGTTCATAAACAATTTCACAAAAGAAATACATTTAAAAATTGTTTATTATGGTCCAGGACTCGGAGGAAAAACAACGAATTTACAGTATATCCACAATCATCTTGACCATCATAGAAAGGGACCCCTTGTCACCCTTCCTACAGAGACCGACAGAACCCTTTTCTTTGACTTCCTCCCCCTTGATATAGGAACTTTGAAGGGAGGATATAAAGTGAGATGTCATTTCTATACAGTCCCTGGACAGGTTTACTACAATGCAACGAGAAAACTTGTCCTTAAAGGTGTCGATGGACTTGTATTTGTAGCAGATTCTCAGGTTGAGAGATACGATGCAAATCTTGAAAGTGTCGAGAATTTGATGGAAAATCTTAAAGAATATGGTTATAACTTCAATGATATACCCTATGTACTTCAATTAAACAAAAGAGATCTTCCAAAAATTATGAGTGTGGAGGAGATGTTAAAGGGACTGAGACTTAAAAATGAGCCTTATTTTGAGGCTGTTGCATTAAAGGGGGTTGGTGTTTTCGAGACCATGGAAGCAATAGTCAAGGCAACAGTCGCAAAACTTGTAAAGGGTTTTTCTCTCTAAATAAAATCCTCTGGTAATGGAGAAACAAATTTAACCTTCTTGCCTGTAGAGGGGTGGATGAAGGAGATAGAATAACTGTGAAGGGCAAGTCTTTTGTAAGGAAGCCCTCCGTATTTTTTATCACCGAGAATTGGGCATCCAATTGATTTCAAATGAACCCTTATCTGGTGAGTTCTTCCAGTCCTGGGCTTTACAGAAAGAATCTTTATATTATTTATCTCCCTTACAACTTCATACTCTGTAAACGCCTCCCTTGGTTTTTTAGTCCTTTCTGAAATTTTCTTTCTATCCTTTTTATCTCTTCCAATTGGAAGCTCGATCACTCCTTTCATCTTTTTTAAATTGCATTTTACTATTGCTATATACTCTTTATTCACTCGTCTCTCTTTAAACTCTTTTTGAAGAAAATGATAAGAGAAATCATTTTTTGCTACAATCATAACTCCTGAAGTTTCCTTATCAAGTCTGTGGACAATCCCTGGTCTTTTATCGGAGCCAACATTGGCAATTTCGGGTCTGTAAAATAGCAATGCATTTACAATAGTTCCCCTTTCCACTCCAGCTCCTGGGTGAACAACCATTCCTGAGGGTTTGTCAATAACAATTATATCTTCATCTTCGTAAAGGATTTTAATTGGGATATTTTCGGGGATTATTCCTGATTCTACCTTTTCAGGAATTACTACCTCAATCCTTTCGCCCTTTTTTACTTTATATCCACTTTTTTCATACCTTCCTGATACTGATACTTTTTTTTCTTTTATAAGCTTTTGAATCTTGGAACGAGTAAATTCTAAAAGTTTTGAGGATAGAAAGAGATCAAGCCTTTTCCCCTCATCTTCTTTTCCGACAATAAAATCTTTCCTTTCCCCTTCCTTAGCCATAAAGAGTCATTTTTTCTTTTTTATATAGGAAAAAAGGAAAATTGAAAAGATAATTCCTATTATTGAAATTATTTGAGGAACTGAAAATGTAAATGGTTTATAAAAGATTATCCCCCTATCAGGATCGCCTCTGAAGAATTCAATTAAAAATCTCCATATAGAATAGTTCAGAATATAAAAGGAAAAAACCTTACCCTCCTTCACCTTCTTTTTTAGAAGATAAAATAAAAAGAAGAAATTGGCAAAATTAAAGATTGCCTCAGCAAGTTGAGTTGGAAATAGTGGAACTCCAAGGGGAACACCCGTATTCTGGTGAGCGATTGGATTTGTAAAGGTAATAGAAATTGGGCAATTGATCTCTCTGCCATAACAACAACCCGCAGAAAAACATCCAAGTCTTCCAAAGGCATGGGCAAGAGCTATTGAGGGAGCAAAAATATCAGAAACAGGTAAAAAAGGTATTTTCTTTTTCTTTAAATAAATTAGGGCAAAGGGTATGCCGAATAAAAGAGCACCAAAAAAGTGTCCTCCCGCTCTAAGGGAGCCTAAGATTTCTTTGGGATAGGTAATATAATACTTATACTCGACCAGAATCATTAAAATTTTACTTCCCAAAAAAGCTACTATGAAAAGATAAAAAACCAGATTTGATAATTCCTTTACAGGAAGTCCAGCTTTTTTTAGATTCCATTCAAATAAAAATAAAGCAAGAAGAAATCCTATAGCCAAAAGGAACCCATAAGTGTAAATTGTTAAGGAGCCAATTTTTATGAAGACAGGGAACATACTCTTCTCTTCCTATGCAAAATCATCTCTCCAATTATTAATATAGCTCCAATGGTAATGAAGGAATCAGCAAGGTTAAAAGTGGGCCAGCGGAAGGAACCATAATAAATATCTATAAAATCAGTAACTCCTCCATTGACAATTCTATCGAAAATATTACCGAGAGCTCCTCCAATTATAAAGGAAAAGGAAAGGTTGGCAATTATTTCATTAGAAGATGTCTTGAAGAAAACATATAAAATTAAAATGAAGGCAAAAATAGAAAGGGCTAAAAAAATAAAGTAAAGAAATCCTCTTTCATGAGTTGAAAAAAAGCCAAAGACAGTTCCCCTATTTACTATATTTGTAATTGAGAAAAAATTTGGTATTATTTCCTTTTCTCCATAAAAAGGGACATACCTTTTTACCAGAAGTTTGGAAAAAATATCGAGAAAGAAAACATTGGCTATTACACTAATCCAAACTAATCTTTTCATTGGAGTTTTTTTATAACCTCTACACATCTCGGGCAGAGATCTGGAAAATCCTTATCCTTTCCAACACTCAATGAGTAATTCCAGCATCTCTGGCATTTCTCTCCATCAGCCTTTAAAACATTAACTTCCAATTCATTTCCAGCAATAGTTTCAACTTGAGAAACAATAAAAATTGAAGGAAGGAAATCCTTGAATTTCTCAATCAATTTTTCATAGCTTTCAGGGTATTTCAAAATCACTTTTGCCTCTAAGGAATTACCCATTGTTTTTTTGCTCCTTTCAATTTCCAAAGCCTTTAAAACCATTTCCCTTATATCTAAAACAGATTCCCATTCCCTTAACATTTCTTCTTCAAGCCAGACTTTATCCAAATCAGGGAAAGTATGAAGAAAGATGGAATTTTCTTTACCTTCAAAATAAGGTAAGAATTCCCAAGCTTCTTCTGAGGTGAAGGGAAGAACTGGAGAAAATAGGAGGAGGCTTTCTTTCAAAATAATGAAAATAGCAGTTTGAGCTGATCTTCTTTCTTCAGACTCAGGATGGGAACAATATAACCTATCCTTTATAATATCAAGATATAGAGCGCTAAGATCAACTGTAAAAAAGTTGTATATGGTATGATAAATTGAGTGATACTCAAAATTCCTATAAGCCTCAAGAACTTCCTTCGCCTTTCCCCTCCATTTTTCGAGAATGTAAAGATCAAAGGAATTCATTCTTTCTTTGGTAATCATATCCTTGGAAGGATTGAAATCATAAAGGTTGCCAAGCATGAACCTCCAAGTATTTCTTATCTTCCTATACGCTTCAGTGAGCCTTTCGAGAATTTCAGAGCCAAGCTTCACATCCTCTTTGTAATTGAAACTTGCAACCCATAGCCTTAAGATTTCTGCTCCCTTTTTATCAATTATCTCCTGAGGGGATATTACATTCCCAAGAGACTTGTGCATTGTCCTTCCCTGCTCATCAAGAACCCATCCATGGGTTATTACAATTTTAAAGGGAGAATCTCCCTTTGCAGATAGCCCGACAATAAGGGATTTGTTGAACCATCCTCTATACTGGTCATTCCCTTCAATGTAAACATCAGCAGGCCATTTGTGTTCGGGATCCCTTTCAAGAACTGAATGGGAAGAGCCAGACTCAAACCACACATCGAGAATGTCTGTCTCCTTTCTAAAATCCCTTCCTCCACACTTTCCACATTTTGTTCCTTCAGGAATAAAATAGTTTGCATCCCTTATAAACCAGCTATTTGAGCCCTCCTTACTGAAAATTTCTGCCACTCTATCCATTATTTCCCATTTATCAAGAACCTCATTACAGTTCTTACAGAAAAATACTGGAATAGGAACTCCCCATGTCCTCTGACGCGATATACACCAATCAGGGCTTGAAAGATACATATTTGTTATTCTCTCCATACCCCACTCTGGAATCCATCTTACTTTTTTCACAGCCTCTATGGCTCTATTTCTTAAAGATCCTGAATCCATAGAAATAAACCATTGCTCAGTTGCCCTGAAGATTACAGGATTTTTACATCTCCAGCAATGGGGATAGGAGTGGGTAATTTCCTCAGAGAGAAGTAGTTTCCCCCTCTTTTTCAGTTCCTCTACAATTAAAGGATTTGCTTCAAATACCTGTAAGCTGCCAAAAAGAGGCAAATTGCTTACAAATCTTCCCTTTTCATCTACAGGGTTGTAAATCTCAAGGTTGTATTTTACTCCTGAATAGTAGTCCTCTTCTCCATGCCCTGGAGCAGTGTGGACACATCCAGTTCCTTGTTCAAGATTTACATAATCTGCAAGGATAATTAGAGACTTTCTTTCATAGAAGGGATGAATTGCATTTAAACCTTCAAGCTCAGCTCCTTTAACTTTCTTTATTATCTTTGGCTCTTTAAACTGCAACTTTTTAGTTATGCTTTCAAAAAGAGAATCCGCAATCAGGTAAATTTTCTCCTCTGTCTCGAAAAAAGAATAAATAAAATCAGGATGCAGGGCAACCGCAAGATTTGCTGGTAATGTCCATGGAGTTGTTGTCCATATTATTACAAAGGAGTCCTTCCCTTTAAGAAAAGGGAACCTTTCATAAAAATCAGAGCTTAATGGGAATAGAACCCAGATTGAAGGAGAGGTATGCTCATGATATTCAATTTCAGCCTCCGCAAGGGCAGTTTCGCAATGAATGCACCATAAAACTGGCTTTTTCTTTCTATAAACTTCTCCCGATTTAAAGAATGTTGCAAGATAACGGATTATATCCGCTTCATATTCTGGGTCCATTGTAAGATATGGGGTATCCCAGGAACCAAAAACACCAAGCCTCTTAAACTCCTCCCTCTGAATATTTACATACTTTTCGGCATATGCTTTACATTCTTCTCTTATCTCTAAAGGACTTAGTTTTTTCTTTTTATCCTTCAAAATCTGATCTACCTTGTGTTCAATCGGAAGACCATGACAATCCCAGCCAGGAAGAAATGGAGCTTTAAAACCTTCCATGCTCCTTGATTTGACAATAAAATCTTTAAGGATTTTATTTAATGCATGACCAAGATGAATGTTACCATTGGCATAAGGTGGACCATCATGAAGGACGAATAGAGGAGAGTCCTTTCTCCTCTCAAGGATTTTCCTATAAATGTCAATTTTCTCCCATTTCTGTAAGATAAGGGGCTCCCTTTGAGGAAGGTCTGCTTTCATTGGAAAGGAAGTCTTTGGAAGATTTAGTGTGTCTTTATAATCCTTACCCATTTCTCTAAAAGATAAATTTTACTTAATAATTATTGAAAAATCAATAAAGAGTATGGATTAATTTGAATCTTTATAATTTTATCCGATAGTGTTCCTTTCTCTACTCTTCAGGGCTTGTAAAATCAATCTTTTTATATCCAGCAGGAACTTTGAATAATTCATCGGAAATGTTCTTAAATGTTATGTCTATGACATTTGTCTCTGTTATATTTGTCTCGACCTTACCTTTTTTATCTGTATTTTTCTGAGTTGTAATTGATTTCAAAACAAATCCCATATCCCTTTGTGCCTGCATCTCTTTTTCAATTAGTCTGTCAATATCTTCCATCCCTGTTTTAAAAGATTTGTTCTTGAAGCCTCCTGCTAATTCCATGGATGGAATGTCATTAGTCGCCCATATTTCCTTTATCTCCTCCACATGATTTTTAGATTTTATGAAAGCTACTTTCGTCTCTATATCATAAGATGTCTTAATTAAATAGTGATCACATTTATACTTTCCTAAAACTTCTGATCCAATTTTTGATACCTCAACACTGGGATTTGTGATAGTTATTTTCATTAGCTTTGCAATTGCTCCACCCATTTGCAGAATTTTATCCATATCAACTTCCATATAGGTTTTCTCTTCAGGATCAACAACTATAACCATGTTAGTTCCACTTTTGTAAATCCAGTATCCTCCTTCTTTTCGATTAGGATCTGATTTCTTTCCCATTTCAACAAATTCCTCTCTCACATTTCCACCTTGAGCGTAGAGATGGGAGAGAATATAATTTGTTTCCTTCTCTCCTGATTTAAAAACACTCTTAGTCTGCCACTCTATTCCAGCAAAAACCAATCCTGTCTGGAGAGCAAAGAAGAGAACCCACAGAAAAACACAACTTTTTTTCATTTAAACCTCCAATTTACACTATAACATTTTATTTAAGAAAAAGAAAATTCTATTTACCAAAATATTGTTTCTCTTTAAAAAGTCAAGAAAGATATTCGAAATCAAAGAGGGAGAAAATACTTTTCAAAAAGAGATAAATCAAATTGGATTCTCTAAATAAATCTCTTTACCCCTCCCAAAATTTCTCTCAAAGGCGGAGCTTTGAACCATTCCCTTCCTGTTATTTCATTGGCATATGCCTGATAAATTAAGGAAATTGATTCTGCCAGTTCTGGTGGAAGAGGTGGAGGATAACTTTTCACTATTGATTTCCAGTTTAATTTATCGACTTTCTTTGCACCATCCACATCTTTAAACCAATCTGTTTTCCTGTAATAGATCCTTGCAATCTCTTTACTAACAGGAATCCCTTCATATGTAAACCTGCATTCATCAAGAGTCCCAATGGCATCAACCAGAATTAAATTTCTTTTCTCATCGAAACCAAATTCAAACTTTCCATCTTCATTAAAAAGTCCTATCTTTCTTACTTTATCTGTAATTATATAATTTATTTTCAGGCTTATTTCTTTAACCTTCTTTATCTCTTCCTCAGAAAGACCTGCAATCTCCATCGCCTCTTCATATTTTAAATACCTGTCTGTACTCTCAAGTTTTGTGGAAAAGTCTATTATTGGACTTTGAAGAGCATCACCAGGTTTTGGCATTTCTTTGAGATTTAAATCTTCTAATTTCAAAGTTCCTTCCTTTAACCTTTTAAATACTGATGAGCCCTCGGGCAAAGAGTTTCTATAAATAACCTCAAGGGGAATTAAAAAATTGACTCTTTCTTTTCTGTAAATAGAATAATCGTATTTCCCATTTATAACTGATGGTTTTAAAACTCTGAGCAATTTCATACCAAGAATATTAGAGGCTTCTTTCAAATCCTTAAGATTTTTGAGTCTCCCATCTTCAAGGAGCCCTAAATAGTGAGTCTTTATTCCAATCTTCTCCAGTTCTTCAAAAAAATAGGCAGTTACAATACATATTGATTTCCCTTTGTTTAAAATGTGGTCCGGCATTTCTCCCCAATCAAAAACCGAATATCTATCAGAGAAAACAAATCTTCCAATCCCTGGCTTTCCTCCCTTTGCCTCTTTTAGAATAACCAAGTCTTTAACGCTTCCCATGAATTCCTCCGAAACAGTCTATCTATTTTATACACTTTAAAGCAAGGAAGCAAACATTTTGACTTTTTCACCTACCAATTAAAGCTCTTCCTTTTTGATATTCTGACTCTGCATCAGCAAATTTCCCCATCCTGTTGTAAATGTCAGCAAGGATGAAATGTCCAAGAGGAGCATATTCCCTGGGCGGTTTAAGGGAAAGACCCTTTTTCGCATGTTCAATAGCAGATAAAAGATTGCCAGAATCCATCAAGGCTTTAGCAAGATAAAGATGTCCAAGGGAGAAGTCAGGAACGATGTCAACGGTTTTCATGAATCTATCAACAGCCTCCTTTTGCATTCCCTTTTCACTGTAAAGCTTACCGAGATTGAAATGAGCTTTAAAATTTAAGGGATAATTTTCTGTCTCAATTTCATACTCCTTTATTGCGGAAGCAATATCCCCTCTCTTCTCATAGACTTGAGCAAGGTTGAAATGGGCATTTCTCACCTTTGGATTTAGCTCTATTGCTTTCTTGATACTTTCCTCAGCCTTATCAAGCTCATTTTTAACATAATATATTACCCCTATTCCGTTGTAGGCATCCGCAATTGTTGTGGAGAAAGAAATAGACCTTCGAAAATCTTCCATTGCTTTTTCAAACTCTTTCTTCTCAAGATAAATGTCGCCTCTTATAAAATAACCCTGAGCATCTTTAGGATTCAAAGACAAAAACTCATCGATCATCTCAAGAGCTTCATCAAATCTTTTTAATATTCTGTATATGTTTGCCAAATTTATCATTGCGAAGTCAAATTTTGGATTTATCTCAAGGGCTTTTTTAAAGGAAGCAATTGCTTTATCGTATTCACCCATTTTCCAATAAACATTCCCAAGGGAGAAATGAGCATCAGGAATGTTGGGATCTTCTTTTATTATCTTTTCAATCTTTTCAATTGCGCTCTTATAATTACCTGAAAGAGTGTCCTCTTTACAGGTAACTAAAAGGTTGAACAACTCAATTTTATCCTTAGGATCAGCAAGCTCTCTGATTTCAGTCCCTTTTTCCTCAACGAAACTCCCAATGTAACCGAGGGCAGCAAGTTTCTCCATTGTTTCCTGATCAAGATTCTGATATTTAACCTCTTCCTTTAAAGAATTCCTTTCAGTTATTTCCTCAAGAAAACCCTTTAATTTCTTTGCTATATCTTCTTTCTCTCTGTATAGATTTCTAATCTCCATAGGATCAGAAGAAATATCGTATAGCTCAGGTTTCGGGGCAGATATGTATTTCCAGTTACCCCAGAGAATCCCCTTCAACTCACTCCATCCAAAATGGTATCTTGGATAAAAGGTCTCAAAATAAATCTTTTTAAGATCTTTTCTTGAAGGAGAAAAGAAAAATTCAACAAGAGAAGAACCTTGAGTAAAACTGTAATCAGAAAAATTAGCCAAATTTAGTATTGTTGGAGTTACATCTATTAGCTGGACAGGGCTTTCAACTCTTATTCCCCTTAAATTTTTAAAGGGTGTTCTTATGATCAATGGGACATGAATAACTGATTCATAGACAAAGAAACCATGGGTTCCCTCTCCGTGCTCTCCAAGACTCTCTCCATGATCTGAAAGAAAGATTATTATTGATTTATCGAGGAGACCTTTCCCTTCAAGGAAATTAAGAAGCCTTCCTATCTGAGAATCTGTAAAAGCGATCTCTCCCAAATAAGGTCTATTGGGGTAAATTTTGTCGTAGGGAGGAGGTGGCTCATATGGTGTGTGAGGATCGTAAAGATGAATAAAGGCAAAAAATCTATCATTTCCATTATCTTCAATCCATTTAATAACCTCATTTATTGTCTCATCAGCTCTCCTCTGGACATCACCAAGCCCAATGCTTTTATATTTGCTGAGATCAAATTTATCAAAATAATAATCAAATCCCTGACTTAGCCCCCATTTTGAATCGAGAACATAGGCACTAACAAAACCAGATGTCTTGAATCCTTTCTTTTTTAGAATCTCAGAAACAACAGTCTGCTTATCATCAAGGACAAATCCTCCATTATCCCTTATTCTGTGGTAGAGGGGGAGAGTCCCTGTAAGAATTGAGCAGTGAGAAGGAAGGGTAAGTGGTGTGTGGGAATAGCAATTTTCAAATAGAATTCCTTCCTCAGAAAGTCTGTCAATGTTGGGAGTTTCGATTCTTTCAAACCCATAACAGTGAAGTCTATCAGCCCTAAGAGTATCTACTGAAATAAGAATAATATTCAAGTCTGAGGACTTTTTTAAAAAATAGCTCTTTTTAAAATAACCTTTGGGGATTATTCTGTAAATAGCAAACAAAATGAGAATGGCTATTACAAGAATCAAAAAAAATTTCTTTCTTTTCATATATAAAGTATAAAATTCAATAGATTGGAAAGCAATATTTTACTATAAATAAAGTCAATTTCCCCCCTTGAAAATTGATAAAATCCATTGTATTATAGTATTGAGATAAAAAATAGTTCTTTGGAAATTTTGAAGAATTTTATGCCCATGGGGGCGAAATGGGCTCGACAGAGGCACTGAAAGGATGGGCAGCATGCCGAGATCCCGTTCCTCTCGTTAATCAGGGCGGAAAAAATTAAGTGCAAACTCTTACGCTCTCGCTGCCTAAGAGAATAGGTAGCCATCTTTAAAGCCTTCTCCCACGGGGCTTTAAAGGTGTGAGATAGTGGGATAGCCCTGATAGTTGTTCCTGCTATCAGGAGCGAAAATTAAGGGAACTTTCCTCTATTTCCTTTGCTCTTTTAGGAATGGAGGGAAAAGGAGAAAAGAGCTAAGCATGTAGAATCCATCAATAGGTGCTTTTGGACGCGGGTTCGATTCCCGCCGCCTCCACCATTTTTAACTGCAATAATAAAATATTAAAAGTCATATAAGTTTATATACATTTTAAACAAAACCAATAAGGATTGATAAATTGGGGGATTTATAATAATATAAATCTTTAAAGGATTTGATTATGAGCGAGTATGACCCTAAGCAAATTGAAACTAAATGGCAGAAAATATGGGAGGAGAGGAAGGTTTTTGAAGTAAGGGAAGATCCATCAAAAAGGAAATATTATTGCCTTGAGATGTTCCCTTATCCCTCTGGAAGAATTCATATGGGTCATGTAAGGAATTATACAATTGGAGATGTTGTTGCGAGATTCTGGAGAATGAGGGGGTTCAATGTCCTTCATCCAATGGGATGGGATGCCTTTGGGCTTCCTGCTGAAAATGCTGCAATTAAATATGGCTATCATCCCAAAAAATGGACTGATGAGAATGTAAGCTACATGAAGGAACAGTTGAAAAGGATGGGTTTCAGCTATAGCTGGGAAAGAGAAGTAAATACCTCTTTACCGGAATATTACAAATGGAACCAGTGGATATTTATAAAGATGTTTGAAAAGGGACTTGCTTACAAAAAGGAGTCCCTTGTAAACTGGTGTCCTGGATGCAAAACTGTCCTTGCCAACGAACAGGTTATAGGTGGAAAATGCTGGAGGTGCGATTCTGAGGTTGAAATTAAAGAGTTGGAGCAGTGGTTCCTAAGGATAACCAATTATGCAGAGGATTTGTTGAGGGACCATGAGCTCCTCAAGGAATGGCCTGAAAAAGTATTGATAATGCAGAAGAACTGGATTGGAAGATCAGAGGGAGCATACATAGATTTCCCCATTTTGGATTTAGATGAAAATATAAAAGTATTCACAACTCGAATTGATACAATTTATGGAGCTACATTCCTGGTTCTTTCACCTCAGCATCCTATGGTTCCCCTTTTAATTGAGGGCTCTTCTGAAATAGAAAAAATTAAAAAATGGCTTGAAAAGGCAAAGAAAGAGACCTATTTAAGCAGAATTGAAAATGTTGAGAAGGAGGGATTCTTTACAGGGAAGTTCGCATTAAATCCTTTCACAAAATCTAAAATTCCAATATGGGTGGCAAATTATGTGATTATGGAGTATGGGACAGGAGCTATTATGGCAGTTCCTGCCCACGATTCAAGGGATTACGAATTTGCAAAAAAATACAACCTTGAAATAAAAGAGGTTATAAAACCACTGGAAGAAATTTCTTACGAAGGTGTTTTTGAGGGGGATGGAATTCTTGTTGATTCCGAAGATTTCACTGGACTAAGTTCAGAAGAAGCAAGAAAAAGAATGACGGAATTTGTGGAAAAGAATGGAACTGGGAAAGGAGCTACCCTCTACAGATTGAAGGATTGGGGTATTTCAAGGCAGAGATACTGGGGAACACCAATTCCAATAATAAAATGTGAAAGATGCGGTCTTGTTCCTGTCCCTTATGAAGATTTACCAGTAATGCTTCCTGAAAATATTGAGATTAAAGGAATTGGGAATCCCCTTGAAAGATGCGAAGAATTTGTGAATACGACCTGTCCAAAATGCAAAGGAAGAGCAAAAAGGGAAACAGACACTATGGATACATTCTTCGACTCCTCATGGTACTTTCTCAGATATACATCCCCTCATGAAAAGGATATACCCTTCTCCCTTGAAAAAGCATCTTACTGGATGCCAGTTGACATTTATATTGGTGGTGTTGAGCATGCAATTCTCCATCTAATCTATTCAAGATTCTTTACAAAGTTTTTAAGGGATATTGGACTTGTTAGGGAGAAAGAGCCTTTTCCAAAACTCCTTACTCAGGGTATGGTTACTCTTGGTGGTTCAGCCATGTCTAAATCTAAAGGAAACATAGTTGATCCTGATGACATGATTGAGAAATACGGAGCAGATACCTTAAGGCTTTTTATTCTTTTTGCAGCTCCTCCTGATAAGGACCTTGAATGGTATGATAAAGGAATTGAAGGGTGCTACAGATTTGTAAATAGAGTTTGGAAACTTATAAGTGAGAACTGGGAAGCTATTAAGGATTTTAAAGTTGAAAGTCTTGATAGAGAATCTGAAGAGGCAGTGAGAAAGACCCATCAGTTGATAAAAAAGATTACAGAAAATCTTGAGAGGAGAATTCATCTTAACACTGCTATTTCAAGTATGATGGAATTTACAAATTACCTTTATCAGAAAAAGGATACTCTTATGGGAAGCCACAGTGGAAAGGGAGCCCTTAGAGAAGCTTTTAAGATTCTTGTAAAACTCCTTTCACCATTCACTCCGCATATTTGCGAGGAGCTCTGGGAGATAATGGGAGAGAAGGAAATTCTTTCTGTTTCAGAATGGCCTAAATGGGATGAAGAACTTGCGAGAAAAGAGATGTCGGTTGTTGTTGTCCAGATAAACGGAAGAGTTAGGGGTAGAGTAACTGTTTCTGTCGGTTCCAGTGAGGAAGAAGTTACAGAGGAGGTTATGAAGGATCAGAAGATTTCTTCTTATTTGAGCAAGAAAAAAATTGTTAAAAAAGTCTGGGTCCAGGATAAAATATTGAGTTTCCATGTTGAATGAAATGGTTAGAAGGGGAAGGTATAAAATCTTACTTTATTTCGAAATTTTTACAGTTGCTTTTCTAATGGGTTGCGGATATGCCCTTGTTGGTACTGGGAAATCTCTCCCAACAAGCATAAAAACAGTTGCAGTTCCTGTATTCCAGAATTATACCCAGAGGATTGAGATAGAGAAAATAGTGACATCTGCGATTACTCAAGAGTTAATAAGAAGAGGGGTAAAGGTAGTTGAAAGGGAGGAATCTGCAGATGCTATTCTGAAAGGAGAGATAAGCTCTTTTAATACCTATCCAACCACAGTTTCCTCAGATTCCAGAGCTACTAAATATGGAATGACTGTAGTGGTAAGAGCACAGCTCCTCTCCTCCAAGGGAGAGGAGATATATCCAAAGTCAGAATTGAGATTTACTGATGAGTATGATTTAAGGGAAGGAACTGATTTTTTTTCAGTCGAAACAGAAAGGCTTAGAAAATTATCAGAGCAGATTGCTAAAAGTATTGTTTCCCTGATCCTTGAGGGCTTTTAGTGTACTTCCATACCCTTAGAAGTTTAATCAAAAAGGGTCAAATAAGCCCTGTTTATTACTTTGTTGGAAAAGAGAAATATCTCGCTGAAATTCTTTCTGAAGAGATAATAAAAAATAAAATCCCTCACGAAGAAAGAGATTACTCGGTTTTTAAACTTGAGCTGGAAGAAACAGGTTGGGAAGAGATTGTAAATATTCTTT
>CAZFCI010000131.1:0-2583 GCA_964517525.1 uncultured Clostridia bacterium | reverse complement strand
GTTTATAACAGTCTTTTGAATTATTGTCAACAGAAAACTTTGACTAATTTTTCAAAAATTATTAAGCTTTAATATAGAGAGGAAAAAATGAATTGGAATAAAATTTATGAAAGGGTACCAGAAAATGTCTTAAGAAGATTGGGGAGAGGCTCAAATATTCTTTTGCTCTCAAGCAAGGATATTTTTAGCTCCATTTATGACTTGAATTTATCCATTATTGCATGCAACACAAGAGTAAAATGGGTGATCCCTGGAATAATGCGAGCTGCTAAAGAGACAAACTCTGTTGTGGGTTTTGAACTTGCAAGAACAGAGTGCAATCTTGAAGGAGGATACACTGGCTTCACTCCCTTCGATTTTTTTGAAACTGTTGTTGAGTTTGCTGAAAGGGAGAAATTCTATTTGCCGTTTTTCATCCATGCAGACCACACATCTGTGAGGAATACATCTCCTGAGGAAATCGAATATGCTCGAAATCTTCTTAAGGCTTGTTACGAGGCTGGCTATACTTCCTTTGCCATAGATGCTTCCCATAATCCTCTTGAAGATAACAAAAGAATTACTCTGGAGCTTGCAAAAGAGCTGGATAAAGAAGGCTTTGGAATTGAGGTTGAGGTTGGAGAGATTACCTCAGCAGGAGAAGCTCCAAAAATTACAGAGGTCTCAGAGGCTGTCGGTTATATAAGTTTTCTTTTTGATAATGGATTAACTCCTGACCTTCTTGCCATTAACAATGGCTCAAAACACGGAAATTACAAAGAAGGGGAAGAAATCTTTATAGACCTTAAAAGAACTGAAGAAATATTCTCTGCTTTGAAAAAATGGAGAGTTGGGATTGCTCAGCATGGAACAACAGGAACTCCTGATGAAGTTATCGGAAAATTCCCTTTTCACGGAATTAGAAAGGTAAATGTCGGGACCCTTTGGCAGAACATAGCCCATTCAAACTTACCCCCCGACCTTTTCAAAAAAATGAAGGAATGGGCTGAAAATAACAGGAAGGATATTAAATATGCTAATAAGGAATTCAAAAAGGAAATTGATTCTATTGAAAAGGAATATCAGGAAAGAATTGCTTATCAGTCTTATCAGGAGGCGGTTAAACTGATTAAAATAATAGGTTGCAATGGCTCTGCCAATGCAGTAGTTGAAAGATTGAGGTAAAATTGAGCGAAGAAAAGGAATTTTTTTCAGTTGAAGAGACAGCCAACATTGTAAAGGTTGAGGAGAAGGTTTTGCAATTCTGGGAAGAACAGATCCCCCTTTTCAATCCCATAATAAATGAAAAAGGAAAGTTTTACAAAAAAGAAGACATAGAGATTTTCTTGAAGATAAAAGATTTGCTTTACAAAGAAGGGCTAACCCTATCTGGGGTTAGAAGAAAACTTCTTCAGGGAAAAAAGGAGATAGACCGTTCCCCCTTCTATAACCTTCTGAAAGAAGTGAAAAAGGAGCTCCAGACTATATTGACTATTTTAGAGAATAGTGATAAAAATTAAAATGGTCGGGACGTGGCGCAGCCTGGTAGCGCACACGCTTGGGGTGCGTGTGGTCGGTGGTTCAAATCCACTCGTCCCGACCACTATTTTTTAAATACCCTGAGGAAAAGATAAAATGAAAAAAATCTTGATTACAAACGATGATGGCTTCCATTCTGAAGGATTAAATGTTCTAAAGGAAACCCTTGAAAAAATTGGAGAAGTAATTGTAGTTGCTCCTGACAAAGAAAGATCAGCAGTAAGTTTTTCTTTGACTTTACATAGACCATTGAGAGTTACTGAGCTTAAAAAGAACTTCTTCATTGTTGATGGAACTCCAACAGATTGTATAAATATTGCTCTAAAAGACCTTATGGATGAAATGCCTTCCCTTGTTGTCTCTGGTATAAATCTGGGACCTAACCTGGGAGATGACACTCTATTCTCAGGAACTGTCTCAGCTGCTATTCAGGCTGTCCTTTTTGGAATTCCATCAATTGCAATTTCTGCAATTTCAAAGGATGGGAGATTTTATCTTGAAGACTCGGCAAAGGTTGCCTTTTCCCTTTCAAAATGGGTTCTAAAAAATGGGCTCCCTGACGGAATTGTTCTGAGCGTAAATGTTCCACCTCCTCCAATTCTTGGATTGAAGTTGACATCCCTTGGAAAGAAGAGATATTCTCCTGACATTATTGAAAGGGTTGACCCAAGGGGGAGGAAATACTTCTGGATAGGGAATGGAAACCCTGTCCTCGAGGGCTCTGAAGATACTGATGTAGGAGCAATAAGAAACAATTATATTTCCATAACTCCAATCCATCTTGACTTAACAGCTAAGGCATATCTTGAAAAATTGAAGGATTCTGAGTTTTTGCAATTCCTTAGAGAGGGAACGAAAGAGATTTTCAAAAAGGAATTTTAATAGTTCGGGGTGTGGCTCAGCCTGGTAGAGCACCTGCTTCGGGAGCAGGGGGTCAGCGGTTCAAATCCGCTCACCCCGACAGATTTTGATTGGTTGAAATACATTTATTTAGATGAGCAGAGAAAAGATTGAAAGATTCTATCTTTTATGGCTTTCAAATAATCTTTATTGTTAATTTAAAGC
>CAZFCI010000130.1:0-2424 GCA_964517525.1 uncultured Clostridia bacterium | reverse complement strand
TCCACAACAAGCCTCAGATAGCGAATTTTCATATTCTCTAACCTGAGTTTTTCATCTCTATCCATAATTCAAAATGATTTTACCACCTAAATTTATTCACTTCAAACAAAATTTTTCTTCTCCACTGGAACTACTCTGAGCAGCCTCGAATGCCCGATTCTAAAGCAGGCAGTTTTGATATTTTGAGGTGCTTTAGCTATTCTGAGGAAACCCGAATACTTGATATCTTATTTTATCTAAAGATGAGATTGACGAAAGGGAAGAAAAATGTTAGAAAATTAGATGAGCCCCTGTAGCTCAAAAGGATAGAGCGTGGGATTCCTAATCCCTGCGTTGGAGGTTCGAGTCCTCTCAGGGGCATAGACCTTTTCCTCTCCAGAAAAGGATATACACAGCTTTCACTTTTTCCCTCTTTTTTGATTTCTCCCATTTCTGGTAGGAATGACTTAAAAGGAAGGCTTAAAATAGCCTGAGTCTGAATTTCATTCCCTTTTAAAATTTTTAATAAATCTCTCAACTATAAAATCTGCCAGCCTTGATATATCATCAGGATGGAAAAAAGGAAGATTTAAGTCTAATTTCTTATCAGAAACAACTGCTATCAAATTCTCATCTTCAGAGCATAAAAGCTCCTCACAAAAATCCTTTCTGAATACCTCAATCTTAGGGTATGAGCTTCTTTTAAAACCTTCAACAAGGATCAAATCGACATATTCAATGAACTTTTCTTCTAACTCTTCAAGAGTAAACTCCCTATCAGTATCTTTAATTAAAGCAATTTTTTGAGGAGAAGAAATTAATACAAAGGAAGCCCCTGCTTTCTTATGTCTGTAGGAGTCCTTTCTCTCAATATCTAAATCAAATCCATGGTGAGAATGCTTAACAGTTCCTATTTTGAATCCTCTCTTCGTTAGCTCTCGGATCAACTTTTCAATCAGAGTGGTTTTGCCTGTTTTTGATTTCCCAACAATACAGATTACAGGTATCCTTGAGCCTTGCATTTTTATCTTCCTCTTCTAACCAAAAGTTTCTCAGTTAAAATCAAAAAATGCTCCTATCTAATAGAGAATTTCAAATTTTATATTCAAAGTTTTTATAGTGTCGAGGGTCGTTGGTTAAGACATGGTATCCACCCCTCTGAGTTTCTGGAAATATGATGTCAAAAATATGAATCATTTTGTCTAAGACCATGATAGGAAATAATACAATCTTTTTGGGAAATTTACCATATTCACATAATTTTTTGTAAGGAGTTTTTCCTATCCCTGAGTGAAATCTCTTAATATTGTAGAACCACTCCCATCTAAGACCCCGATACAAAAACTCTTTTAAATCTTTGCAAAGCTCAATTTGCGGTATGTAAAACTCATTGTCATCTGTTTGATGCGACCTTTCTACAAATGCATTATACTCCTTCCTCCCCTTCGGTATATGAATAACTCTTGCTCCCAGTGGCTTGAAAATCACCCTGTTCAAATACTCAAGCTTATCCACCGATTTCCCTCCAAACTCTTCCCCATTGTCAGTCTGAAGAGTTATCTCATGCTTTATTCCAAAGGACTTAGAGAAATAAATCAAACTCATCATGAAAATCAACCCATTCGTGAAGCTCTTCTCATAGGAGAAACTCAGAAATCTTTGATAAAAGGGAATATGAATCTTCTCTGCATGAGTTATCGCCTCCCTAAAGAGAGTCTTCTGGTCACAAATCTCTTTTAGATCAACCTCAAAGTGCTCAAGAGAATGAAGCTTCTCAAAGTCGTAAAATCTGTTTCTCTTTCTGTAGTTTGATCTTTTGTATTTCTGAGGAATATTATATCTTCTAAGGGTGTAGCGAACTAGTGAACTCGTCACCTCTATTCCTCTTTCCCTTAAATTCCTCAGAATCCTTTCTCTTCCATACCCTGTTTTCTTCCTCTCAGCAATGATCATACATTCAAGATGCAAAGGAGTCCTGTTAGGAGAATTCTTTGGTCTTCTGGAGAGACTTTTTAGCCCTTCCTCCCCTTTCTCCTCAAACCTTTTGGGTATCTTCCTCACTGTTTTCCTCGTTGTCTTTAATATCTCTGCAGCTTTTGTTATGCTTTTAACTTCTTTGTAAGTTCTTATGAGTAACTGCCTTGCAAAAATCTCATTAGCCTTTAAAAGTTCCTTGTAAGCAGGGTATAATGTGATCATGGGATTTCCTCCTTTTTTTGAGATAGCATAGAAACAAGATAATCCAGAGGAGGAAGCCCTGTCAATTCTAAGAGTTTAGCAATAATCTCCTTTGCTTCTTTGCTATTTTGAGGGATAAAGGGGGTTCTCCCTCTTCTCTTAGACCATATCTTATTACTCTTACCCTGGATACTATCTCTTAATCCAAAAGAACACATGACTTGACATTGATTTTTTTAATTTAATAAAATAGAAAATTAATTAAGA
>CAZFCI010000129.1:0-10316 GCA_964517525.1 uncultured Clostridia bacterium | reverse complement strand
CATCAGATGCGGGATTATACAACTTGAACTCTCCGACCCCCCCTCTTTTATAGAATATAACAGCGAATTGGGTGGGAAGGCCCTTCTTCTTATCTCCATAGTAATACCAGACCTCACAAGGATATATACCTGATTGCATATCAAATCTCTCTATGCTGTTGGGAGGACCAAGAATAATGTAAATTCTTCCCATATCAGTCATCCATCCTTCCCTTGAAGTTCCTCTCTTGAAATGTTCATTGGCATAAAGGAATCTTCTATAATGCTCCTCTTTAAATTCATTTTCAGGAGTCCCAGGAGTAGGGTCCCTCTGCTTCCAGAAAGCCTCTATAAATATGTCCCTGTCTCTGTCACTTTCAAGCTTGAGAAATATTTCCTTCTCCTGAGGAAGGATTATATAACTGACAATCTTTAGCCAATCTTTGTATTTTTGAGAAAGATTCTCTTCTTTAGATAAGGAAACCAAAAGAGAAGTTAAAATCTCAAAAAGGATGAAGGTTCTCAAAAAAAATTTAAACATATTTTAATAACTTCCTACCCTTCTGACTTTCTTGTTTCCATAAGTTTTTCTGCAAGGATGGATGCTACATGTTCAAGGAATTCCTTGTCTTCTTTGGTAAAGGCATTAATTAAATCCGAGTCGATGTCAATCTCTCCAAGAACCATTCCTTTGTAAATTATTGGAACAACAATTTCAGAGCGGGTTGATGGGAAGCACTGGAGATACCTTGGATCTGAAGAGACATCTGGAACAATTTCAGTCTTAAGGGAAGCTGCTGCAAAGCCACATATTCCTTTTCCTATTGGAATTCTAACATGCTCTGTTGCATGGGGACCCTTCCATGGTCCAAGGACAAGGTCATTCCCCTGAACAAGGTAGATTCCCACCCAGCTGTAATGGGGAAAGTTATCCTTTAAATATTCCACAACCTTTTCCATCGCTTGCTCAGGAGAGATGCCTGCGACAAAATCCTGAATTGTGTTAAGGTGATCCTCGATCTTTTTCATTCTTCCTCCTTTCCTTCAATATCTATATGAATTATTGCATCTTTAATCTTTTCAATCTCTAAGAGTCTCTTCCTTAGCTCCTTTGCAATCTCATGCCCTCTTTCAAGGGAAAAATTGGAGGGAAGAACTATGTCAAGAGCAAGGGTTGCTCCCTTTTGACCGGGGAAAATATGAAATCTGTGAAAACTTAATATCTCTTCAAAACCATTTATAACATTTTTTACCTCATCTTCTATTTTCACAAAATTTGATTCTTCCTTTACTGGCTCCATGTGGATAACTATTGTATGTATTGAAGAGACTTTTTCCTTTATTTTATTCTCTATCGAGGTTGCTATTGAATGGGCTTCAGAGAAGGAAAGATTCTCGTCAAGAACAAGATGGAAGTCCAGAGCAAGCTTCCTTCCTATGTATCTCATTCTCAATTTGTGGAATTCCTTAACATTTGGGTCATTTTTCAGAATTTTCTCAACAGATGCTTTTATTTCCTTTTCAGGAGATGCTTCCATCAATCCACCTATTTCCTTTTTTAATATATTGTAACAAACTTTTATTATAAAAAAGGAAACGAGTCCACCTGCAAGGGGATCGAGAATAATCCATTTTTTTCCGAGCAAAATTGCACCACCAACTCCTAAGGAAGAAGCAACAGAAGATAAAGAATCAGAGCGGTGATGCCAGGCATTGGCAATTATTGCAGAGCTTCCGAGCTTTTTTCCAATGGAAATTGTGTATCTGTAAAGGATTTCTTTGCTGAAAATAGAAATTAATCCTCCTGAAAGAGCAAGGAAAGTGGGTGGTTGGATCGAAGAACCCTTATAAATTGAGACAGATTTTGAAATGGATTCAAAGAAAATAAAAAGTCCAGCAATTACAAGAAAAAGACCGAGAGTGAAGGCAGAAATTGTCTCAGCCTTTCCATGACCATAGGGGTGGCTTTCATCCTCTTCCTTTAAGGAAATTTTAAGCCCGAATAGGACAATTATATCAGTGGAGAGGTCTGAAAGGGTATGGAAGGCATCAGCAAGAATTGCCTGACTCCTTCCCACTAATCCAGCAATTAATTTATAGATAAAAAGGAAAATGTTGGTAAAAAGACCAACCCAGGTTATATTTCTACCCTTTCTCTCAAGCTTCAATTCTTCCATAAAGAAATTTTAAGTCTGAAAGAGGATAAATTCAACAATTTTTTGAGTTGCTAAATTGGAAAAACTATATTATTATAACTCCTGAAATTATAATTCGGAGGGTTTTATGAGTTTTAAAGAAGATGGATTTGTATGGATGAATGGTAAAATGGTTCCCTGGAAAGAAGCTACAATTCATGTGGCTTCCCATGTTGTTCATTATGGAAGCTCTGTATTTGAAGGGATAAGGGCATATGAGAACAAAAAAGGGTCTGCGGTCTTTAGACTCGATGCCCACATTGAGAGACTTTTTAATTCAGCAAAGATTTACAGGATGGAGATCCCCTTCTCCTTTGATGTGATTTGCGAAGCTTGCATAGAAACTATAAAAGCCAATGGGATGAAGAGTTGTTACATAAGACCTGTTGTTTACAGAGGATATGCAAAACTTGGTGTTGATCCTTTACCAAACCCTGTTGATGTAGCGATCCTTGTATGGGATTGGGGTAAGTATCTTGGAGATGAAGCATTGGAACAGGGTGTTGATGTGCATGTATCATCCTGGAGGAGAATGGCTCCTGATACATTCCCATCAATGGCTAAGAGTGGAGGAAATTATATGAATGGACAGCTGATAAAGATGGAAGCTGTTGTCAACGGATATGTTGAAGGAATAGCTCTTGATGCCTACGGATACATAAGTGAAGGGAGTGGAGAGAATCTGTTCCTTGTTAAAAAAGGAATATTATATACTCCTCCCATATCTTCCTGCATACTCCCGGGGATAACCCGGGAGTCAGTTATTCAAATTGCTAAGGATAAAGGAATTGAGGTGAGGGAAGAGGATATTTTAAGGGAGGCTCTTTACATTGCTGATGAGATATTCTTTGTTGGGACTGCAGCAGAAATAACCCCAATAAGGTCTGTTGACAAAATAATTATTGGAAAAGGAAGAAGGGGCGAGATAACAAAACTTCTCCAGGATGAGTTCTTCGGAATTATAAAGGGTGAAAAAGAGGATAAGTGGAACTGGCTGACATATTTTTAAATTAGAGAAGAGCGAGACGGACGAGAAAAGGGACTTGAATTTATAACCTTCAGCTGGGGATTAATGATTTGAAGCTGAGAAATATATTTTTGACTTTTTAATTCCATTCTTTTCGTGTTAAAATATAAAAGAATCCCGAATGGGAGGAAAAAATGAATATAAATGACCTATTGAGAATTGCTATTGAGAGAGAGGCTTCAGACCTTCATCTTAAGGTTGGAAATCATCCGATAATAAGGGTTCATGGTGAGCTAATCCCTCTTGTAGAGCTCAAGAGGCTTGTCCCAGAAGATACAATAGCAATGGCTTACAGTATAATGAACAATCAGCAGAAGGAAAAGTTCAAAAAAAATATGGAAATTGATATGGCTTACTCTGTTCCAGGGCTTGGCAGATTCCGTTGCAATATTTTCTACCAGAGGGGTGCAATTGGTCTTGTCTTAAGAATTATCCCATCCAAGATTAGAACAATTCGTGAACTCCTTCTTCCTCCAGTGCTTGAAGAGATATGTATGGAAAAGAGGGGGCTTGTCCTTGTAACAGGAACAACTGGAAGTGGAAAGACAACAACCCTTTCAGCAATGATAGACTATATAAACACCCACAGAGTCGAACACATAATTACCATTGAAGATCCCATTGAGTATCTACACAGGGATAAAAAAAGTATTGTAAATCAGAGAGAGGTTGGAGTTGACACAGAATCCTTTGCTGTAGCCCTGAGATCAGCTCTTCGTGAAGACCCTGATGTAATACTTGTTGGAGAGATGAGGGATTATGAGACAATTGAAACTGCGATAGTTGCAGCAGAGACAGGACATCTTGTTCTTAGTACCCTCCACACCCTTGATGCTCCTGAGACCATAAACAGAGTTATCTCAGTCTTCCCACCATATCATCATAAACAGGTCAGGATTCAGCTTGCATCGGTTCTGAAAGCAGTCATATCAATGAGACTACTTCCAAGAGCAGATGGTAATGGAAGAGTTCCAGCAGTTGAGGTAATGATAACAACTCCCTTCATAAAAGATTGCATTATCAACAAAGAAAAGACTCATTTGATAAGGGAAGCGATAAAACAGGGTGTATCCCAGTATGGAATGCAGACCTTTGACCAGTCTCTATTCAAACTTTATGAAGCAAAATTAATAACCCTTGAGGAAGCTTTAAAATGGGCTTCTAATCCAGACGAGCTAAAATTGAAAATTATGGGTATCCAATCAGCCTCTGAAATGACAATAGAGGAAATGGAGAAAAAAATGGCAACCATTAAAGATGTCGGAACTTCTCCTGTTGACCTTGGTCTTGATGAAGAGTAAGAAAATCTTATTTGAAAGTGGGTAAATCAAAGGACCCTTTAAAAATTGCTTTGAATTATCTTTCATATTCAGACAGGTTTTCAAAAGAAGTTAGTCAGAGGTTAAAGAGAGAAGGTTTTACAAAGGAAGAAATAGATTCAACGATTGAAAAGCTAAAGAATTATGGTTATGTAAACGACCGGAAGACCGCTGAGGAATTTATAAGGTCAAAGATATCGAAGGGATGGGGTCCAGAAAGAATAAAAATTGAACTAATGAGAAGAGAAATTTCTGAGGAAGAGGCTGAGAATTTAGTAAAAAGTATTTTTTCAGAATTTGATGAAAGAGAACTTATTTTCAAACTTGCGGAGAAATTTCTCAGGAATAAAAAAGGGGAAAATATTAAGGAAAAACTCAAAGGTTTCCTCTTCAGAAAGGGGTTCAGCTATGATAAGATAATAGATGTGATTGAAAAAATTGAAAGGAAGGAAAATTGAAGGCAAAGGATATAAGGACAACTTTCCTTTCCTATTTTGAGGGAAAAGGGCACAAGGTAGTTAAGAGTTCCTCTCTAATTCCAGCTGGAGATCCAACACTGCTATTTACAAATGCGGGTATGAACCAGTTCAAAAATGTATTTCTTGGCATTGAAAAAAGGGATTATTCAAGAGCAGTCTCCTGTCAGAAATGCATGAGAGCCTCTGGTAAGCACAATGACCTTGAGCAAGTTGGGAAAACCCATTTCCATCACACATTCTTTGAGATGCTTGGGAATTTCTCCTTTGGAGATTATTTTAAGGAAGGAGCAATAGAATTTGCATGGGAACTTTTAACTGAAATTTATAAAATCCCTGTGGAAAGGCTTTTTGTTTCAATATTTGAAAAGGATGATGAGGCATTCAAAATATGGAGGGAGAAAATTGGAATACCTGATGATAAAATTAAAAGATTTGGGGAAGAGGATAATTTCTGGGCTATGGGCGATACTGGTCCCTGCGGTCCATGTTCTGAAATTTACTATGTTTTTGATGATGGGTCTTCCATAGAATTATGGAATCTTGTCTTTATGCAATTCTTTAGAGATGAAAAGGGTGAGCTCAATACCCTTCCAAAACCATCTATTGATACAGGAATGGGGCTGGAGAGATTGGCAACTGTTCTTCAGGGAATTAAAAGCAATTTTGAAACAGACCTTTTTAAACCATTAATTGATTTCGCCTGCGAAGAAACTGGATATGATTATCCATCGGAAAAAGATGCGGACATAGCAATAAGAGTTATTGCTGACCATTGCAGGGCAATAACATTCTTAATAAATGATGGTGTTCTTCCTTCCAATGAAGGAAGGGGTTATGTCCTGAGAAGAATTATAAGAAGGGCTTTCAGATATGGAAAAAAACTTGGTGTTGAAAAGCCTTTCCTGTACAAAGGAGTTCCAATTGTTGCGAATATTATGAAGGATTTTTATCCTGAGCTAATCCATTCAAGGGAAAATATTTCAAAACTTTGTTATTTTGAGGAGGAAAGATTTTCCCAGACCCTTTCAGTTTCAATTAATCATCTTGAAGAGGCAATTGAAGAAGCATTGGAGAGTGGTTCAAATTTGATAAAAGGAGAGAAAATTTTTAAACTTTACGACACATTCGGATTCCCCCTTGACCTTGCAATGGAAATCGCTGAAGAAAAAGGAGTTGGAATAGATATTTCGGGGTTTGAAAGGGAGATGCTCAAACAGAAAGAGAAAGGAAGAGAATCATGGAAAGGTGCTGAGGCAAAGGATAAGGTCAAATATGAAAGTATTTCTCATATAAAATCGGAATTTGTAGGTTATGATACACTGATTTCCACTTCGAAAGTTATAGCAATATTTAAAGATTCTGAGAAAGTTGAGTCGTTGAAAGAAGGTGAAGAGGGAGAAATTGTCCTCGATATAACTCCCTTTTACGGAGAAGCAGGAGGACAGGTAGGGGATAGGGGGATAATTGAAGGGGAAGATTCCTTAGGGATTGTCATGGACACGAAAAGAGTTCTTGAGAATATCATTGTCCATTATGTAAAAATGGAAAAGGGCTCTATCTCGGTTTGGGAAAATGTTTCTGCCAAGGTTGATGAAAAACTGAGGAAAGCAACCCAGAGAAATCACACAGCCACTCATCTTCTCCATAGAGCATTGAGAGAAGTTCTTGGTCCCCATGTCAAGCAATCAGGTTCTCTTGTTTCCCCTGAAAAGCTAAGATTTGACTTCACCCATTTCTCACCCCTTCATCCTGAGGAGATTAAAAAGATTGAGGAAATTGTAAATGAATGGATTACTGAGAATTTCCCTGTCGGCTCAGAATTTAAAGATTACGATTCTGCGGTGAGAGAGGGAGCAATTGCAATTTTTGAAGAAAAGTATGGAGAAACTGTAAGAGTATTGAAAGTTGGAGATATATCAAAGGAACTCTGTGGTGGAACCCATGTTAGAAGGACTGGAGACATCGGAGCTTTCAGAATAATTTCAGAGAGCTCAATCTCAGCTGGAGTAAGGAGAATTGAGGCAATAACTGGATTGGCAGTTGTCGATTACTGGAGGAATGAGAGCAGAATCTTAGAGAATTTAACAGAAGAGCTTCAGGTTAACAGGGATAATATTATCAAAGAGGTTTCAAATTTGAAGAATCTTCTCAAGGAAAAAGAGAAAGAGCTCGGGAGAATAAAGAGGATGAGCTTTCGCAATAAAATAAAAGAATGGATAGAGAATGCAGAGGTTGTTAATGGTTTTAAGATTGTTGTCAGAAGAATTGAGGATGAGATAGAAAAAGAGATTATAAGAGAGATATCAGATATGATAAAGGATGGAATAGGTAAAGGAGTTGTTCTCTTAGGAAGCAAGCAGAAGAGCAGGGTATACCTTCTCGCATCAGTAACATCGGATGTTTCTGAAAAGATTCATGCTGGCAATCTTCTCAAAGAAGTCGCAAAGATTGTTGGTGGAGGTGGTGGAGGAAGGGCTGATTTTGCAGAAGCAGGAGGAAGCAAGCCCGAACTTCTTGACTTGGCTTTGGAAAAGGGTTTAGAATTAATAAAGGTAAAGCTCAAATGAAGGTAGTGAGTTTTTTCCTACTTTTATTTATTATTACCTTTCCCCTTCAATCTGAAATAATAGTTTCAAAGGACGAAAATGGTAATATAATAATCATGAATAAACCAGCAAAGGAGACTGTTAAGAAGAGTAGAATATCAAAACCTCTGCCCCAGAAGAAGAATGACTTTGATCCAATTATTGATGTTTATGCCAACAAATATGGAATAGATAAAGACCTCGTTCATGCTGTAATTCAGGTGGAATCAGATTACAATCATTTAGCGGTTTCAAGGAAGGGAGCAATGGGGCTTATGCAGTTACATCCCGCTACAGCGAATGACCTTGGTGTTCAAAATCCCTTTGATGTTGAATCTAATATTGAGGGAGGAATAAGGTATTTAAGAGAAATGTTGGATAGATATGGGGATCTAAGAAAGGCTCTTGCAGCATACAATGCAGGACCTGAAGCAGTTGATAGATACAATGGAATTCCTCCTTACAAAGAAACTCAGAATTATGTAAAAAAGGTTCTTTCCATTTATAGAAAAGAGCCTGTTAGGAATAAAATCATTTATAAATATGAGAGTATAAACGGAGAAGTTGTTATTTCAGATGTCCTTCCGCAACCGGGAACTTATAAAGGTAAGGTTCATGTGATAAGGAGTAAATGAAAATTAAAAACATTTTAAAGCCTCCCTTTAATCCTTATTGTTGCTGGAACTGTTTCAAATACTGCAGGTAGAAAGCCCGGTTGCTCACCATCAAGCTCAATAAGAACATTTTCCTCCTCAGGAATAGCCCTTATCTTCTCTGCCCTTAAGAACTGAACCTTTGGATGGGTCAAATGGGTTCCTTTTATCAATCTTATCCCGTTCTTTAGTAGCTCCATAAAGGATATATTTTCAACAAGGACAATGTCGAAAAGGCCATCTTGAAGGGATGCGTTGGGAGCAATTAGCATATTGCCACCGAAAATTCTTCCATTGGCAATTGCACCTATAAAAAAATTCTTTGTAATTTCTTTCTCACCTATAAAAACTTTTACTCTACAACCTCTGAATTTATAAGCAGATTCAAAAAGAGCTTTCCAGTATGCCCATTTACCCCTTTTGGAAATATCTTTTCTGTTTACCCTCTTTACAACCTCTCCCCCTATCCCAAAATCAGCAACATTTAGGAAAAATCTCGTTGTCTCAAATCCATTGTGGTCAATGAATTTTGCTTTTCCAACATCAACTTTCAAAACATTCCCCTCTTTCAGATGTTTTATAGCTTCTTTAATCCTTTTAGGAATTCTCAAAGACTTTACAAAATCATTTCCAGTTCCAGATGGAATGATACCCATTGTGGCATCAGGATTCATAATTCTTTCATCTTCAAAGAATCCATTGGCAATCTCATTTACTGTCCCATCCCCACCAACACCAACAATGAATTCATAACCTTCTTTTATCGAATCTCTTGTTATCTCTATTGCCTGGAGAGGTTTTTCTGTAAATTCGAATCTGAATTCCCTTATGAAGGACTTCAATGCCTCTTTGATTTGGAACCATCTCTTCCTTGTTTCTCCCTTTGAAGACTCAGGATTTACAATAACCCTTGTCTTGGGAAAAGTGGAGTTCTTTTTTATCAGCATAAACTACTGTTGTGGAACAGAAGGGGGTGTTTGCTTCTTAAAAATAGCTCCTCCAATCAAACCACCAATTGCTCCAAATATCCCGTATATAACCATTGTTATAACAAGCCCTGCAACATAGAACGGGATTAAAGCGAGGGTAAAACCTTTATGACTTAGAGCTTCTTGAAGGGCAGGGGGGATACCTTCGCCATAATCTCTGAATATAGACTCAAAAACTCTTTCCATAAACTTTGCAGAGACAGCCATAAATGGAATCTCAATAATTGTGGAGATTATAGCAGCAAAAACACCAGTTAGAAGTCCTGAAATTGCATGGTCCCCACTCTTAACAGGATGGGGATAGCCCGAAGTAAGAATGTAGGAAGAGAGAATTCCACCAAGGATTATCCAGAGACAAAAACATACATTCACAAAACCAATTAAAGGAAGACCTGAGAGAACACCAGCAACTGCTCCTGCAATCAAAGAAGCCTTTAAAATATCTGGTTTTTCTTCCATCTAACCCTCCTAAAATTTTGATTTATTCAATTTTCCCTCAAGCTCCAAAGGGAAGTATAGGAAAGAAAAAAACCAAAAAGTATGGAAGAGAAAAATCTAACCCAGTTATGATTCCATATTCCCATCTTTTCAGTCACAATTTCCAGTCCAATTGGAAAGGCGCTCAAGGGAAGGTAATACCATCTTAGAGGAAGAACCCTCTTCAAAATTGGAAAGAAAAGAACTCCTGAAAAGAATCCTGTGTATATCCCTGTGCATCTTGAACAGACTGGCAATGGAACATCCTTTATAAAAAAACATCTTTCCTCCTTTTGATGGCACAAATGAGAGAAGGAAAGATGAATGAAAGGAGCAATGGGGCTATGAATTCTAAGAAGGAAGGGATAGCTCATGATGGATATGAGCCATATAATAATTCCTATTAGAAAAATCCAATAATAAAGACTTTTCATCAAAAAGATTCTAACAAAAAATCAATAAGATGTAAAATTTGTAATAGTTTAGGTAGCGTAAAATGAATTGTGTAAAATTCATGAAAGGTGTATCCTCACTATCTGAAATTAAATTTTTGAAAGGAGGATACACCATGAATGGCTCTAAGCCATTAACTAAGTTAAAGCTATCAGATTTA
>CAZFCI010000128.1:0-2421 GCA_964517525.1 uncultured Clostridia bacterium | reverse complement strand
ACCTGTGATCCTCTATAGTTATTCTGCAAAAGATCTTCCTCCAAAATACAGAAAATGGCTTGAGGAGGAAGTTGTTTACATAATAACTCCAAAAGAAAGGGAGATCTTCCTCCAGCTTCAGACTGATAAGGAAAGAGATTTATTCATTGAGGCTTTCTGGGCAGTTAGAGACCCAACACCTGGAACGCCCCAGAATGAGTTTAAAGATGAACATTACAGAAGGATTGAATATGCCAATAAATATTTTGGAAGAGAAAGCCCTCGTCCAGGATGGATGACGGATAGAGGGAGAGTCTACATAATCCTCGGTGAGCCCCTTGACAAGGAGATTCACGAGAGTTCTCCTGATGTTACAGACACAGAAATATGGTTTTACAAAGGGGATGCTACAAAGGGTTTACCATCATTCTTCTATGTTGTTTTCTTCAGAAGGGAAGGAACTGGAGAGTATGTTTTATATAGCCCTTTGAGAGATGGTCCTGAAAGCCTTGTAATAGATTCAAAAATGAGATTGTGGGATAGAAAACAAGTCCTTGACCATCTAAGGGAAATTGGAGGCCAACTTGCTGATGTTTCCCTTTCCCTGATTCCAGGAGAATCTGTTTCAAGGGATGGTTCATCCATACCCCTTTCTTCGGATATGCTCCTTGGAAAGATTAACGATTACCAAAGGAAGAAAGTTAAGGATGATTATGCTGAAAAGCTCCTGAAATATAAAGAGATAGTTGAAGTGGACTACTCTGTAAATTATGTTGAATCCTCTTCAGAGATTTTCCTTACAAGGGATTTTATGGGTAATTATTTTCTTCATTACCAGATTGAACCTAAAAGACTTTCCCTTGATAGTTATCAGAATAAATATTACACATCATTAAAAATCTATGGAAGAATTCAAAACCTTTCAGGAAAAACAATTTTCCAGTTTGAAAAGAGCATACCCATAGAGCTGAAAGAAAGTGAACTTAGTTCAATAAAGAATAAGCCATTTTCCATAGTAGATCTTTTCCCCATTATACCAGGCAATTTCAATGTTTCAGTACTTGTCAAAAACACTGTATCTAAGGAGTTCTTTTCAATGGAGAGACAAATTTCTGTCCCTTCTACAAGTGAAACCCCATTTTTATCCCAGATTTTACTTTACTATAAAAAAGAACCTTCCACCTTTTCCAACTTCCTAAACCCTTTTTCCTTTGAAGGACAATTCTATCTGCCTGCTATGAACTGTCTTTTCTCTCCTTCAGATACTCTTGGAATATTCTGCAGGGCAAACAATCTCCCAAGAAGCTCACTAAGATATTTTGAATGGAAATTGGAAATTTTAAGCGAAGGAAAAGAGGTTTTATCGAGAATTTTTAGCTCCTCTCAATTTCCAGAAATTCCTTCAGTAAAAAAAGAAAATTTTGACCAGGAGCTAATTACTGAAATACCTCTGAAAGAGCTAAAGCCTTGTAATTACGAATTGAGAATTTCTCTATTGGAAAAGGGCAAGGAAATACTATCTGAAAAAAAGGATTTCGCAATCTCTCCTACCCCCTCTGTCCCAAGGGCATGGACTGTTAAAAAACCAACTTTCAGAGTCAATGATCCATTTGTTGATTTTTCAATGGGTATCCAGCACTTGAACAATGGTGAAATTGATCAGGCAATTTTAAGACTCGAAAGGGCAAGGGAGAAAAAGCCTGATTCCCTTGATTTTTCTCTTGCTTCCTCCAAGGCTTTTTTAGCTAAAAAAAATTGGGGAAAGGTCATAGAAATCCTAAAACCATTTTTAAAGCCTGAGTTAAAATCCTTTGAACCCTTCTATCTATCAGCAAAAGCCTATCACAATATCGGAGAATACCCCTCTGCCCTTGAAAATTACAGAATCGCTTTAAATCTTAAAGGTTTAGACCCAGATATTCTTAATTCCATCGGAGACTGTCATTTGAAATTGGGGGAAAATGATTCTGCTATAAAAGCTTTTGAGAAATCATTAGAGATTAACCCTTCCCAAGGGGAGATCTCAGAAATTTTAAAAAAACTTAAGGAGGGTAAAAAATGAGAAGATTATTTATTCTAATTCTTTTGCTTTTTATTTTTATCTCCTGCAGGACAATAACATTGGAGAAAAGGCTTGAACCACAGGCTCAGGAATTTCTCGACATTACTCAGTATATAATTTCAGACAGTGAAAAAAAGATATTTCTTGAACTCCCTCCCTGGGAGAGGGAAAAGTTTATAGAGGATTTCTGGCAGAGAAGGGATCCCTTTCCCCAGACTGCCGAAAATGAGTTCAAAGACCTTTATCTAAAAAGGATAGAAACAGCGAACAAGTTGTTTTCAAAGGGAAGGAAAGGTTATTTAACAGATAGAGGAAGGATATATGTTCTATTTGGACCTCCTGACGAGGTAATTAGAAGTGAAGGTGGACAATATATTGAT
>CAZFCI010000127.1:0-2150 GCA_964517525.1 uncultured Clostridia bacterium | reverse complement strand
GATGCGATAAGAGTTAGAGAGATTCTTGGATTAGATGCCTTTGGAATTTATCCAATAAACAGATTCTATAGAATTGAATTAAGTCTCGGATATTACTATTACAGAGACAAATTTAGATACCTCGATCCCTATTTTGAGGA
The DNA here is from genome assembly GCA_964517525.1 of uncultured Clostridia bacterium. GTDB lineage: Bacteria > Acidobacteriota > Aminicenantia > JBFLYD01 > JBBIMS01 > JBBIMS01. The sequence goes on along the minus strand of CAZFCI010000127.1, from coordinate 2,010 downwards.
TTTCTTTACTTACGCATGGAATGGTAATCTTGTGAATGTTTCAGCTTCAGTAGTTGGGGAGACAACAAGATTCAAATATTTTGGACCAATAGCTGGTTCAACTTTTAAACTCACTATATCCCAATCAATCCCCTTTGGTTCAAATTTCCTAACGAGCACAACCTTAGAGGCGGATCTAAGAAAATACATTAAAATCGGCTCTGAAACATTGTTTGCCTTCAGGCTTGATGCTTTCTCAAGTACAGGAAAAGACCCTTATCTTTTCTATTTCGGCGGTGACAACCAGGTCCGTTCTGTATATTACGGAACTCTTATTGGCAATCAAGGATTCTTTTTCAACGCAGAGTTTAGATTCCCCATTTTTAAGAGTCTTCCTTCATTTATAAATCTTGGTCCGCTAAGGGGAACTCTTTTCTTTGACATTGCAAGCTGGAAGCTCAAAGGATACCCCTATAAATTTATTTCGACTGATGATGGGCTACAGTTAATAGATGGAATTGCGAGCTATGGCTGGGGGCTTCAGATATTCCTTTTTGGCTACCCAATACATATAGACTTTGTCAAGCCAACCGATTTCAAATATACTGGCTCTACCCGCACAAGAATTTGGATAGGGTTTGATTTTTGAGGACTTGAAATTTAAAAATTTTAGGTTTAGTATATTCTTTTTCTAAATAGAAAGTATTTAAAGATTTCCACAGATGTGAAAATTTCTGTGGAAATCTCGAGGGGTTCAATGGGTTTTTGGGAAAAGGTCATTGAAGTATTGAAAAATGAGATCGAGGAGGATTCCTTTGATACATGGCTTTCACCAATAAGATTTATTGGAAAGGATGAAGATTCAGTCTATCTTAAAGTTCCCAATCGTTTTTTTAAAGAAGCTCTTGAAGATAAATTTGGAGAAAGAATAAGTTCAGCTCTGAAGAAAGTCTCTGGAGAAAATTTAAAGGTGAGATTTCTCTTTCAAGAAGAGGATTATTCAGAGACTCCGACAGTATCTCCCGACAGCTATCGAAATACCAACCTTAGCTCCAGATATACTTTCAGCTCTTTTGTGGTCGGCTCCTGCAACCAATTTGCCCATGCAGCATCAATTGCTGTTGCTAACTCTCCTGGTAAAGCTTACAATCCTCTTTTTATTTATGGAGGAAGTGGCTTGGGAAAAACCCACTTAATGAATGCAATTGGTAATTACATTTATTCAAAATCTTCCAATGTGCAAGTTTTGTATGTAACAACTGAAAACTTTATGAACGATTTTATCCACCATTTAAGATATGGAAAAATAATTGAGTTCAGAAAAAAATATAGAGAGATCGATGTTTTATTAGTGGATGATATACAGTTTCTAACAGGAAAGGAAAGGACAAAGGAAGAGTTTTTTCACACCTTCAACTATCTTTACGAAGCCCAAAAACAAATTGTTATAACTTCGGACTGCCACCCAAAATACATTCCAAATCTTGAAGAAAGGCTTCATTCAAGATTTGAATGGGGTCTTATAGCTGATCTGAAACCCCCTGATCTTGAAACAAAACTTGCTATTTTAAATAAAAAATGTGAAGAAAATAATATAGTCTTACCCCATAATATAGCTCTATTTATTGCTTCAAAGGTAAAATCTGATATAAGACAGTTGGAAGGCGCTCTGACAAGATTAAAAGCCTATGCTTCAATGAAAAATGTAAGTATTGATCTTTCTTTAGCAAAGGAAGCTTTAAAAAACATTCTTGACTTTGTGGATAAAGAGGTCACACCTGAAATGATAATGAAATTTGTTGCAGAAAAGTTTAATATTAAAATAGTTGAACTTAGATCAAAAAACAACTCCCCTAAAATTGCTTTCCCAAGGCAGGTTGCAATGTATCTTTTAAAAGAACTCACAAATTTATCCCTGCCAGAAATTGGAAAAGAATTTGGAAATAAACATCATACCACAGTCCTTTATTCTATTCAGAAAATTGGAGAGTTGAGGAAAAAAAGATGAAGAATTTGATAAATTAATTTCAA
>CAZFCI010000126.1:0-20599 GCA_964517525.1 uncultured Clostridia bacterium | reverse complement strand
TATAAATCTCAACTTCATCATCAGGAACAAACCTAAGAAAAGTCCTTATTCTTGAATCTTCCGATGATGCAATTTCAACATCCCTTTTAATTTTATCATTGAAGGTTTTCCCAACAATAAGCAATAAAATTTCCCTTTCTTCAATTAGTCGAAAGGAATTTATAAGGGAAAGAACATTTTTGTAATCCCTTATCAATCCAAAATATAGAATAACCTTAAAATTTGAAGGTATGCCAAGTTTTTCTCTTGCAGACTCTTTATTTATTTTATCTGGATAGAAATTTTTGTAATGACCTATTGGAATCACAACTCCTTTTTTCCCTTTAATTTTTCTAAATCTTTCTTTAACCATTAAATCTCCTTTTTCCGTTAAACTTATGTAAGCTTCAACAAAAGGAATGAATATTTTCCAAAAAATCTCTTCGAAAAAGGGATAATAGTTTTCATGACTCTTTAGATTATGGACTGTCCATACAATTTTTGTTCCTTTAATTTTTGAAATAAAAAGAATGATTAGAAATTGTACAGTTCGAAAAAATGCTTTCAAAAAATTCGGGTTGCAGAGAAATTTTTCGGGCCAGTGGATGTGGAAGATTTCATATCTTTTCTTCAAAATATTTAAAGGTGAGTATTCATCTACATATACCCCAAAATTTAAAATATTAGTGTAAAGCAACCAGTTATAAGGATTCTCATTCTTATTGGAAAAGGCAGGCATTGAGACAATTCTAATTTTTTATCCTCCTTTTAAAGAAAAGAATCTTTAAAATCCATGCGACAACTCTTAGCTTTTCATAAAGAGTTTTATGAAATGGAAAATTTATTGCATTAAGGCAAATCTCAGAAAGGGATATATCCTCTCCCAGGAGAAATCTCAACCTTTGATAGGGCCAGTGATTTTCAAGGGATACTTTCTTTTCAAAACCAAATTTCTCAAGACTTAAATTTAGAATTTTCACCCTAATCTCATACATTTTATATTTCTTCCTGAGATAGGGGATTATCGATTCCCAATTCTCTTTCATATTCTCTTCCCTGTTCCAGTAATTGGTTCCATGTAACCTGTAAAAAGCAAGAACCTCATCTACAAAATCAATCTTACCGAAAAATGGTGCTAAATCAGCAAGGTAGGAATCAGCGCATATTCTAAATTCATCTTCAGGGATTTCCATAACTCTTTCCATAAAATCCCTTCTGAAACAGTTGGCTGAATTGGGAGGGAACATCCACCATCCTCCACTTTTTAAAACCATCCTCTCAATATTACCTCTAAAAAGCCTTGAAGGAATTGGCTTTCCGAAAGGCTTTCCCTCAGAGGAGACCTGCTGAACTTTGTGGTAAATCATTATTGCGGTAGGATTTACCTTCGCCTTTTCTACTATTTTTGAAATTTTTTCAGGTATCCATACATCGTCGGAGTCAAGAAAGCAGAGCCATTCTCCCTTTGATACCTTGAATCCAGCATTCATTGCAGATGCCTGCCCTCCATTCTCTTTAAAAACAGAGATTACTCTATCTCCATAACTTTCAATGATTTTCCTCGATTTATCTGTTGAGCCATCATCTACAACAATAATCTCTTTATTCTTATAATTTTGACTCAGAGCTGAATCTATCGCCTCTTTCAAAAATCTATCGTAATTGTAATTATTTATAATAACACTTACAAGGGGCTCACCCATTTATGTCTCCCATAAATATTATATTCCACAAAGGGGTCAAAAAATAGAGTTCTCCTTTTTTATGGTAGAGTCCCCTCTCTCAAATATTAACTCTCTGAGAATTTGCCAATATTTTGCAAGCTCCTTTTTACTCGAGGGAAAAACAAAAATAAAAGGAATTGTTAAATATACAAAGATTCCAAAGATCTCATGAAACAGGGGTAAAGAGAGGGAAAAAAGCCAGAAAATGGGAATAGAATATTTTGGGTTTCCAAAATTTTTAATTATGAAGTAGTGAATAACAGCATAACTCAGGAAGGCTATAAATTCACCGAACCCATAACCGAGCAAACCTGTGTGAGGAATGAGAATAAAAGCACTTCCAGCGAATAAAATTATATGAAACATATGGAATATGGCTACTTCTTTGTTTTTTCCAAGTGTGTAAAGAGCTGAGGAATGCAGTGAAAAAACTGAGTTTACAATGTAAGCCATTGCGATAAAGGGAAATATTTTAAGGACTGGAATCCATTTGTCCCCAAAAAACAGAGGAATTATCCATTCAGAGATAATAGAAAAGGGAAGAACAAAAGAAAATATTGCAAGGAGCTCAATCCTCATCCCTTCATTTATAACTTCAAGGATGCGCTCTTTCTCCCTTTGCAATTTACCCATAACCGCAATTGATATTCTCCAGACAACACTTCTTGCAAAAGTTAGTATCTCGACAATCCTTATAGCAAGGGCAACATGTCCAACTCCATTCGCTCCTAAAAATCTTCCCACAATAAGGGGATTGACAAGATTTCTGAACTGCCAGATCCAGAAGGAAATTGAATAGCTAAAACCATATCCAAGCATTTTCCTAAATAAATTTCTATTAAAATAAAAATTTGGCTTGTATTTTGCTGAAATTGATGAAAGGGATGCAACGGACAACTGCTGTATCCACCAACCTGCAACAGGAGCCCAAACCCCTGCTCCAAGAAATGCAAGGGGTAATCCAATTAAATAATAAACAATTTGAGCAAAAAGCTCTATAAGAGCTACTCTCTTATAATTAAGCTCCCTCTCAAGCTTTGAAATCGGGATTAAATTAGCAAGAGAAAAGGGGTAGCAAAGGAAAATTACCATCGCCACCCTATTGAAGCCATCCAATCTCGTCCATTTTCCGAGAAAGGGTATTAGAGCTTCAGAAAAAATAATGGCTAAAATACTCACTAATATTAAAAAGGAGAAGGCAGTATTGTATTCTTCTTTCTCGATCTTCCCCTCCTTTCTAACAAGATAAACATTGATCCCAAACTGAGCAAGATAGTAAATAAAAAGATAAATCCCCATAGCAGCATTGTAGAGACCGTAATTGGAAGGTCCGATTAAACGGGTTAGTAAAATCACACCGAAAAGACTTATTATTATGCTTAAACCTTGACGAAAAAGAAGAAAAGAGCCACCAATGAAAACTTTCTTTTTAAGACTTTCCTTTTCAAACTCCCAAATATTTACCATTTGGTTCTTTCTAAAAATTTATTTTTTTGCTTCAGGGAAGTTTCTGCTTTATTTTTCTGTACTCATAAACAATTTTTTTGATTATCTCTTCCACTGAAGGTATATCAATAATCATTCCAGATACTTGACCAACTTCAAGCTCTCCCTCTTCTAAGTCCCCATCCCTTATCCCCCTCATTGCCCTCAACTCCCCATGGAGGGAAAGGAGTTCATCTTCTTTCACACCTTCCTCTTCAGCTTTTTTTATCCTTAGAGAAAATGGATTTTTCAAAGCTCTTGTTGGCAAGATCTTACGCATAATAATTATTGTGTCTGTATCCGATGACTCAATTACCTTCCTCTTATAATTTTCATGGGCACAGCTTTCCTTTGAAATAGCAAATCTTGTCCCTATCTGAACACCCTCTGCTCCAAGGGAAAAGGCAGCGAGCATCCCTTTCCCATCAGCAATTCCACCTGCTGCAATAACAGGAACCTTAACAGAAGAAACAACCTGAGGAACAAGAACCATTGTGGTTAACTCATCTTTCCCATTATGACCCCCTGCCTCATAACCCTCTGCAACAATACAATCAACCCCTGCTGATTCAGCCTTTTTAGCCTGCCTTACATTGGATACAACATGAGCTACCTTTATTCCTTCCTTTTTTAGTCTTTCTGTTGTTGCTGTTGGATCCCCTGCAGATGTGAAAACAATCTTAACCCCCTTTCTAATTACTGTTTCAATGTGGTCCTTGGAATATTTAAAGGAAAGAGGTATATTAACTCCCCATGGTTTTTCTGTTAAAGAGTTCATTTCATCAATTGCCCTTTCTAAATCCTCAGGTCTCATGGAGCCTGAGCCAAGAAGTCCAAGCCCACCTGAATTAGAGACAGCAGAGGCAAGACGAGGGCATGCAACCCAGATCATACCACCCTGAATAATTGGATACTTTATTGAAAAAAGTTCAGATACCCTTGTTTTTATTCCCTTCTCAAACATAATAAAAAATTTTACCCTATTTTAAAGGAATTCCAAAGCTTGACTCAAAGGAATAATAAATTTATAAATTCCAATGATGGAAGAATTAACTCCTTTAATGAAACAGTACAATGAAATAAAGAAGGAGTTCCCTGAAGCAATACTTCTATTCAGGCTCGGTGATTTCTATGAGATGTTTGGGGATGATGCTATTAAGGGCTCAAAAATCCTTAACATAGCCCTTACAACAAGGGAAAGAGGGAAAGAGAATCCAATACCTATGTGCGGAGTCCCCTATCACTCTGTGGATGTTTATATTTCAAGGCTACTAAAAGCTGGTCTTAAAGTTGCTGTTTGTGAGCAGATGGAAGAGCCAGGACTTTCAAGGGGACCTGTTAGAAGGGAGGTTACCAAAATTTTAACTCCTGGAACTGCAGTGGAGATAGAGGATGTCCCTTCTGAGTTCCTTAGAATATCTTCCATAATGATGGGGAAGGATAAAATAGCAATTTCTTATATTGATCTTCAAAACTGGGAAGCAAATGTATCTGAATTGGATTTCGAAAGCAAGATTAAGATAGAAGATATAATTGCTCAAATCAATCCCAGAGAGATAATTGTTCCCAAATCTCAAGCAAATGAAATCTCAAACCTTCTTTTTTCTGAGAATGGTTTTACCTTTACCGAACTTGATGATTCCTACTTTGACCCCTATAAAGGCGAAATGGCACTAAAGAATCATCTTGGAGTATCAAGCCTTGATGGAATAGGTCTTACAGGAAAACCCTTTTTAATTTCAACCCTTTATGCCCTATTGCAATATTTGAAAGAGCTCAGAAGGGATGAACTCAGTTTTCTCAGGAGAGTATCCCTCCGTAATTTTACTGATTTCATGATTCTTGATTCAGTTTGTATAAAAAATCTTGAGTTAACAAAGAACATAAGGGATGGAGGTAAAGAAGGTTCCCTCTATGGGATCCTCGATATCACAAAAACCTCAGTGGGAAGCAGGATGTTAAAAGAATGGATAATTCATCCCCTTCTATCAAAGGAGCAGATTGAAAAAAGGCTTGATGCAGTTGAGGAATTTTTATCAAATACCTCAAAAAGAAGGGAATTAAGGAGAATTCTCGATGGAATACAGGACATTGAAAGGCTCCTTTCAAAACTTATCTTAAATGCTGCCAATCCAAGGGACATTGTTGCTTTGAAAAATTCAATTTCCCCCCTTCCATTAATAAAAAATTTGATATTAGATTTGAAATCAGAGCTTTTGAGGGAAAAAATTTCTGATTGGGATTCCCTGGAAGATATCAGGGAGAAAATTGAAAGGGCTATTTCCGATGACCCTCCATCTATAATCACAGAAGGAGGAATCATAAAGGATGGATTTGACAATTCTGTAGATGAGCTTAGAAAACTATCTAAGGAGGGGAAGGAATATATTGCAAGGCTTGAAAGGAAGGAGAGGGAAAGGACAGGAATAAGCTCATTGAAAATCAAATACAATAAAGTTTTTGGATACTCTATTGAGGTTACAAAACCAAATCTTCATCTTGTCCCTCAGGATTATATAAGAAAGCAGACCCTTGTAAATGCTGAAAGATTCATAACCATGGAGTTAAAGGAATTGGAGGAAAAGATTTTAACTGCTGAGGAGAGGGTTAAGGAACTTGAGTATGAGCTATTTTTGAGAATAAGGGATGAGCTCAGAAATGAGAGGGAAAGGATTCAGAAGATGGCAAAAATTATTGCAGAGATTGATTGCCTCTCAACCCTTGCTGAAGTTGCCTTTCTAAGAAAATACTCGAAACCTAAAATCCATGAGGGAGATAAAATTTTAATTCAGGATGGAAGGCACCCGGTTATAGAGGTATTAAGGAGTGATGAACCCTTTATTCCCAACGATACTGATCTTGACTGTGAGGAGAATCAAATTTTGATAATAACAGGTCCCAACATGGGTGGAAAGTCCACATATCTAAGGCAGGTTGCATTAATAACAATTCTTGCCCAGATGGGTTCCTTTGTTCCAGCTAAATATGCTGAAATAGGTATGGTTGATAGAATATTCACAAGAATAGGAGCAACAGATTATCTTGTTGCTGGTAAATCGACTTTCCTTGTTGAGATGCATGAAACAGCTTCAATCCTGCACAATGCAACGAAAAAAAGCCTTGTCTTACTGGATGAGGTGGGAAGGGGGACATCAACCTTTGATGGGATTTCAATTGCATGGGCAGTAATAGAATTCATTCACGAAAAGATTTTATGCAGAACCCTATTTGCAACCCATTACCACGAACTTACAGAGCTAAGCCAAACATTGAAAAGGGCAAAAAATTTCCATGTCTCAGTAAAAGAGACAAAGGATGAAGTCATATTTTTGAGGAAGATTAAAGAGGGTCCCTCCGACCGAAGTTTCGGAATTCAGGTTGCAAAACTCGCAGGTTTGCCAAAGGATGTAATTTCAAGGGCAAGGGACATTCTCATTGACCTGGAAAGAAAGGAAAGGGAAGAAATGAGGATAAGGAAGTCTGAAAGATTTAAGAAAGCTATGGATATTAATCAGATCCCCCTTTTCCCTGAAATTTATGAGGATGAAAAAATAAAGAAGATAAGGGAAAGGATAAACTCAATTGAAATAAATAATCTAACCCCCCTTCAGGCACTCATGATATTGAACGAGCTTAAGAATGAATTAGATAAGGAATAACTTCTATGAAAACCATCAAGTAGGTGAAATAACCCAATTCTTATAGAATCCTTCCCGAAATCTGGCTTCCAATCAAATTTTTTACTCTGGCACACAAATTGCTAATATTGGAATGATGCTCTATAATATTCCGATGAGCTGGAGAGCAAAAGTTCTAATGATAATTTGTGGGACAGTTATAATTCTTTTTGTCTTTGTATCAATTTTTAACCTGAGCATTGTAAATAGCGTCTCAAATTCCCTTTTAAAGGAGAATGTTGCTCTACTAACATCCATTATTGAAAATGCCCTCACCTCCCCCATGATGGAAGGGAAAGTTGAGATGGTTCAAAGAATAATATCCAACATACCCCATAACACTGACATAATTAGTTTTAAAGTAATCTCCAGTGAGGGGAAAATATTGAGTGCATCTTCTCCCCAGGAAATCGGACATGATGCGGGGTTAGAGTTAAAGGAAAGTATTACTGAAGCTCAAGAAAAGGGAATACCCTTTTTCTCTTTCAAAAAAGTCCCTGTTTTTCTCCAGGTAAAAGCCATAAAGAATGAACCGAGATGCTATGGCTGTCATTCTCCTTCTAAAAAGATAAACGGTTTCCTTGCAATTCAGGTTGATTACCAAAAAGCCCAGACTCTTCTAAAAGAGAATATCCAAAAAAGCGCTTTAGTCCTTTTCCTTTCCTTACTTTTTATAATTTTCCTTATAACCTTTGTTCTCGACAGACTTGTAAACAAACCAATCTTTACAATCCTTGAAAAGATGAAAGAGGTGGAAAAAGGAGATCTCGATTTAAAAATAGATGTGAAGGGGAAGGATGAAATTGCAACTCTGGCAAAAGGTTTTAACGGAATGGTTGAAAAGCTCAAGAGATCGATAATGGAAAGGGAGAGAGCCCACAGTGAAGATTTGAGAAAGGCTGAGCATCTTGCAACAATTGGAGAACTTGCAGCAGGTTTAGCCCATGAGATAAAGAATCCTCTAACAGGAATAAAAGGAGCAATTGAAGTAATTCTTGAGGAGGAAAAGGGAAAGAAAAGAGAGATACTATCAGAAATTCTCAATCAGATAAATAGAACGAGTGATGTTATCCAGAACTTTCTCTCCTATGCAAGACCTAAGGAACCTGTATTTACAATGACAAGCATACAGAAAATAATTGAAGATAGTATAACGATTTCAAAATATTATGCTCTTGGAAAAAACATTGATATAGAGAGCATATGCCCTTCGAACATTAGAAACCTTTACCTTGATCCTGATCAGATTCAGGAAGTCCTTGTAAACTTACTCATCAATTCAATAGATTCAATAGAGAGCAAAGGAAAGATAGAAATAAGAGCATGCCCAAGAGAAGATGGCTTAGAAATAAGGATAAGGGACAATGGAAAGGGGATAAAGGATGAGATACTTCCCTTTATATTTAAACCCTTCTTCACTACAAAGCCAAAGGGGAGTGGTCTTGGTCTTTCCATCTCAAAAAGGCTCATTGAAAACCATAAGGGTAATATCACCATAGAAAGCAAAGAGGGTAGTGGTACTATTGTGAGAGTTTTCCTTCCCTATCTTAATGAAAAGGGTAATGTTATAGAATGAAGAAGAAAAAAATCTTAATTGTTGATGATGAGCATCTAATAAGATGGTCCTTCTCAAAAAAATTGGAGAGCTGGGGGTACCTCCCTGAAACAGCTTCAAATGGAAAAGAAGCAATGGCTTTAATAAACAATTTCAATCCTGATATCGTCCTTCTTGACTTAAATCTTCCTGATATAAATGGCATTCAGTTACTCAAAGAAATTAAATCCCTCAATGCTTCAATTCCAGTTATTATAATAACTGCATATGGAACTATAGAGCAGGCTGTCAAAGCAATAAGGGATGGGGCATACGATTTTATAACAAAACCTGTTAATTACGAAAACCTCCAGAACACAATAAAAAATGCTCTGGAAATCCAGACCCTAAAAGAAGAAATAACCTTTTACAGGGAAAAGGAAAAAAAGGAAAGTTCTTTAGAAAAGATAGTTGGAGAATCAAAGGCATTAAAGGATGCTATTGAGCTTGCATTAAAAGGAGCTAAAAGTGAAGTTTCTGTAATTCTACTCCTCGGAGAAAGTGGAACAGGAAAGGAACTCTTTGCAAAATACATTCATTACAATTCCAGCAGGGCTAACGGTCCCTTTGTTGCTATAAACTGCTCTGCAATTCCTGAGAATCTCCTTGAAAGTGAGCTGTTCGGGCATGAGAGGGGTGCATTTACTGATGCAAAAACGCAGAAAAAAGGACTTTTTGAAATTGCAGATGGAGGTACAATATTTCTTGATGAAATTGGAGAGATGCCCCTTTCCCTGCAAAGTAAAATTCTAAGAGTTTTTGAAGAGAACTCCTTCAGAAGGATTGGAGGGGTTCAGGATATAAAGGTTGATGTCAGAATAATCTCTGCATCAAATCAGAACTTAGAAATAGCTTGCGAAGAGGGTAGATTTAGAAGGGATCTCTATTACAGGCTTAATGTTTTTCCAATTTACCTCCCTCCTTTAAGGGAAAGGAAAGAGGATATAATACCTTTAACAAAGCACTTTATTGAAATTTACAATTTAAAGTTCAGAAAAAATATAAAAGGTGTAACAAAGGAAGCAGAGGAGCTTCTTTTAAAGTATAACTGGTATGGTAATGTGAGGGAACTGAGAAATGTAATTGAGAGGGCAATGATCCTTGAAAATTCTGATTTCCTCACTCCAGCAAACCTTTACTTGCCAGTATCAAAGAGTTATTTCTCAAAAAACGAGGTAATTTCAAAACTTTTGGACTCTGGTTTAAAACTTGAAGATATGGAAAAAGCTATGATAGAAGAGGCTTTGAGAAAGTGTAATGGAAGTCAGAGGAAGGCTGCTGAGATCCTTGGAATTGGAAGGGATGCCCTTAGATATAAAATGAAGAAGTTTAAGATAGATGGGGAGAGATTTAAAAAAAGGGTGAAATCACGCCACAAAGTAGCGAAATAACCCAATTTGACATATTTGCTATGAAAAAACCCTTTTAAATAGTAATTTTCTCTTCTGGCATGCTTTTTGATAGGTTTTTTAAATGATAGGTTTGAATAAATTCATGAAAATAGTTAAAATAAAATCAAGCGAAGGAGGTTTATATGAGTAAAAGGAAGTTTCTTCTATTTATTTCTTTCTTTTTTGCCTCCGCCATTCTCCTTTTCTCTTTATTCCTTTTGACTCCAAGCAAAGCTTCAGCTCAAGGAGAATATGCTGGAATTGAGCAGTGCGCCATGTGCCATGAGAATCTTGTAAAATCCTTTAAAGATTCCATTCATGGAAAGAAGGGATTTGAACTTCGTTCAGATAAAGCCTGTGAAACATGCCATGGTCCTGCATTAGCCCATGTTGAGGCTGGAGGAGACAAAACAAAGATAAAATCCGTAAAGGCTCTTTCCTCTGAAGAGAAATCCGACATTTGCCTCCAGTGCCATGAGAGAGGAACACAGATGCTATGGAATGGAGCTGCCCATGAATCAAGGGGTCTTAACTGCCTCACTTGCCATTCTGTTCACAATCCAAAAGCTGAAAAAGCTCAGCTCCTCTCTAAGGAACCAGAACTCTGCTTTAACTGCCACAAGAAGAACAAATCCCAGATTCTAAGAGCATCCCATCATCCAATTAGAGAAGGTAAGATGAATTGCTCTGATTGTCACAATCCCCATGGAACTCAGACTGAAAAACTCATCTCTGCCAATTCCATAACTGAAAAGTGCTATGAATGCCATACTGAAAAGAGAGGTCCTTTCCTCTGGGAACATGTTCCAGTTAGGGAAGATTGTTCCAACTGCCACGATCCTCATGGTTCAAATCACCAGAAAATGTTGAATGCTAAGATGCCCTTCCTCTGCCAGAGATGTCACTCCGATACAAGACATCCTGGAACCCTCTACGATCAAACCCAGATTGTCTCCAACAGGCTATTCAACAGATCCTGCACCAACTGCCACTCAACTATTCATGGTTCTAATCATCCATCAGGAAAAACATTCTTGAGATAAGGGGGTGTGAAAATGAGAAAAACAATTTCAATTTTATCAATGTTTTTAATGACCTTTGTTTTGTTTACTGTGGCAATTCTTGCTGAGGAGAAGGAAGAGACAAAGGTAACTGGTAAAATAGTCTCTGGAGCTCAGGATATTAAAGTTGATTCTAAGTCCTCAAAATTCTTTGAGTATAGGGATGTTCCAATGGGGTTCACTTTCGGTGTTTTTGATGTCAGCATAGAAAAAGGGACCAGATACTTAAATTTCAACCTTTACAACCTGCGACAGAAGGACGGTAGATATAATGTCAATTTCGGTGAGTATGGAAAGTTCGATGTGAATTTCCTTTGGGACAAAACACCTCATAGATTCAGCTTTGACGGAAAAACCCTTTATGTTGGAAAAGAGGAAGGGGGTGTCTATTTCTATAATCTATCAGACCAGATTCAGCTCAGTGCTCAGAGTGCTCCTAATATTACTGAAACCCGTAAGCTAATTTCAAACTTCTTAACTGGTGCCCACGAAACTGGTCTTGAGCTAATTAGGAACAAAGGAGTTTTCGATATAAAATTCAGTCCATCAGTTCCCCTGACTTTAAGAGTTAATGCAAAAAGGGAAACAAGGAATGGAACAAGACCCTTTGGCGCATCCTTTGGATTTAACCATGTTGTTGAGGTTCCTGAACCGATTGATTACAAAACAACAGATTTCGACTTTAATGCTGAGTATTCAAAGAAATGGGGAACAATTTTAGCAGGTTTTTCCTACTCGAATTTTGAAAACAATTTGCAAACCCTTGTCTGGGACAATCCTTTCAGATTGACTGACAATCCTGTAGGATCCTACATCAACGGAGATTCAAGTGCCTTTGGAAGATTGGCTCTTTCACCCAGCAACTCTGCAAATCAGTTTTATTTCAAAGGTTCCTTTAAACCTTTAAAGAATACAAGGATTAATGGCTCAATCTCCTTCGGAACATTTAATCAGGATGAAAAGCTTCTCCCCTACACAATAAACACTGTTCTTACAACTTATTATTCAGGTGCTCTTAGTTCTCCAAGGGATTCCGCAAAAGCAAAGGCTGATATAACTTCAATCGATTTCAGTCTTAACACAAGAATAATCAAGAATCTCTATCTAAATGCGGGATTCAATTCTTACGATTTCAAAAATAAAACTGAAGAATTACACCTTCCCGGTTACACAAGATTTGATCAGGCTTGGGAACCAGCTGTTTCTGTCGAGCCTTACAGCTTCAAGAGATCAAAGTATTATGGAGACCTCACTTTCAATTTCCTGAAACACACATCCCTTAAAGTTGGATTTTCATCCTCCAGTATTGAAAGAGAACTTGGAGAGGAAGATGAGGGAAAAACTGAAGAGACCCTTTACCATGCCTCAATTGACTCAAATCCTACTGACTGGCTCCTTCTAAGATTATCCTATCTTAATTCTTCAAGGGAATGGTCCCTTGATGATGTCAAAAAGATTTATCCAACCTTCAACTTTAAGAGATACCATGAAGCCTCAAGAGATAGAGATGGTTTAAATCTCCTTGTTTCAATTTCTCCTCTCTCAAATCTTGATCTTTCTGCTTCCTACATGCAGGGTAAGGATGACTATAAGAAGTCTGATTATGGCTTGAGAAATCAGGATTTCACGAACTATTCCTTCGATCTCTCCTATTCCCTCAAGAATGGAAGCTCCTTCTATGCCTTCTACTCCAATGAGGTTTACAAAGGGAATCAGAGATCGAGACAATCAGGAGCAACTTATTCAACAGATGTAAGGGACGACTGGTCTGCAGAGTTGAAGGATAAAATAGATTCCTATGGAGCTGGAATAAATGCTGTTGTCAAAAAGGACAAAATCAATCTTGATCTTTCTTATGTCTACTCTAAGGCAGATGGGACATCATTCCTTGAATCACCTCCTGGAAGAACTGCGGGTCCTGATCTTGCTGTAAACTTCACAAAGAAAATAGATGCCACAACCCTTCAGAGCATAAGGGCTAAACTCCTCTGGAAAATTCGACCTCGTGTGGCAATGGCAATTGGTTACTGGTATGAGCAGTATGACCTTGAGGATATAACAAGGAATGATTTGAAGGTGGATATGCTCTTAACGGGAATGGCAATTTATCTTGGTGCCCTTGAACCTTCTTACAAATACCATGTTGGATTTGTGAAATTTATCTATTCCTTCTAAGATTCTCGGAAACATCAGGGCAGGGTTACCCCCTGCCCTTTTTTATTAACAGTTTTGTTTTTCCTAAGTTATTGCTTCTCCCATTCCCCCTCACCCTCTCCCTCTCCCGCAAGGGGAGAGGGTATATTTTTGGAAAAACTTGCCATTTACTTTTTTATTTATCCACCTATTTCTCTCATCTCCCTTTTTATTTCTTTAAAACATCCCTTTTCTGGCTTCAAAATTACAGCCTTTCTAAATAGCTCCTCTATTTGAGAATCATCAGCTCCATTCCTTAGGGCTCCTTTTAAATCAATCTCAGAATCTTCAGTAAGGCAGGCTCTTAGAAAGCCATCATAGGTAAGTCTGAGTCTATTGCAACTTTCACAGAAACCGTGGGAAACAGAGCTTATCACTCCTACCTTTGTTCCGTCCCTCATTTGAAGGTATCTCGAAGGTTCACTGGGACTCGAAGAAAATCCTTCCCCTTCCTTTACAAAATTCTTAATTTTCTCGACAATCTCATCCATTGAAACGAATTTTTTGGAGAAATCCTTCCTTTCTGAAATTGGCATATACTCAATAAATCTTACAATCAAATTTTTCTCCCTTCCAAAATTAACAAATCTTTCAATCTCATCATCATTGATTCCTCTTATCACGACAACATTTATTTTTATTGGCTCAAAACCAACTTTTATTGCAGATTCTATTCCTCTCATAACCCTCTCAAAGGAACTTCCATTTGTTATCTTTCTAAATTTTTCCTTATCAAGGGTGTCAAGACTTATGTTAATCCTTTTTAATCCAGCCTCTTTAAGAGAAAGCGCGTATTCCTCAAGCAAGGTTCCATTTGTTGTAAGGGAAAGGTCTTCAAGTCCCTCTATTCGAATCATACCTTTAACTAATTCAACGATATCCTTTCTCAGAAGAGGCTCACCTCCAGTTAGTCTAATCTTCTTTATACCAAGAGAAACAGCTATCTTCGAGATCCTCAATATTTCAGCATTTGTAAGAATCTCAGAATTTTTATTTAGATTGGAATCCTTTGAAATACAGTATATGCATTTTAGATTACATTTGGGTGTTACTGAAACTCTCAAATAACTAATAACTCTTCCGAATCTATCCTTTAACATAAGCTTAGTAAGAATTTTATGAACTTAATAAGAGATAGTCAAGATTTCAATTATTTGAATCTTCTATTATTAAAAGCTTATCTTTGGCAACTGAATTTCATTTTATAAATGTAATCTATTGTTTACCTGAGAGAATAAATTTTGTTAACTTCTGTTTTCAGAAAAAACTGGCAAGGACCAGAAAATGGTTACTGAAGCCATCTTTAGAAAAAAATTATCTTTGGCATGTGGCTTGATATTTTAAATCTGGAGGAAAAATGGAAAGAGGTCATACATACTTAGAGGTAATTGTTATATCAGCAATTATTTGCATGACAGCTTTTGCTGGGCTCGAGATTATCATTAAGGCTACAAATTTTAAAAACAAAGCCTCTTTAAATCTTTTCTTAACCATCTCTGCTATTGAAAAAATTGACGAAATTAAAGATATCTTGAAAAGGGGGGAGAAACCTAAATTATCCGAGGATTACATAAGGGACCCTTTCACAAAAAGGAAGGTTTTTAGAAATTGGGAGTTGAAGGAAAAGGAAGATTTAATTGAAATAAGAGTTGTTTCATTTACAAAGGGTAAAAACGGAAGAAAGGTCGAAGTTTCTGATTGTTACTGGAAAAAAGGAGGATTTTAATGGAGAGGGGATTCTCACTAACTGAAACAATAATATCTCTGACTCTATCCCTTTTTATCTTTCTTTTTACATCCATGTTTGTTGACTTTGTAAGAAAAGAAAGCTTGCGGGACAAAGAGGAAATGGAAAATCTACAGGAGTTTTACTCAGGGATTGATAGAATCGCTTATGAGATAAAGAGGTGTGGATTGGGTCTTTCAAATTTTTGGGAAAAAGAGGAATATAAAATTTTTGAAATTTCAAATGATACCATCTCTTTGAGAAGGGTGGATGGGAAGAGTTTTCTTGTGAATAAAGCATTCAGAGGGGAAAAGATAATTTGTGTTGATGAACCTGATAAATTCCAAGAGAGAAAGGAAATTATAATTACAGATTTAATGAAATTTGAGTATAAAAGAATAGCAAAGAAAGAGAAAAATTTTCTTACCCTCTCTGATGCTCTCGAGAATGACTATCCAGAAAGGTCTCTTGTAATTCGAATAAATCATGTTTCTTTTAAATATGATGGAAAAAAGAAGATTCTTAGAATTTCTCAGAATTTCGGTCCCTACCAGCCCTTGATTGAAAATATTGAAAGTTGCTCCTTCAAAAAGGATGGGAATTCAGTAATTTTAGAGATTTCCTCTGATAAAAAGCTTTTTAACTTTAGATTCTTCAATCCTTTTGGAGGCGAGCTTTGAAAGAAAGAGGATTCTCTAATTTTATATCCCTTTTGATAATCCTTGCATTGCATGGGGTAATTATGAGTATCGTTTTTTCAACAGGGATTTTCCTTAAAACATCCCTAAACAGGGAATGGACGACAAAAAGCAGATCTTTCCAGGAAAAGAGCTTGAAGGAAATTATTGAAAAATGGATTGAGAAAGCTTATTCATTTGATGATGTTGAGAAGATTTTTGAAAAGGTCATAAATATAGGTAAGGATGGAGATTTCAACTTTGAAACTTCCATTGAATTTAAAAAAATTGAGGAATTGGAGGAGAAAACCCTCTTCAGTTTTTCAGCTATCTCAAGGACATGGAGGGGAAGAAGGGAAAACAAAACAATCCTTGAAGGTGAAGTAGGGCTCTTTAAGGGGAATATACCCCTTTCCCTCTTTCCCCTCCTTTTAGAGTCTCAGGACTCTCTCAATGGAGTGGAAGTTATATCGAAATTTCTTCCAAAAGAAATTTTTTCCTCTCCTATTTCTTTCTATCTAAATTTGAAGGAAGAGCTGAAAGAAAAAATAAAAAATTGTGGAGAAGGAATATTCTATTTTGATTCCCTCGAAGAGCCCGCTCTTTTCATTAATCAGGATGTTGAGAAAATCGAGTTTAAAAAGGAGTTCGATTTTCAGGTTGTTGAATTTAGCACAAATGGGAAAAAGACTTCATTGAGAATCGGGAATGGAAGTTCATTTTTCGAAAACTACGATGGAACATTGATGATTTCAAGACCTTGCAAATTGGTTTTAGTGAACGGAGAAATCAAATCAATTGTTTCTTCTGAAGATAATGTCCTCATTTCAGGCTTAGACCTAACCATAATTTCTTCGGGTCCTTTAAAAATTGAAAAATCCATTGATGGAGGAAATTCCCTTTTGGGTATATGCTCTACTGGATTGGATATATTAAATGGTGAAGAAAGGGAGGGTTCTATAAAGATTTCTCCAGAAGTTAATTCTATTCGTGCCTCCCTTTTTTCAGCTGGAACAATTGAAATTGAAAGAGGGATTACTCTAAAGGGTAGCCTCCAGGCAAAAAATTTGAGATGCGAAAATCTTAGAATCTTTGTTCAGGATTATCTTGTTTCAGGTTTAAACCCAACTTTCTACCCTTTAACCATGGAAGATTCAATCTTCATTGGGAAATTAAATATAGAGGAATGGAGGGAAAAATGAAAAGAAATGGATTTAATCTCGTTGAGACAACTGTTTCCCTTTCCCTTATTTCTTTTCTAATGCTATTTTCAATTCCATCCTTTAAAAGTTTAATTTCAAAGCTCAATTTCAGATCCGCTCAATCTCAGGTTATAAATTCTCTCTATCTTTGCAGATACAAGTCTGCGTTTACAGGTGATAGTTATCGCTGGAAAGCTCTCGGAGACTCTATTGCCATTGAGAGGGAATCTATGGGGGAATGGATTCTTGAGAAAAAGATTAAGTTAGATTACGGCATTTTATCCGCAAATAACACTCCAGTATTCCATCCTGAAGGTCTTGTAACAAACATGGCTACAATATATCTTAAAAGTAAAAATCTTTCATCAAAAATAACAATTGCAATAACAGGAAGGATAAAGGTTGAGGATGGGAATTGAATTTTATCCTAAAATTTATATAAAATTAAAGGGATGAAGATAATGATTGTAGAGGACAGAAATGAGATGAGGGATTTTCTATCCCTTGCCCTACAAAAGGGAGGTTACGAAACTGAGGGATTCTCCTCTGCTGAGGATGCTCTGAGAAATTTAAGAGCCAAAAGATACCTTCTCCTTCTCACTGATCTTCTTCTTCCAGGAATGGACGGATATGAACTTATGAAGAAGGCAAAGGAAATTGATCCATATATTCCAGTAATTATAATAACTGCCTTCGGAACCGTTGAGAAAGCTGTTCAAGCCATCAAAGATGGCGCCTTTGATTTTCTTACAAAACCCATTGATCCTGAGCATCTCCTCCATGTTGTGGGGAAGGCAGTGGAGAGGGAAAGAATATTTAGAGAAAATTTAATTTTAAAAGAGGAGTGGAGGGAAAAGTTTGGGCTTCCTGAAATAATTGGAATAAGTACTTTAATTAAAGATGCTATTATGAAGCTTCAGAAAGTTGCTCCAACAGATACAACAGTTCTCTTATTGGGAGAAAGTGGTACCGGGAAGGAACTTTTTGCAAGGGCATTGCATCAACTCAGCCCTCGAAGGAATTTCTCTTTTGTTCCGATGAATTCTGCTTCTGTTCCTGAAACTCTAATTGAAAACGAGCTCTTCGGGCATGAAAAGGGAGCTTACACGGGAGCTTATAGCAGAAAAATTGGAAAACTCGAATTAGCCCATAAAGGAACTTTCTTCCTTGACGAAATCGGTGATCTGAATCCATCCCTTCAAGCAAAACTTTTAAGAGTTATAGAGGAAAAGCAATTTGAAAGGGTAGGTGGAACTCAGAGAATAGAGGTTGATGTTAGATTTGTTCTTGCAACAAACAAGGATCTTAAAAGAATGGTTGAGGAAGGAAAGTTTAGGGAAGACTTATACTATAGAATCTCTGTTTTCCCAATCCTTTTACCTCCTTTAAGGGAAAGAAAGGAGGACATCCCTCTACTTGTCAATCATTTCATAAAAAAGTTTTCCATTGAGACAAAGAAACAAATTGATTCTATTTCTCCTTCAGCCTTAGAGAAAATAATGAATTACTCCTGGCCAGGTAATGTCCGAGAACTCCAGAATTGTATAGAGAGAGCAATAATTTTATGTGATGGGAAAGAAATTCAAGCTCATCACATAACAATTCCTGACAAAACCATGGATGAAAGTTATATCGATTTGAAAGGGAATTTGAGGGATGTAACCAAATCGGCTATTTCAGCCATTGAAAGGAAAAAGATTGAGCTTGCAATAAAGGAGAGTAATGGAGATATTAAAGAAGCGTCGAAAATACTTGGAATTAGCGAAAAAACTTTGAGAAAGAAAATTAAAGAGTATGGGATATGGAAAGAGTAAAGCTTTGGTTAATGGCATTTTTTACAAGATTGGTTATTAATATTTTGTGCAGACTTGTTAAAATAAAGGTTTTAGGAGAAGAATTCTATCTTAATGCAAAAAAAAATGGAGAAAAAATAATTTATATCCTCTGGCATGGAAGACTTTTAATTCCAATATTTTTCCATAGGAAAAGAGGGATTAGACCCCTTGTGAGTTTAAGTAAAGATGGTGAATTTGCTTCCATGGTTCTGAAGGGATTTGGATATGAACCCATAAGGGGTTCGAGTTCAAAGGGTGGAAAGGAAGCCTTCTATAAAATGAAGGAAGCTCTTGATAACTCCGAAGTAGCAATAATTCCCGATGGTCCAAGGGGTCCTGGAAGGGTTCTTAAACCAGGTTGCATATATCTCGCCCAGCAAACAGGTGCGGTCTTGATTCCAGTCAGTTTTTCGTGTAAGAAAAAGAAAATTCTCAAGGGATGGGATAAACATCTTATTTTCCCTCCCTTTAATAGGTGTGTGATGTTATACGGAGAGCCAATAAAAATCTCCGAAAATTTAGCCCAGGAAGAATTAGAAAATATGAGAAAGGATTTGGAGAGAAGGCTGAATGAACTCGATGAGGAGGCAGATAGATTGGCTTCTGAATTAGAAAAAAACATTTGAAATTAAATGGAAAATTTGAAAGAATAAAAAAGGAGATAAAAAATGCAAAAAGAAGATGCATCTTTAAAAGAGAAACAGAAGGCAATGGAGTCTGCCATCTCTCAAATAGAGAAGCAGTTTGGGAAAGGCTCCATAATGAGACTTGGGCAAAAGGAGGTTTCAGAGGTAGTGCCTGTTATTCCTACTGGCTCAATGGCTTTTGACATAGCCCTTGGTATTGGCGGGGTTCCGAAGGGAAGGGTCGTTGAAATATATGGCCAGGAAGCCTCTGGGAAAACCACATTAGCTCTTCACATTATTGCTGAGGCTCAAAGGCAGGGCGGAATTGCTGCCTTTATAGATGCAGAGCATGCCCTTGACCCTGAGTATGCAAGAAGGCTTGGAGTAGATGTTGAGAATCTTTTAATTTCCCAGCCCGACTATGGAGAGCAGGCTCTCGAGATTGCTGAGATTCTTGTTAGAAGTGGAACAGTAGATATTGTGGTGGTAGATTCAGTTGCAGCCCTTGTTCCAAAAGCAGAGCTTGAGGGTGAAATGGGAGATTCCCACATGGGACTTCAGGCAAGACTAATGTCCCAGGCTTTGAGAAAACTGACAGGGATTGTGAGTAGGTCAAAAACATGTTTCATATTCATCAATCAGGTAAGGGAAAGAATTGGGATTATAATGGGAAATCCTGAAACAACAACAGGAGGTAGGGCACTGAAATTCTATGCCTCGGTTAGGGTGGAGGTGAAGAAAATTCTCTCCATAAAAGATGGTGAAAATACTATAGGAAATAGGGTGAAGGTCAAAGTTGTAAAGAATAAGCTTGCTCCTCCCTTTAAAGAGGCTGAATTTGACATTATTTACGGAGAGGGAATATCTGTTGAAGGAGATTTAATTGACACAGGTGTCGCCTATGGAGTCATTGAGAAAGCAGGAACATGGTATTCTTACAAAGGAGAAAGACTTGGTCAGGGAAGGGATAATGTAAAGAATCTACTTAAACAAAATAAAGAGCTTGCAGAAAAAATAAGAGAGGAAATCAGAATCAAGGCAGGACTCTCAGCTCCTCAGCAGGCTCGATGAAGAGGATAATATTTCTTATAATATTTGCTATATCCTTCGCTTATATTGAAGCATCTGTAGTGGTCTATCTGAGAGATATCCTTTATCCTGAAGGCTTCTCCTTTCCCCTCAGATACATTTCCCCTTTAAGAGCTATTATTGAGATAGGAAGAGAATTCTTCTCTGTTCTTCTCCTATTTTCTGTTGCTTTTCTTAGCTCAGATGATTTCTGGAAGAGACTCGGTGTCTTTTGTCTTATATTTGGTGTTTGGGACATATTCTTTTACATATGGCTTAAAATATTCCTCAATTGGCCATCGAGCCTTCTCGAATGGGACATTTTATTCCTTATTCCAGCTCCCTGGACAGGTCCTGTAAT
>CAZFCI010000125.1:0-7773 GCA_964517525.1 uncultured Clostridia bacterium | reverse complement strand
TTTATAATTTTAAATGCATTATGGCAATTGCAAGTTTTTAAAAGGCAAGATTCGAGAGAAAAGATTCCTGCAAGAATTTACTCTATGCGGACATGACATATTTAAGTGGAGACAGGCAGCTGAAAGTTTGGATGCATGTAAACTTTATAACATTACTTTTCCACTATCGACTTTACAGAATTCTTTTAGAAAAGAGGCTGGCAAAGAGATCCCGCCGAAGGATTTAATCTTACATTTGAGCAGTGTAAATAAATTGAAAGTGGGAGGGGGATGGGTTCTCTCTGAAATACCGAAGAAGACGAGGGAAATAATTGACAAGATAGGGATAGAGTTTAAACTTTAGCAACCGGACAGTTATAACGAAAAAAATATGGAAAGAAAAGCCTTTAAATAACTAAACAGTTGGATTCTTCTTCATCACCTATTCCCTAAAATGAGCAGAGTTAAGATTTAAATTATGGAGAAAGAAGCCTGAGCCAAAGAATAGCAATCCAGACATTGTTTTTGAGTTCAAAATCCTTCCAAGCCATCATTGATATTGAAAGAACAGAGTTTTAAAATAGAATCCTTTCATTCTTCTTACCTTCTTTTTATGCAATCAGTTCTGTCGCAGAATCTGCAAACAAGAGAACTACCCTCTCCTTTCTTCTCATTGAAAATATTAACTGCAAAGGAAATTGATTTTCTCGGAAACATCATCATGGAGGGAAGTAGTTTAACTCCTATGGATTCAGCAGGTAATAGAGTAAAAAAGTTCTTTTGCCATCCAAGTTCAAATATTCCGTATCCTGGACTAAATCTCTTTCCTGCAAAAAATCCCATTTCCATAACTTCCTTACAAATCAAACTATTTGTATAATCTGCTACCACTTCAACTATCTCTGAGCCAAGAATATCAACTATAAGACCTTTTAAAAGCTCACCATCCTTTGTAAGTTTAGAAGCTTCAGTTTCAAGCTCCTCTCCTATTGTGCATAAAGCCAGTGCGACAAAGGATGACCTTTCAAAAATTGGATGATGGGGGATAGTCTCTGAAGAAAATATTTTATAAACATACCTTGGTTTTGAAAGAGAATATGCGATCTTATATCCTTCTTCGATTAAAGGCTTTATCTTTGAAAAGTCTTTTTTCTTGTATTTTAAAAGTTTTAAAATAACTTTTTCTTCGACATTTGGCAGAGAGGGTGCTTCCCCTTTTTTAAATGATTCTTCCATTATCTCAAGAGAGAGAGGGCTAAAGATACTGCCTGGGCTGCATTGGAGGCTGTCCCATCTGCACCAATCCTCCTTGCCCACATCTCATTCACAGGAGCTCCCCCAACAAGAACCTTGTATTTATTCCTTATCCCCTTCTCTACCAGCATCTCTATAACCTTTTTCTGTCCTATCATTGTTGTTGTAAGAAGTGCTGACATACAGATAAAATCAGCATTAGTCTCTTCTGCAGTAAAGACAAATTTTTCTAAGGGGACATCAGCTCCGAGGTCAATTACTTCAAATCCATTCGCAAGAAGCATTGATGCAACAAGGTTCTTCCCTATATCATGGATATCTCCCTCAACAGTTCCTATAACAACTTTTTTCCCCAAGCTTCCTGATTTCCCTGAGAGAATGTGGGGGGTCAGGATATCCATTGCACTCTTCATAGCTTCAGCACCCATGAGAAGCTCAGGAAGGAAGTACTCTCCTCTTTCCCACATCGCTCCAACCTCTTTAATCCCCTTTGCAAACCCAAAATCAATGGACTCCTGAGGATTGATATTCAAGTCAAGGGAGAGTTTAGCCAATCTTGCACTTTCTTCCCTGTTCCCTTCAATTATTGCCTTTGCCATAAGCTCAAAAAGTTCTTCTTTTCTCATTTTCAATCTTTTAATATACAAATTGTTTCAGGAAAAGTCAAAAAATCTAAATTTTACCCTCATACAGAATTCAAGTAAATAGATCTAAGGACTTCTTCTATCCGTGTTAATAATTGATCCGCATTATTCTCAGTGAAAATTATCGGTGGCTTTATTTTGAGAGCATTGTTGTAAGGACCTTCAGTGTTTAAAAGAACACCCTTTTCTTTCATTCTTTCAACAATTTCCGAGGCTAATTCTGGAGCTGGTTCAATAGTTTCAGGGTCTTTTACAAGTTCAACTCCAATGAAAAGCCCAGATCCTCTAACATCTCCAATTACTGGATATCGTTTTTGAAGTTCTTTAAATCCTTCAATAATTTTATTTCCAACCCTGAGAGCATTCTCCTGAAGTTTTTCCTCTTCAATAACATTAAGAACTTCCATACCAACAAAACAGGATACAGGATTACCTCCAAAGGTGTTGAAATATTCCATTCCGTTGTCGAAAGCTTCTGCTATTTCAGGAGTTGTAACAACTGCTCCAAGGGGGTGACCATTTCCTATCGGTTTTCCAAGAGTCACTATATCAGGAACAACATCTTGAATTTCAAATCCCCAGAAATGGGTACCAACACGTCCAAAACCTACCTGTACCTCATCTACAATGCAAACCCCTCCTGCCTCTCTCACTGCTTTAAAAGCAGTTTTTAAATAGTTTTCTGGAAGAGGAATCTGCCCTCCACAGCCAAGAAGGGATTCAGCAATAAAACCAGCCAAACCTTTCTCTTCTTTCTTTAATTTTTCGATAATATCAATAACATGCCTTGCATATTTAATTCCTGCTTCTTTGTCATTTCTTTTGTAAGGACCTCTGTAAGTATCGGGCATTATGACTTTGTGAGTGTAAGGTCCTGGACCAGCTCCACCAGGTCCATCAAACTTGTAAGGGCTCAAATCTATCAATGAAGATGTGTTACCATGATATGCATGATCAATAACTATAATGTTTTTCTTTCCTGTAAAAGTATAGGCTAATCTTAAGGCAAGTTCATTGGCTTCGCTTCCAGAATTTACAAAAAATACCACTTTTAGAGGTTCTGGAAACTTCTTAACCAGTTTTTCCGCATATCTAACTAAATAATCGTAGAGATAACGGGTATTTGTATTAAGGATTGCCATTTGTTTCTGTGCTGCCTTTACAACCCTCGGGTTTGAATGTCCAACATGGGCAACATTGTTGACGCAATCAAGATAGGTTCTTCCTTCATCATCATACAAATACTGAAGGGCTCCTTTAACAATCCTTACTGGAACTTTATAATGGGTTCTTAAAGATTTACCTATTAATTTTTCCCTCAATTCGATTATTTTTTCACGGGATAAGCCTATTTTAACTTTTCCAAGACCGCAAGCTGATCTAAAAACTTCCTCCGCTCTCAAAGGGTTTATTGAATGGAGGGCTTTCAAAAATTCTCCAACAGGTTTTTCAGAAATGGTAATATAACTGTCCTCAGGTCTTATCTCTTTTTGATAGGAGGACATCATCAAGCTTAAACAAGCTCTCCCAGCAATACAGTAATAGAGAAGTCTTATTTCTTCTTCCTTAAGAGGGAAGATTTCGTTATAACCTTTTAAAATTAAATAGGCAACATGAAGAGGGTCATCTTTGTTGAGCATTGCATAAGTCAAAGCCACTGCAATGTTGAATAAAGTATAACTGTGAACCATATCACCAAAATCAATAAAGCCAGCAATTCTTTTCTTTCCATCTTTTCCAGTTTCAATAAGGACATTATAATCGTTAGCATCATTATATATTAAACTTTTTCTTAAATTTGGAAATTCTGGAACAACCTCAGTTTCAAATTGAAGGAGAAAATATTCTACAAGTCTTTTCCTTTCTATATCCTTTATATATGAAGTTAATTCTCTTAGTTCAAGAATGTTTTTCAAATCCCAGTGCCAGTTCCTGCGGGCATAGGGTATATCAAAATTTTCTAAGGCTCTGTCAATTTTCCCCAATAATCTTCCATAACTAATTAAAAGCTCCTCATCCACTTCAATTTCAGCAAGGAAATCCCCTTTTATCCAGGTTAGAAGCCTCGAATTATAGCTTTTACCATTTTTATCTTTTATTTCTGTAATGAACTCATCTTCTCGGTTTTTTATTAATGATGGAAGCTCGAAATCGAAATTTTGATTTTTCAGGTATAGAAGGAGATCATTCTGAGCTTTGATATAATAGTAATTCTCAATCTCATTGGCTATTTTAAATATGTATTCCCTTCCATTTTTATCAAGTATATGGAAATTCCTTCCAATGTCTCCCACAAGAGGAGAAACCTCCCCTTCCATTCCATAATATTTTTTCAATATTTCTTTAACTTCCTTCTCCTCGAAATCAGGTGGTTTTGGAATTTTCAACATCGATTAACCTCCAAATTAAATTTTATAATATTTTTTGAAAATTCCATTTTTTGTCTAAAATTTTAAAAATTTTTTTTAGGAAAAGATGATCGAGAACATATAAAAATCTCTTTTATGCGGGGATTCCTTCCTTTATGTACTTCTTCACGGTCTCAACAAAAATATCGAGTTCTTCAAGCCTTGTGTAAAGGCTTGGGGTTACACGAATTCCAGGAACTTCTTCATGGGTTATTGGTGTCACCACAATTCTGTGCTTCTGGAAAAGAAGGGTTGTAAGTTTTGCTGGCTCTATTCCTTCAATGTAGAAATTGGCAAGACCACAAGAATTCTTGGGATCAAGCTGAACCCTAAACCCCACATTGGGAAGCTCAGAAAGCTTTTTTGTCCAGTAATCTTTCAAATAACGGAATCTTGCTTCCTTCCTTTTTGAGCCGATTCCATTGTGAAAGGCTATTGCTTCATCAATTCCAAGTTCAATAGCATTCTGATGGGTTCCTATGGCTTCAAACTTCCTTATATCAGAGCTTAAAGGATCAATATAGGGGAAAAGGGGCCATATCTTTGATATTTTTTCTTTTTTAACATAAAGAAAACCTGTTCCCTTTGGAGCCATAAGCCATTTGTGAAGACTTGTGGCGTAGTAGTCGCAATCAAGATTAGAAACTTTGAAATCGAGATGGGCAAAGGCATGGGCTCCATCCACAACAACCTCTACTCCTTTCTCATGGGCTACTTTGCATATTTCTTTTACAGGTAGAATCTGCCCAGTGAGAAAAACAATGTGGGAAATGAGAATGAGCTTTGTTTTTTCAGTTATTCCTTTCCTTATTATTTCAACAACATCCATTGGCTCTTTCACTGGAACAGGAATTTTTACTCTTTTTATAACTATTCCTTCCCTCATTGCCCTCTGATTTAATGCATTCTGCATGGATGGATAATCCTGAGTTGTTGTAAGTATCTCTTCACCAGGATTCATTGGAAAACCGAGAAGGATATTGTGGAGGGATTCAGTCGCATTTCTTGTGATGGCAATCTCCTCTGGTGAACATCCAAAAAGCCTTGCAAGTTTTGTCCTTGTAACTTCCTTTAAGGGCTGAAGAATCTCCCACATAGTGTAGGTTGGGGATTTCTCTCCAAAATCCATGTACTCTTTGACTGCATCCTGGACAATTTTTGGGGATGGATGAACACCTCCATTGTTGAGATTTATTATGCTCCTGTCAATTGTAAAGGCATTCTGAACTTCAAACCAGAAATCCTCATCCATTGCAACTTCCTCAGGAGCCTTCTCCTTGAGTTTCTGGGAGTACTCCTTCACCTTTTCAATATTTGCCCTTGAAAAAATAGCAGTAGCAGTTATTAATCCACCAATACCCGTTATTTTCTTTACAAAATCCCTTCTTCCATATTTCATAAAACCTCCTTTCTACAAAGTTTAGTTTACCAGAATAAAAATTTATTGCCAAATTCAAAGGGAATAATTCGCCGTTTATTTCTGAAAGCTTGTCTTTCAACAAAAATTCATGAAATACCCCTTTATTTTGTTTTGTTGAATTCCATTTTTTTATCGGTTATAATTAAAGCAAATGGATAGAAGGAGATTTGAAAGAGTAAAAAGCTTAAACCTTGTTAGATTTATTCATTATAATCAGAATCTAATCCCTGACTATGAAGGTTACGCACGAACCCTTGATATAAGCAAGAAAGGAATCAGACTTGAGAGCAAATTCGAGTTTCCTGAAAATTCATTTCTCGATCTCGACATCGCCATTAATGATGTAATCCTTTCCCTCAAAGGGAAAATAGTAACTGTTGTAAAGTCTGGGGAACTTTTCTGGTATGGAGTTGAGTTTGAGAATATTGATGAAGAGGATCAAAAACTCATTGAGGATGCGCTGAAGCTCGAAGATAAAGAAGTTTAAAATATTGATTTATCCCTTTTAATGTTTTAATATTATCTTAAGTAGATGAGATTTCAAGGAGGAAATCGAAATGCGAAAGTTAATTAGACCGAATTTATCTGAGCTCAAAGAAAAAATGGTTCAGGAAAAGCCTTCTCAGCAGAAAAGGAAGACACCACCAGCTTATGAAACCCATGCTGAAAACTATTATTACATAAAACAGATGGCAAATAAAACTCCAATGGTAATAGTTTTAAGCTCAGGTGAGATTATAAAGGGAACTATCGAGTGGTATGACAAGGAATGTATAAAGGTTACAAGGGAAAATGCACCAAACTTGCTAATTTATAAACATTCAATCCAGTACATTTATAAAGATATTAAGAAGGAAGAATAGGTTTTGTCAGTAATCGGGATAACCATAGGGGATCCTTTTGGAATAGGTCCAGAAATTACTGAAAAAAGTGTTTTAAATTTTTCAAAAAATCAGAAATCAAAGACTAAAATAGTGATTTTTGGTTCAAAAAAATATTTAAAGAACATTGATTTTCCAGTTGTTGATTCCGAAAAAGATATCAGAATGATTGAAAGGGTTGCTATCTTTGATACTTTCCCCTCTGAAGATGGTGAAATTGGAAAGCCATCATCTTCTGGAGGCAGAATCTCCTTTCTCTATCTTGAAAAAGCTCTCCAATTTGCAAAGTCAGGAATTTTAAGTTCCATTATAACAGGACCTATAAGCAAAATAGCATGGGAAATGGCAGGCATTAAATATAAAGGGCACACAGACTTTTTGAAAGACTACTTCGGTGTTGACAGAGTTGCAATGACCTTCTGGTCTGAAGATATAAAAATTGCTCTCTTCACCCATCATATTCCCTTAAAAAATTTATGGGAACGATTAAAGAGAGAAGAACTTGAAAGTTTTTTAGAGTTTCTATTTGGCGAGCTAAAGAGACTCAACCTTGATCTTGAAGTTCTCGTCGCAGGTCTTAATCCCCATGCAGGAGAAGAAGGAACAATAGGAGAAGAGGAGGAAGAAATTATAAAACCTGTGATTGAAAAAATGAAAGGAATCGGCTTTAAGATTTCAGGTCCATACCCTTCAGATTCTCTTTTTCACAGAATTAAGGACAGGAAAGATGTAATTTTATTATGCTTTTACCATGATCAGGGGCTCATACCTTTTAAGTTAGTCCATTTTAAAGATGGTATTCATATGACCCTCGGGCTTCCTATTCTTCGCCTGTCACCAGTTCATGGAACTGCCTTTGATATTGCAGGAAAAGGAATAGCAGATCCCTCAAGCATGCTACAATGCCTCTCCTGGTTAGAAAAATTCAGCGAAAAGTTCTAAAAACTTTAGCTTCCGCAATCTTTATCTCTTGAACCACATTCCCTTTCTTCCTTGTGCTTGCAACTTTTCTCAGGATTATCAGCCAGCATACCTTTCATATACATTTTCAGTGCATTCTCCACACTCTCTTCATCAGTAATCAAAGGATTTATGCCTGCGTATTTAAGATCCTCATACAACCTTCTTCCCATTCCTCTCGAAATGACCACATCGCAATCCCTCAAAGCTTCAATTATTGTCTTATG
>CAZFCI010000124.1:0-36190 GCA_964517525.1 uncultured Clostridia bacterium | reverse complement strand
GTTGTTCAAGTATTTGGACCTGTTATTGACATTGAGTTTGATGGTGATTATCTCCCTGAAATTTACAATGCAATAAGAATAACAAGTGATGGTTTTGAAACACCAAAACCAATAGATATAGTTGTCGAGGTCCAGCAACATCTTGGAGAAAACAGAGTTAGAACAGTCTCAATGCATCCAACCGATGGAGTAATTAGAGGAATGAAAGCCGTAGACACTGGAGGACCTATTGAGGTTCCTGTAGGGAGAGAGGCTCTCGGAAGGGTTTTAAATGTTATTGGTGAACCAATTGATAAACTTGGACCAATAAACGCAAAGAAGAAATATCCTATTCACAGGCCAGCACCTCCCCTTGAACAGCAGAGCACAAAACTTGAGATGTTTGAGACAGGAATAAAAGTTATCGATCTTCTGGAACCATATTTAAAGGGTGGTAAAATAGGACTTTTTGGTGGGGCTGGTGTTGGAAAAACAGTAATAATAATGGAGTTGATTCACAATGTAGCAAAGAAGCACGGAGGTTTTTCTGTTTTTGGTGGTGTCGGAGAAAGGACAAGGGAAGGAAATGATTTGTGGCTTGAGATGAAAAAATCCAAAGTTATTGATAAGACAGTTCTGATTTACGGACAGATGACAGAACCTCCAGGAGCAAGATTGAGGGTTGGACTTACTGCACTGACTGCTGCGGAGTATTTTAGAGACGAAGAAGGACAGGATGTCCTTTTGTTTATTGATAACATCTTCAGATTTGTCCAGGCTGGCTCAGAGGTTTCAGCTCTCCTTGGAAGAATACCATCTGCGGTTGGATACCAACCAAATCTTGCAGCAGAACTTGCAGAGCTTGAGGAGAGGATTACATCAACAAAAAAAGGCTCAATAACATCAATTCAGGCAATATATGTTCCCGCAGATGACTTTACAGACCCGGCTCCTGCAACAACCTTCTCCCATCTTGATGCCAACACAAACCTTTCAAGACAAATTGCTGAGATGGGTATCTACCCTGCAGTTGATCCCCTTTCCTCCTACTCAAGAATTCTTGATCCGAGGGTTGTTGGAGAGGAGCATTACAGGGTAGCAATGCAGGTCAGAGCAATCCTTCAGAGGTATAAGGACCTTCAGGATATAATTGCCATCCTCGGAATGGAAGAGCTTTCAGAAGAGGATAAACTAATAGTTGCAAGGGCAAGAAAGATTCAAAAATTCCTATCCCAGCCATTCCATGTAGCTGAGGAGTTTACAGGCAGGCCTGGAAAGTATGTTCCCATAGAGGAGACTGTAAAGGGATTTAAGGAGATAGTTGAAGGAAAACTTGATCACATCCCAGAGCAAGCTTTCTATATGGCAGGGACCATTGATGAAGTCAAGGAGAGGGGTAAGGAGTATATTTGATGAGTCTACCCCAGCACATCTTCCTTGAGATTGCAACTCCTGAGAAACATCTTGTTTCAGAAAAGACAGAGTGGGTTCAAATTCCAACTCCAAAGGGTTATCTCGGAATACTTCCAGGACATTCACCCCTTGTAACAATTCTTGGAACAGGTGAACTCACCTTTAAAACAGAAAAAAATGAAAAAAGCCTTTTTGTCTCAGGTGGGTTTGTAGAAGTTCTTCCAACATGGGTGAGAATACTTGCTGAAATTGGTGAAAAGATAGAAGAGATTGAAGAGGAAAGAGCAAAGGAGAAAAAGGAAATGGCTGAAAAAATTATAAAAAATGAGAAGGGAGAATATACACAGGATGAGATAGAAAAGGCTATTCATTCATTGAGAAAAGCTGAGGAGCGACTGAGATTAATTCATGCAAAGGGTAAAAAATGAGAGAGGAAATATCTTTGATTGGCGAGGATGAAACCCTTGATGGTTTTTTCAGAGGTAAAGTCAAGATAATACAAAAAAAGAAAGGATGGAGATTTTCGGTAGATGCTCCTATCCTTGCCTATTACATTAAAAGCGATAAAGATTCTGAACTTCTTGAACTGGGAGCTGGAAGTGGGATTGTTTCAATCCTCGTTGCTACCTCAAAGCCCTTCAAAAGGATTGTTGCTCTGGAGATTCAGGATTCCCTTATTTCTCTTGCAAAAAGGAATATTCACATAAACTCCCTTGATGGAAGAATTGAAGTTATAAAAGGAGATATTAAATCTATAGATTCGCTTCCTAAGTTTGACATAGTCTTTTCCAACCCTCCCTATCAGAAAGCAGGAGCTGGAAGGATAAGTCCATACACTGAAAGAGCTATAGCTAAGCATGAAATTCTCTGTGAATTGAGGGATGTTTTAAAAGCTTTCGCATCTTCAATGAAAAAGGACGGGAGCGGGTATATAATTTACAGAGCTTCCAGATTCAAGGAATTTGAGGAGGCTTGCGAGAGGGAGGGCATCTTTATAAGAAAGATAAGATTTGTCCATTCAAAAAAGGATGAGCCACCTCAGCTTTTTCTTTGTGAGTTAAGGCTTGATAAATGCGAAAGAGAAATTGAAAATCCCCTTATAATTTATGAGTCGGAAAAGGCTTACACAAAAGAGATGGAAAATATACTTCAAGGAGAGATATGAAAAGAAAGGTTCTCGGTCTTTTTCGATATAGAGCTCTCATCCAGAGTCTTGTTGGAAGGGAGCTGAAGGCAAGATACAGGGGTTCCTTTCTTGGCTTTCTCTGGTCATTCCTTAATCCCTTCTTGCTCCTTTGTGTTTATACAATTGTATTCGGTTTAATTCTAAGACCGAGGGATCCTTCTTTTCCAACGCCAATTTCCTATGCCCTTTTTCTTTTTACAGGACTCCTTCCCTGGATATGGTTAAGCTCTTCAATTCTTGAAAGCTCAAATGTTTTAATAGCAAACAGTGGATTGTTAAAAAAGATAATGTTTCCTGCTGAAATCCTTCCCATAACAGTAGTTGTCACAAATCTTGTGAATTTTGTTTTGGGGCTTCCAATTCTATTCCTTTTTTACATAATTTTTGGTCATAAGTTAACTTTCTGGGTCTTTTTCCTTCCTTTCTGCATTCTCCTTGAATTCATATTTGCCCTTGGACTTTCATTAATGGTGGCTCCTCTTTCTGTCATTTTCAAAGACCTCCAGAACATTATTGCAAATTTGATCACACTATGGTTTTTCTCCACACCTATAATTTATCCCTTCTCATTCCCTGCTATCCAGAAAAGCTCTCTTTTAAAACTCTACCTTCTTTTAAATCCCCTGACCCATGTGATCGAATCCTACCATTATTCACTATTTTATGGCTCTTTACCCCACTGGAAAAAACTTTCTGTAACATTCATCTTTTCATTGATAATTTTTATAATAGGATATTACATCTTTGATCGGTTAAGGGATACAGTTGTAGAAGAGGCTTAACAATGGAAGTTATAAGACTTGAGAATGTCTCAAAGGTCTATAAAAGATTTTCCCAGAGGCACAGATTTGCAACTTTAAAAAGTGCAATAGTAAAGGGAACCCTTTTCAAAGATTTAAATCCTGACCTTTTTTTTCCAGCATTGCAAAACATTAATCTCTCAATTGAAGAAGGTAAAACAGTAGGGATTGTAGGAGCCAATGGCTCAGGAAAGAGCACTCTTTTAAAAATCATTGCAGGAATAACAAAACCAACTTCAGGAAGGATTGATGTTAAGGGGAGAGTCTCAGCACTAATAGAACTTGGAGCTGGTTTCCATCCTGAGATTTCTGGAAGAGAAAATGTCTATATAAATGGTATAATGCTTGGTCTTTCAAAGAAGGAAATAAGTGAAAAGTTTGATGAAATTGTTAAGTTCGCTGAGCTTGAGGATTTTATAGATGAGCCTGTAAAAACTTACTCATCAGGAATGTATATGAGACTTGGATTTGCAGTGGCTATAAATGTCAATCCAGACATACTTTTGATTGATGAAGTTCTTGCGGTTGGTGATGCCTCATTCATTCCGAAATGCCTTGAGAAAATTGCTGAGTTCAAAAAGAAAAGAAAGACAATAATTTTTGTTAGCCATGCCCTTGATACAGTCACATCCATCTGTGATGAGGTTGTTTGGCTGAGAAAGGGAGAGATTCAGATTATAGGGGATCCAAAAAAGGTTGTCGATGCATACCTTCAGGATGTTCTCTCAAAAGAGGAGAAGAGGTTTATGGAGGCTCACAAAGCAGGACCAACAACAGAGCAGAGGGAAGGAAGATGGGGTTCTCAGGAAATTGCAATAAAAGATGTAAAACTCTTTGGCTCAGATGGAAAAGAAAAGTATGTTTTTGAATCTGGAGAGGATTTCTTAATAGAAATGGATGTTTATGCTGAGAATGAGATTGATGATTTTGTATTTGGAATCGCAATTTTCAGCGCAGATGGAATAAGAGTTTACGGAACAAATACCCAGCTTGAAGATATGGAGCCATTAAGTTTCCAGGGTGAAGGGAAAGTTGTTTTTAGAATAAATGGGCTTGACCTAATTGATGGAACATACTTCCTTGATGTTGCAGCTGTTAGAGAAGATGGTTACCCCTATGATTATCACCGTTCTCTCTACACATTTAAAGTCTATTCAAAGAAAAAAGATGTTGGACTCTGGAGACCAAAACACTCCTGGTTCTTTTCCAGCAATATCCAATTTGAAACCAATGAGGAAAAGAGTTAGTAAGAAAGAGATTAAAGAAATATGTGAAAGGGAAAGGAGGAAAGGGAAGACAATTGTTTTTACAAATGGCTGTTTCGACATCCTTCATCCAGGACATATAAGACTCTTCAAATTTGCCAGAAGTCAAGGAGACATTCTTGTCGTTGGAATAAATACAGATATTTCAGTTAGAAAAAACAAAGGAGAGGGAAGACCTATTTTCCCTTTGAAAGAAAGGATTGAAATTCTCTCCTCAATTTCTTTCATTGATTACATAGTACCCTTTGCTTCCCTAACCCCCCTTTCTTTGATTAAAGCAGTTAAGCCAAAGTATATCGTAAAAGGTGGTGATTACAAACCAGAGGAAGTTGTAGGGAAAAAAGAGGTCGAGAAATTGGGAGGAGGGGTTATAATTTTCCCCTATGTTGAAAATTATTCAACTACAGAGATTATTGAAAAGATAAAAAAGTAGCATAGCATCTTATTTGTCAAAGAATTTTTATATTTTCAAAAAAGCAAATTAATATAACATTTGCAAATGGGAATGGCTTTCCATATTCAGCATCAGGAACTCTTTTATATCTTTTTTCTATCCATTTGTTGCTTTTTGTTACCCTCTTCATAAAATAGACCTGGGAAAAGCTGATCTTCTCTTCTTTCAAATATTTGTCCATCTCTGAATTATAACCCAAGGGAAGAGTAACTATCATTTTCCCGTTAGGAGCAAGAAATTCTTTCAATCTATCAATAGCCTTTAAAAATTTTTCAGGTTCCCTATGTTCCTCATCCCAACCAACATGTTCCAGGGTCGAAATACTTATAATCAGATCAAATTTTTCAGAAGGATTATAGTTAACAATGTCTTCATTAATAACCCTTTCTCCTGGCTCATATTTATCTACCACAGTATGGGATACTGGAAAGTAATGGGGAAGAACATTCCCTACCTCTAAAATCCTTTTATTAGAAGCTTGATACTCCTTAACAAACTTCCAGATTATAGGAACTTCAACAGTTCTCTCCCCTCCAGTATTGTAGGGATGATGGAAATAATCGTATTTTTCATTCTGAAATTTGAATTTTTTAGAATCATAAAAATGCTCATAGAAAAATGTGGAAATAACATGGAAGATATAGCGTCCTCCAAATTTATTGTAGATGAATCTTGCACCACGGAAAATTACAAGAAAAATTCCTCCTTCCCTATAGGCTTTCAAAATTTTCGCTAAAATCTTTTTCATATTTTAAAATAATCTTTTTTTCATTAATTTTCAATCATCTATTGGATATCAAAATAGCAAGACTTCACGATGAAAAATTTACCTCTTGTCAAGAGGTATTTTTTACCTTAAAATATTTTTGATGAAAAATAAGCTTATATGGAGTTAAAAATGGAAAGATATTTCAGGGAATTAAAGAGAGGCTCTACAAAAATGATAATTCTCTCTCTCCTTGAGAGAAAAGAAATGTATGGTTATCAAATTTCTAAGGAGGTAAGAAAGATAAGTGGTGATTATTTCAGAGTTCCAGAAGGAGCCTTATATACTGCCCTTCATAGCCTTGAAAAAGAAGAATACATTGAAGGAAGATGGGAAGAGAGGGATGGCAGACAGAGAAAGTATTACTTCATAACAAAGAGGGGAAGGAACTTGCTAAAAAAGGCTAAAAAGGAATGGGAATTATTCATTGACAGGCTCTCCCCTTTTCTTAAACCTGGAGAGATCCTTTCCAAAAAATTCTCTTTTGAAAAATTATTTTAAGAGGATTAAATTATGGGAGATGGGATCAAGAACTTTATTGAGGGTATTTTGAAGGAACTTGATATCGATGATGAAAAGAAGAAGGATTTGGAAAAGGAGTTGATGGAGAATTTCGAAGAGGAGAAAGATGAGCTTTTGAAAATGGGTATTAAAGAGGAAGAGGCTGAAAGGAGGATATTGGAGAGATTTGGGGATCAAGAGAAGTTTAAGAGAAGATTACTTTTCATCCATGGGTTCGGAAGATTTTCAGACAATTCCTTCAAGAATGGGATTTTCAGCTCAATTCCTGTTTTCCTTGGAACTTTGCTAATTCTTCTCTACTCTACTTTTCATTTGCTTGGATTTACAATTGAAATCCCAAATATTATCTCAACCCTACTTTTTGGGCTTTCCCTTCTAATCTCGATTTTTGCTTTCAGTAAGGGATTCCCTGCATGGTCATTTCCATGGGCTGGTATAACCTTTGTTTATTTAGCCCAAATCTTTTTATTTTTCTCTTCAATCTCTAAGCTCTATTTAATCCCAGCAATCATATTCTCCCTCCTTTTTCTGCTTTCCATCTACACAATCTTCAAATTATCTAATTTCAAAAAAGGGCTTGGGTTAACCCTTCTCTTTATCTTGTCCCTTTCAATTCCTTTTGCTTTTTATGGCTCGGATGAAATGGTTCTAAAATACAAAATCCTTTTCCAGATCACAATTGGATTATTCGCAACCCTCTTCACTTTTTTACTTCTTTATTTTAGACTAAGGCTTTCCTATCTCTTATCAGTACTGGGTTTCATCCTTTATACATTTTCCTATCTTTACATAATCCTTTCTCCTCACACATTTGCCGGTGGAGAAAATATCCTCTACCTTTTCCTCGGCTATTCCATTCCTATCCTCCTTCTTATCTCTATCCCCTTCTATTTTTTCCTGAGGGAAAGAGTTTCTGACTGATGGTTTGACTATTTATAAAAGTTTAAGCCAAATAATGAAATATTGAATTTCCTTGAACTAAAATGGTTAGTTTACTCGAACTTGCCAAATCTACTTTTTACATCAGCATCCCTTTTAGCAAAATAATAAAATAATTTTGGTGATTTTAAAATTTTAAAAATTTCCTTATTCTGTAACTTTTGTTTTTGTCAAGCAAATCTTGAAAGCCAATGAAATTCTTGGTATTTTTCTATCTTTAGGAGAGGAAAATGAAGGAAATTTCAGAAAGAACAAAAATTTTTAGTGAGTCTGTGATCAGGGAGATGACAAGACTCTCAAGGGAGTACAATGCTACAAATCTTGCCCAGGGCTTTCCCGACTTCCCATCTCCTGATTTCATTAAGGATTCAGCTATAGAAGCGATTAGAAGAGACATAAATCAGTATTCCTATACATGGGGCTCTACAAAGCTAAGAAGAGCTCTTTCTGAAAGATACTTAAAAAAATACAATTTCTCCTTTGATCCTGAAAAGGAGATAACAATTTGCTGTGGCTCTACAGAGGCTATGATTTCCTCTTTAATGGCAATTTTAAATCCTGGAGATGAGGTTGTTATGTTTGAACCCTTTTACGAAAACTATGTCCCAGGAACAATCCTTGCAGGTGCAAAGCCTGTATTCGTAAAGCTTTATGAGCCTGACTGGCGCTACAAAAAAGAGGAGCTTGAAAGTGCATTCTCTGAGAAGACAAAAGCAATTATTGTCAACAATCCCCACAATCCAACTGGAAAGGTTTTTGAAAGAAAGGAGCTTGAAGAGATTGCAGAACTATGTATAAAAAATGATTGCTTTGCAATAACAGATGAGATTTACGAATACATAATCTATGATGGGAAGGAGCACATATTACTTGCCAAAATTGATGGGATGAGGGAGAGGACAATAACTGTTTCTGGCTTATCTAAAACATTTTCCATAACTGGATGGAGGATTGGTTATGCTATAGCTTCTCCAGAAATTTCATCAAGTATCAGGAAAGTCCATGATTTCCTTACTGTTTGTGCTCCAGCTCCCCTTCAGGAAGCATGCGCCAATGTTTTAAATCTTTACGAAGAGTATTATATCCAATTGAGAATGGATTATCAGAGGAAGAGGGACATTCTAATGGAATATCTTTTGGAAGCTGGATTTAAAGCCTTCAAACCATCGGGGGCATACTATATTATGACTGATATTTCAGATTTTGGTTTCCCAAATGATTGGGAATTTATGAAATTTCTAATTAAGGAGATTGGAGTTTCTGGAGTTCCCGGCTCTTCCTTCTATAGTGATGAATCAGGAAATCAGAAGGTTCGTTTCTGTTTTTGCAAGAAGGAAGAAACTCTTCATGAGGCAGGGAAAAAACTAAAAAGACTTAGAGAAGTTCTCGGTTGATTATTTCAGCTATGTGATAAACCCTATTTTTTTTACCAATCTTTGCAAGTCCTCCCCTTATATTCAAAATGCATCCAGGGCAGGATGTGACAACAAAATCTGGGGATTCCCTTTCTATTGATTCAATCTTTTTCCTGAGCATAGAAGATGAAATCTCAGGGAATTGGAAGGAGAAAGCACCAGCAAAACCGCAACAGGTTGGAAAATCCTCCTCATAAACTTCAAAACCTAAAATTCTTAAAATCTCCAGAGGCTCATTCTTAATACCCGCAAAATTTAAAGAATGGCATGGATGATGGTAGTAAATTTTTTCTCCTTTCCCTTTCTTTTCAAGGGGGAAATTTTTCATTATAAGAAATTTTGAAAAATCAAAAATTCTCTCAGACCACTCCCTACCCCTTTCATCAATCTCAGGATACTCCTTTCTCATAATTCCATTTCCAGTTGGACAGAGGGTCAAAATGTATTCAGGACTTAATTTTTCAAAAATTGAAAGGTTTTTATTGGCAAAATTCTTTAAAGATTTCAAATCTCCAAGATGGAGGGCTGGCGCACCACAGCAAACAAGCTCATCGCTTGTGAAGGGTTCAAACCCTGCTTTCTCCAAGATATTTATAGCAGATTCTTCAATCTCAGGATAAAAATTCCTTATCAGGCAACCCAAAAATAAGAGAACATTCCCTCTTTCAGGTCTTTTATACTTTTTCAATGAAATTGCTGGAAATAATTTAGAAGAAGATAATGGAAAGTTGAGAAAACCATCTTTTAAAAAGGGGAGTTGAAGAAAAGAAAGGAAGGTGTTTAAGGTTTTCCTGATTCTATTGTTTCCGAAGTAAGGCATGAAGATTCTGTCCAAAATATCAAGACCTCTTCTCCTCTTTAAATCGATCAGGAGCTTTGAAATCGGAATCCCTGAGGGACAATGGGAATCGCATTTTTTACAATCAGAGCAAAGGTCTAAAATTGATTTAATTTCTTTCCCCCCTTTTAAAACTGATGTTATGGCAATTCCTATTCCTCCGGGATAGGGAGGGGAGCCAAATACATGGCCTCCAACAATATCATAGACTGGGCATATTGTCATACATGCACCACACTTAATACAGTAAAGAACATTTTTCCAGAGAGGGTCTTCTCTAATCTCTGTTCTCTTATCATCGATTATAACAATGTGAAGCTCCTCTGGACCATGGGCTCCAAGAACAATCTCCTTTTCAATGTCTGCTGTCCTGCTTGGTCCTGTTATAAATGATACATAGGTTGTTATTTTCTGACCTGTTGAAATTTTTGGAAGAACTTTAAGGATAGCTGATGCTTCCTCAATTGTCTCAACAATTTTTTCAGGAGTAAGAATACAAATGTGAAGAGGGGGGAGGGATGTTGCAAGTCTTGCATTCCCTTCATTAGAAACTATGACTATTGTTCCGCTCTCTGCAATTGCAATATTTGCTCCTGATACTCCAACTCCAGCCTCAAGAAAATATTTTCTAAGCTCCTTTCTTGCAATTTTAACAAGCTCTTTTATATCAGGCTCGATCTTCTTTCCAAAGTAATTGGAAAAAAGCTCCGCAACCTCTTCCCTTGTCTTATGGAGAGCAGGAGCTGTAATGTGGGAAGGTTTCTCCTTTGCCAACTGAACAATCCACTCTCCAAGATCCGTCTCAACAACCTTTACTCCCAAGGATTCAAGGTAGGAATTTAACTCAATCTCCTCTGAAAGCATTGATTTTGCTTTGACAACTATTTTCTCATTCTTCCCTAAAATTAAATCTCCAATATACTTTAAAGCTGACTCCTTGCTCTTTGCAACATAAACTTTTGCTCCTGCCTTTTCAGCTTCTTTAACAAATCTTTCCAGAAGCTCAGGAAGCCTTGAAACTGATCTCTCCTTTATCTCTCTTACCCTTTTTTTCAATTCATCCCATTCAAGCCCCTCAATTGCATTCTTAAAATTTTTTTTGTAATGATTTACCGCATTCTCAAGGGCTTTCTTGAGGTTTTTATTCCCGAGGGCTTTCTTCACCCTTCTTTTAAGAAAAAAATTTACAAGCATTTCCCTTCAGAATCTCATATGATTTTATAGCATTTTAGAAAGGAAAAGGGAAGAGAAAGCATAAAAGATATTTAAAATACCTTTTCAGAAATTCGTGAAACTTTTTCTATAAATTCTTTCAACAATAAAGCGCTCATAGCAAGTCCTTCAAAAGCCTTTACTTTTCTATGCATATAAAATTTACTCTCAAACCAAATAATTCCATCAAGAATAGCCATTCCTCTAACATTTTCACTCTTGAGCTCTGCCATTTCTATCGCTCCATCAAACTGGTTATTTTGAGAACCTCCGTAATCTGTCAAAAACTTTGCCTCTCCCACAAAATATATATTATTAATTTTTAAAATAAAATCAGGTCTCCTTCTCAGTTTTTTCAGTTTTAATTTCTTAGTTGCAAACAAAAACAGATCTTTCTCTGTTCCTTTTAAAAAGGAAACACCAGAACTTTTTATAAACTCATTATCTTTTAAAAATGGATATCCTATCTTTTGTAGCCATTTTTTAAAAGAATATCCAAGTTGTCGGGATGGTGATTTCGGGCGGGAAGCAAGCAAAAAGATTGTATAGACATCCATTGAAAGTAACCTTTCGACAATCTTTTCAATTGCTTTTTTGTTTTTTTCAATTAAGTAAGGGTGATTTCTGAGTATTGAGATATAAGGATGATCAATAGGAAACTTCTGAAGTTTCAACAACGCTTTTATCAATCTTAAAGAATCCTTAATAGCAAAAGCCTTTTTAATCTCTAACATCACTTCTTCAGGAATATCTCTTATCTCTGCTACTTCAATGGGATATATTTGAAAAAGTTTGTCAAGATATCCCTCTGAATTTGCAAGCTCAATACTTTTTTCTATCCACTCATTCATGGAACAGCCTGACTTGAGCTCCTTTTTCTAATCTAAATTCATAGAGTAATTCTTTAATTCTTTCTATATTTTTTTGCTCAATCAATACTTTAAAAAGATTTTTTTGGGCTTGGGACATCGCTCTTGGGAATGTTTCCAATAGCTTTCTTACTTGAGATAAACCCAAATATTTTCTTATATAATAAGAGTTTGAATATTTGAAAGTTGTCAAAAATTCACTGTCAGTTATGTTTCTGAAATATTCAAGCATTAAATTGAAATAATTTTTTAAAAGTTCTATATCATCTTTTGGAAGTGATGGGGTGATGAAGATTTGAATAGGATGAGTTCTGTATTTTTGCTTAGTTACAACAATTCCGTCCACCCCAAAGACATCCTTTATATTATAAATTCCAACTCTTCCTTCCCATCCCCCTGTATCCAGAGTTCTTACAAATAGCGGGTTTTTAAGTAGCTTTTCATAAGTTTTTTTGTTAATATGGAAAAGCTCACATTTGTAATATCCATTTGAAAAGCTATTAACATCTAAAAGTCTAACGGGAAATTCACCTTTGTTTTTGAGTATTTCTTCTAATAACAAGTAAAATGAAATGTTTAGAGGATTAGGCATTCTAAAGCTAGAAACAAATTCATCAAATTCTCCACCGGCTCTGTAGAAATTATTAGGTGATAATCGATATAGCCTTTCCACTATACCTTTATTAATCTTCAAGGCTCTAAAAGAAATTATTTCATTTGCAGGTCTTGCTTTTCTTTCAAAAAAACAAATGCAGACATTGGTTCCTGTATATTGGAAAATTTTCTTTTCAAAGATAAAAGCTTCTCTTATTCTATAAAATGGTAAGAAGTCCTTTCTTATTTTATTAGATACCGAATATCCAAAGAGAAAATTGGTAGGAATTATATAAATCATTTTTTCAATCCCATTTCTTAAGTCATTCATTAAAGCAATCTGGTATAAATCCTGATACCCCTCATTTTGTCCATTAAAATATTTAGTATTCCTTTCTGAGTTTTTTACAATGTAGCCCAAATAAAGGTATGGAGGATTGGTTATATGATATATAGGAAGCTTTAAATCTTTCAGAAATTGCGGATAATCCAGTAGAGTATCTCTCACCTGAATGTTTTTTCGAGCCAAAGACTCTGGGATACCATAATTTTTTGCCTTTGTAATACATTTCTCAACCATATCATTCTGAATGTCAAACAAGAAAATGTGCTTTTCAAAGAACTGAACTCTTTTATCTGGAGAAACAAGCCTCAAAATTGGCAAAATTAAATTCCCTTCACCTGCGAAAAGATCTACCCATATATATTTATAAAGTTCATCTTTTATATGAGGTAATATAAAGCTTTTGAATATTTCTACTGAGGTAAAATGAATACCATATTCCCTTCTGTCTTCTCCAACATGCTTTGTGCCACTGTAGTCTCTTACATAAGAAAATTTATTAGATAACTGGACTTTTTCTCTTTGCTTTTTTTTCATATACCATTTTTCTATACCATAGATTTTTTTCCTATGCAAATGAATTAGTCCCTTTTGTTTAGCTTCCTTTTAATATTCCCCCTTACCCTGCTCCTCCTCCAGAGCCTCCACCACCTCCTCCGCCTCCTCCTGATGCTCCACCCCCAGTCCCTGATGCTGAACTCATTGTTGTGGAAATGCTTGAAATCATTGAAGAAACTGCATCGGAAAAACTGCCAAAAGAATCTTTGCCAGAAGCATAAAAGGCATACCAAGGAACTGAATCTTCATAATATTTTTCAGGAATAAACTTCAATAATTTTTTTA
This sequence comes from uncultured Clostridia bacterium, assembly GCA_964517525.1. Classification (GTDB taxonomy): domain Bacteria; phylum Acidobacteriota; class Aminicenantia; order JBFLYD01; family JBBIMS01; genus JBBIMS01. The sequence goes on along the minus strand of CAZFCI010000124.1, from coordinate 22,752 downwards.
TCTTACTTGTAGATAATCCCAAAACAACTGCATAAACCAAATATTTTGATATTTTTTTAAAGAAATCCTCCCTTTGTTCATTTCTAAATTCATACTCAGAAAGATATCTTTTAAGTGCCTTCCATTTTTTCACTTCCATAGCAATCTCAGGTTTATGGCGAAGGAGAGAGAAGGATAGAACGAAGAAAATTGGAACAAACACAAAGGCAACTAAACTTGTAAAACCTTGTTCACCAAGAAGAAAAGCTTGCGAAATACACAAGAAGAGAACGGATAAAATAATTCCTCGAAAATATTTCATCATTTTTACACTTTCCGGCTCAAAAAACCCTTCAGATTCAGCAGTTTTTTTAATTTCTTTCTGCCATTTCTTAAACCAGTCTATAAATTTGCTCCTGCTTTTTTCTATTGTTGTAAAAGATATTCTATCCCCCATTTTTGTCATACCTCCTAAAATCAATCCTTCTTTCTTTGCAATATCTCCAAAAATAAAATCGATCAATGACTTCTCAAAATCTTTAAGGTTCCCTTTACTGCTCTCATAGAAATCGCCATTCAGTATCAAATAATATTCGGTTTTCTTTCTCGTTCCAAAAATTCCTTTTTTCATCTCCGTTTGTTCCTCGATTGTGAGAAATCCTCTTTGAGCCAAATCTAAAATAGTGGAAACAAGGGCAGTAGCTCCTATCTCCCTTTTGTTAAGAATATATTCTACAAAGGCAGGAGGCTTTTCAGAAGGGATGTCTGAATAAAACTTACTTTCAAAGGGAACATTGTAAGGTTTCCCATACCTCAGATACATAACAATCCAGATTCCAAAGGTAAAGAGAGCTAAAAAGATAGACAGAATCAATCCATACTCCATTCTTTCTTGGGCTTTCTTCCTTTTCAAATTTGCTTCTTCTGCCCATCTCTTCTCCTCCGCTAAAATCTCCCCAAAAACATTCTTATCTACTCTATTCCTGCATTCAGGGACAAGATGGGAAGGGAAAAGGATTCTTCCCTCCCAAAATTTATTTGCTGGAAGGTTATCTATATTGAGAAAAATTTTGCCCCCTTCTCCAATCTTAACATATCCCCAGAGGGGACCGTGAGCCCAGGCACGAATCTCACTCTTTGGCAGTGGTTCTGGGAGAGAAACCTCTACTCTAACTTCATTTGTTCTCCTGTCCCATCCAGAGCCTATGAATTTATAGTAGAATTCAGCTGTGTCCTCATAGACTGTAACAGCATCAAGGATTTTAAAAGTCAAAACAAATGTCTTCCTTTCGTTGAAAGCCTCAAAATACCACTTTGCTTCTATTCGGTCAGGATAGTCATAAAATTTATAGGTTCCAGGTTTACCTGAGTATAGCAAATCATAAAATTTTCCGTTCTCTGAAACAGCGAAATTCTCTACCCCTGAAATTTTTTTCTTTGGAAGAATGTAATTAGCCCAGGAGAAAGAACCATGAAAATTATATGTCCTCTCCTCCCTTATATTTACACCTCCATCTTTGTTTATCTGAGCAAAGATATAAACCTTTTCAATCTCATAATTCTTTGCTTTTAAGGGAATTGCAGGGAAAAGAAATAAGATAAAAATGGGAAAAAAAAATCTTAAAATATTTCTATTCATAAGGATCTCTCCTTTTAAAAATCTATCTCAAAAGGAGGAAGGGTTCAAATTTAATGGGGTGAGCGAGGGGACTCGAACCCCCAACATCTGGATCCACAGTCCAGTGCTCTGACCAATTGAGCTACGCTCACCATCATTTTTATAATATCAGATATTTAGTCCTTCAGTCAATTGAGCAAATTAACCGATTAAAAATAAATCAAAAGGACCTAAACCAAAAGTAATTTCCTCTTGGGCAATGTTTCTTATTGATTCCAACTCATCAACCAATCACTTTTACAATATTACAATAAAATCTTTGGAAAGCACTGAATGTGAATGGAAAAATCCTCAAATAAAAGAACTGTTCCCTTTATCTCCTTTGATTCTATGTCAAATGCATCACCTTCTCCATCAGTTTCACCTATTGAAAAATCCGCCTTGAGGATTCCTGATATAAATTCTTCTACTTTTTTTAAAGAAATTTCTTCCTTTTCCTCCCCTTCCATTGAGTCGAGAACATAACCGTGAAGAAGTTTACGCCAGAGTTTCTTAAAAATCTTGGGATGATAAAACATGTCCATACAGAGGATCTCATTTCCTCTTGATACAACTACTCCCGCAACATTTTCAGAAAAGGGGAATTTCTTATCAATATTTTCAACATAATCCTCAATTTTCCTTCCTACCTTTTTGTCTTTAACTATATCTTGAAAAGCGTCTGTGGAAGATGGCAACGCCTTTAGTTCTTCCCTTTTGGAAGAAACAGATTCCCATACCTTTTCCTGACTTCCTGTTTCTACAGCAACCTGTCTCAATGCGGGGTTGGCAGAAAATGGAAGGCTCTTAAAAGTATCGCTTTTATGAGACCATCTTCCCCTTTCAGTGCAGTATACTCTGAGTCTAATCCTTCCACTTTTTGGAGGGAGAAGGGTGTCATAGGCAACCATTCTATCCTGCTTGCATCCTGTAAGGAGTTCCCCTGACATAAGGAAAATATAATGTTTTGAGAGGTTTTCAACAAAAACTGCATTAACCTCAGCCCTTTCCCTCTCATAAATTTTTAAATGACCTGATTCTGTAGCCTCATCAAGGCTCAAAATGTTACCCTCTCCCTTCACCTTTTCAAGGAACAATGGGTAAATTTTAAGGTTCTTGTAAGAAATTGGCTCCTTGACCTTGATCAGTTTCACAAAATTTCTAACCGCATTCTCCTTTTTACTTTCCTGAGGGAAAGATTTTAGAGAAATTAACTGAAAAACCAATAAAACTATCAATGACGGAAGGAAAAATCTTTTCATTTCAACCTCCTTTTCTTACTTTCATATTTTAATACACACGAATATTGGAAATTATTCCATGCTCTGAAAGTTTCAGTGAAATTTAATTAATACTATGAATTTCTTATTGGATTGAGGTCTTATTTTCTTAAGAATCCTTAGCGAATTTCCTTTATTTCTTTAAGCATTTTCTCAAATTTTTCCTTATCCTTATCGTCAGAGCATACCTTTAAAAAATCCTCTATTGCCATTGTAGCTCCCTCAATGTCTTTTTTATCTTTAGTAAGAATTGCGAGTTGATAGTATGAATCAGCCAGATTCATTTTTGCTGAAGGGACAAGCTCACTATCTGGATATTTTTTAATAAAATCTTCCCAGGATTTAATCTTTTTTCTAAGGAAACTTTCTTCATTAGTTTTATCTAATTGAGATGATGAAATTTTATTTATCTGGAATTGGGCTTGAGGCGCTCTCTTTCCAGAAGGATAGTTGTAAAGAATTCTCTGATAATTTTCCAATGCCTCACTGTATTTTCCCTTCTCCTGGAATCTTAAGCCCTTCTGATATATTTCTTCCTCCGCAACTTCCGATAATTTCTCCTCCTTTGCTTCTTCAAAAAGAATAGCTCCCTTTTCAGAAGATTCGGTTTTCTCAACCTCTTCTGCCTTTTTTGCCTCCTCTACCTGCTCCTTCTTTTCTAACTTTTTTGCAATTAATTCCCTATTTTCAGGTTTACTTGATGGCTGGATCTTTTTTTCTTCTTCAGGTCTCGGAACCAAAGTCTCTTCAGGTTTTAAAACTTTCTTCTTATCTTTCTCCATAATATTCTCTGCTGGTATAGATTCTTTCTGGCTCAAAGCCTCTTTCTCAGGTGATTTTAAATTCTCTAAATAAAAAATACTCAATATGGCAATCAATATTATCGAAGTCAGAGTTACTGTTAAACGAATAAAATAAGGTCTAAGAAGTAGATAAAACTTAGCATTTTTCTTATTTTCTCTTTCCAAAATCCTTCTTTGCACCCTTCCTGCAAAAGAAGTCCAATAATTCTCTCCAGGTTCATGGGCGAGCTCTAAGGATAATGAGCCAATCTCTTTTATAAGATTTAGCTCTGAACGGCATTCCACGCATTCTTCGAGATGTTCTTCTATTATAAATCTTTCCTTATCTTTAAGTTCGCCATCATAATATGCACCAAGCAAAGATTTAATCTTTTTGTGTCTCATGACATCCTCCTTTAATATAAGGTAAGAGGGCAGATTTGAGTTTTTCCCTCGCTCTGTTCAGCCTTGACATGACTGTTCCTATAGGAATTTTCAAGACCTTTGAAATTTCTTCATAGCTTAGTTCCTCATAATATCTCAAGACGAAGACCGCTTTCTGGTCTAAAGGTAGGGAAAGAATTTCCTCTTCAATTCTTTTTTTAATTGAATTTTCGTAATAAAGAGAGTTTTTTTCTTCTATAAAAGGATTTGAGATTCCACTTCTCTTGAGATTATGATTTGATAGCATAACCTCTCTCCTTTTTCTTCTCATATGATTTAAGGTAAGATTAATGGCTATTTTTCTAAGCCAGGGATAAAATGGCTTTCCATCATGGAATGAATTTAGCATAAAATAAGCCTTGACAAATGTCTCCTGAGCAAGATCATCAGCGGAATCATGGTCATTGATAATCCTGTAGCATAAAAAGTAAATCTTCCTCTGATATTTAAGAACAAGAGCTTCAAAGGCTGATTTATCCCCCTTTTTTGCCCTCGAAACAAAATCTCTCTCGGAAATTTCTTCCATTTTTATATTATTATACACCTGAAATTGCATTTTATTCCTTTTAATCACTAAATCTCGTTAATGTTTTCATTCTTTTTTATACAAAAAATGCGTATAATATTATATGAAAAGATTTATTATTATTCTATCTTTTTTTCTTCTCTTTTCAACGCTTTTTTCTATTTCAGTAAAGGATCTTCCTCCAAAATACAAAAAATGGCTTGAGGAGGAGGTTGTCTATATAATAACAAAAGCCGAGAAAGAGGTATTCCTCCAACTCCAAACTGATAGGGAAAGGGACATTTTTATTGAGGCTTTCTGGAAGCAGAGAGATCCTATCCCTGAAACTCCTGAGAATGAGTTTAAGATTGAGCATTACAGAAGACTTGATTATGCCAATAGAAGATTTCAATTTGGAAAGCCTGGATGGATGACCGACAGAGGAAGGATATACATAATACTCGGAGAGCCAAAAAGTATTGAGAGTTTCATAAATAACAAGGATTTCAGAGATGTGGAGATATGGTTTTATCAGAATGAGAATTTTCCTGGTCTTCCAACCGCATTCAACATAGTCTTTTACAAAGAGAGTGTGAGCAGTGACTTCAAGCTTTATAGCCCTGTAAATGATGGACCACAGGCTTTGCTTTTGGAAAGCTACAAGGATTATTACACTGGATACGAGGATGCTCTCCAGAAACTCTTTGAGATAAATCCCACTGTTGCCAATGTTTCCCGCTCCCTTATCCCTGGAGAATCCTCTTCCTCAACAAGCACTCCATCCATGGCATCAGAAATTCTCCTTGCCAATGTCCAATCCTTCCCTCAAAAACTTGTGAGTGATAAGTATGCGAGGGAATTCTTGAAATATAAGGACATTGTTGAGGTTGACTACACAGCAAATTATGTGGAATCTTCCTTTCTCTTAAAAATCATAAAGAACAAAGGCATCTATTTTGTCCATTATATTATTGAGCCGAAGAGATTTACATTCCACAAGTATGAAGACAAGGTGATTGCAAGGGTTACTCTAAATGGCAGGGTGTATGATTTGAAGAACAATACAATTTACCAGTTTGATAAGGATTATTCCTTTAACTTTGACGAGGAAAAAATAAAAGAGATAGGAAATAAACCTATTGCAATTTCAGATCTTTTCCCCCTCATTCCAGGAAATTATAAGTTCAGCCTCATCATGAAAAACACTGTTTCTAAAGAATTTAGTTCCTTTGAAACAGACATTTTTATCCCTGAAACTGTAAAGTATCCAAGATTAGATTCTTTCATTATTTCTTACGCAAAAAAGTTTTTAAGTTCAGGAGATCGACTATTAAGACCCTTCCAAATAGGGAATATTATTTTACTTTCTGATGCAGAAGAAATCTTTTCACCCTCTGAAACTTTAAATTTGTTTCTTCAATTTTCAGGACTTGAAAACAAAAAAAATTACAAAGTTTCGATTTGCATCCTCGACAATGAGAAGATTGTAAAAGAATTAAATTTTGGCTTAAAGGGTGTTGGTGGCGAAGGAAGTTTAAATGAAGATATACCTCTCACAGGGATTTCTCCATCTATCTATAAATTGAAGGTTAGCCTTTTAGATGAAGGAGGGAATGAAATTATTTCAGAATTTTCCAACCTGCAGTTGACCCATTTGCCAGCACTTCCAAGACCTGTATTTTATTACAAAGGAATACCTGATGAAAATTCTTACATAGAATTTTTGCTTGGAAATCAGTTTTTCAATAAAGGTAATTTAGAAGAGGCTTTTAAGAGATTAAGTAGAGCTTACAATTTGAATAGAAACAATGAGGATATTGCTTTATCCCTTGCCAGGATTCTGGATAAACTCGGGAGAAGTGATGAAGTAATTTCTATCCTGACTCCTTTCTATTCAAAGGAGAATGTTAAGTATGATACTTACTTTCTAATGGGTGAGGCATACAGAAAAAAGGGAGATTTTCCAGAAGCTATAAAGGCTTACTCATCAGCCCTTTCCCATTATGGACACAATATAAATCTTTTAAATGTCCTTGGTGAGTGCTACTGGCAGGTAAAAGATTTTAAGAATGCTAAATTTTACTGGGGTAAATCTTTAGAATTAAACCCTGAACAGAAAGATATAAGGAAAAAAATAGATGAAATTAAATAAAATAGTTCAAAAGGAGGATTTATGAAACTTTTAAAAGCATTCCTGATTTCTGCTTTCTTTGTAGCAATTGCCCTTTCTTCATTCACCTTGGAAGGAAAGGATAAGCCTAAGGAGAAGGTTTACATACCTCCCCAAGTAAAAAAGGTTATGGAAGAGACTGTAAAAAAAGGAGTTGTTAGAAATGACATTTCTTTCTCCATTGTTAAAAATCTTTACCTGCCTGCTCAGGATCAGAACTTTCTTATTTTAATCTTCAAGGCAAAGAACAAAGACCTTATGCTCCTTCCATTCTCTGAAAAAGAAAGAAAAAAGGGTGTTGATTTTAGTAAAATTACAAGCTCAAAATTTAATATTTTCTTCTGGTTTTACAAGTTAGAAGGAGAATCTCCCACTCCTTTTAAAGAGCAGTATGTTCCCGTTGAACTCAACTGGGAATCAGGCGTAAAACCTGATGATTTATCAACATATACAGTTTGCACAATTCTTCCTGGAGGAAAATATCTTCTTTCAATGGCAATTACTTCTCTTGATCTGAAATTAATTGGGGTAGTAAATTATAATCTCACTCTTCCCGCTCCCTTAGAATTTAAAGAAAAACTTGCACTTTCACCAGTTTTCTTCATAAAATCCTTTAAAGAACTCCAAACTCCAGAGATTCCTCCTGTTGTTCATAGAGACTATTTCATTTATTCTTCCCTTCAGCTTGAACCTAAAATTGAGAATGTTTTTTCTGTAGGAGAAAGTCCTGACATTTTCTACTTTATTTACGGTTGTTCATTGAATCCCAATGAGCCAACAAAATTCAGCATTGAGGTCACTTACAATATAAAAAGGGGCGATGAAAATGTGATAAAGTTTGCGCCTTACACCTTTGATTTGCCATTTATTAGCCATCAAATACCTCTCCAGAAAGAAGGTGGGGCAAATCTTGAACCAGGTAAATACAAACTTGAGATAAGAGTAAAAGACAAGATTTCTGAAAAAGAACTTGTAGAATATGTTGATTTTGAGATAGTATAGAAAATTTTACTTAGAAGTTATAAACTTAAATTTCTGAGGTGAAAAATGAAAAGATTTATTTCTTATTTCATCTTAGCAACAACCATTCCATTCATTTTAAGCATTGTTGTTGACGGCCAGGAAGGGAGGGGAATGGGAAGGATATTTGGCACAGTTGTGGATGAAAATGGGAAACCATTGGAAGGCGTTGATATTCTTATTGAGGCAAAGGATTTCAATTTCAAAACTACTGCAAAATCTGACAAAAAAGGAAATTGGGCTATTGCAGGTCTTGGAACTGGTGTTTTTATAATAACCGCATCAAAAGAAGGGTTCAACAACACAATTATGGAAGTAATGGTCAGTCAATTTAAAAATCCTCCCATAAAGATTTTAATGAAAGCAATTAAAGAAACCGCAGAACCAACTGGACTTGACGAAAAATCAAGGGCGCTTTTCACCGAGGCTAATTCCCTCTATGAGCAAGGAAACTATGCAGGGGCTCTTGCTTTATTTCAGGAATTTCTTGAAAAGAACCCCTCCCTCTACCCAGTTAGGCTCAATTTAGGAAATTGTTACAGGGAGATGAAGGAATATGACAAGGCAATTTCTGAATACAATGCTGTTCTCGAAAAAATAAGAGCTGAGAAGCCAGATTTAAAAGGGGATGAAAATGCTGCCAAGGCTCTTGCTAATATTGGAGAGATATACATGATACAGGACAACTATGAAAAAGCTCAGGAATATCTAAAAAATGCAATAGATATTTATCCCACTGACCATGCCCTTGCTTACAATGTAGCTGAAATTTTCTTTCAGGCGGGTCAAATTGATAAGGCAATAGAATATTATACTCTTGCCACAAAAATAAAGCCTGACTGGTCTCTTCCGTATTTGAAGATTGGCTTTGCTTACATAAACAAAAGTAATTTTGAAGAAGCAATAAAAAATTTCGAGAAGTTTTTAGAATTAAGTCCCCAAGACCCTCAAGCGGAAACTATAAAAAATATAATTGAGCAATTAAAAAAGCAAAAAAAATAAATATTTTCGCAATTTTTAAGAATTGATTTCCATAAATATACTTCTGTTTTCGTAAATTCAAATAGTTTAAATTCCCAAATTTTCAATATTTTTTGATTCTTTCAAAGGCTCATTAATTGTGCCTTGAAAAGGTCTTCAAAATTGAATAAAAATTAAACAATTGAAAATTGCTTATAATTGATTTTAGAATCTGAAAAATAAGCTCCTCGGGAGGGACTCGAACCCCCAACCTAGTGGTTAACAGCCACCCGCTCTGCCATTGAGCTACCGAGGAGTAACACAATAATTTTTATCATATTTTTTAGAAGGAGTCAACGCCCTGCCCCTTCTCGCTTTCAGAGAATTTGTATCCTGTTAACAGGAAAACTTAAATTAGTTTAATAAAATTCAAAGAATAGAATCTAAAAATCGAATACAAGAATTCAAGTTTCAACCATTTCTTCAAGTTTCTCAATCAATTTAACCATAGAGAATGTATCGAGGAAGCAATAGTTTAAAAGAGATTTTCTTATTTTTTCAACTTCCTCCTGAGAATTAGCTTTGCACATTTTCTGATAAGCTCCCATTGCCATTTCTCCATTCCTTATCTCAAGCTCTTCGTATTTAAGCTCGGGAAGCAGAGCTAAAACAACCCTTTTCAGGGAATGGGAACCGAGCATATTCCAGTGATAATAGTCCTTTCTCTTAAAAGGAAGCATCAAATCCCTTAAATTTTTCATTATTTCTTGAATCTTTTCTCTAAACTCAGGGAAAAGTTCGGAAAGATCAGTTAGAATACCCTTTTCAAACTTTTCATTGTAAACAATGACACAAGAATTAGGTGGAATCTCGTTTAAAAGCTTCTCAATAAGTTCTCTTCTCGGGTCTATCCCTGGCTGGGCAAGATAGAAGGAGTGTTCAAGCTTTCCATTTTTTGATGGGAGAATGTGCAAAGAATACTGAAAGGGTATTTGCTGGTAAGGTCTTGTTCCATCGAAGGGAGGAATTGCACTCTGAAAGGTTTCAAAATCAAGAAAAGACATGGGATACCAAAGAGATTGTAAAAAATTCTCAATTCCTTTCTTGTTTACAATTATCTTTTTTTCAAGAAATGCTTCTAAATACATTTTTGGATTCCCATTAAACTCCTCAGGATTTAGTTCATCAAGATATAGGAATCCTCTCCTATAAAGAGCAAACTTATCCTCCAACCATCTTATCTCCATTTCAGGTATAGAGTTTTCAGGAATTCCTTTCCAGCAGAAGCTTTTGAATTCACATGGGTAACTTTCAATGCACTGTTTTCCAATTTCAACATTAGGCATTTCTCCCATTAAGACTTCTTTCAGGGAATTGATTGCTTCTTCTATTTCCTTCTGCTTTTCAAAAACAGACTCGGTTAAATCAACTTTTCTAAAAAGTTTTTCTATTTCAATTTCGCCCCATCTCGCGTAATCACTGTTCAGATGAACTAAAAAGACTTTTCTTATATCGAGACCACAATTTTTCAAGACATAAAATTGTAGAGCAACATCATACAAATGCTCATCCTTCTGGGATGTTGATGATTTAACTTCATATATTTCCCACCCTTCTTCTCCTTTATGGAGAATATCAGTTCTTACAAATATCTCATTAAAAAGGAATGAAGCTTCAAAAATATTCTCAACACCTTCCTTTATTAAAGAAGATGTAATTGAAGATTGTCTGCTTATTGTTTCATTGGAAGGAATCTCCCTTCCCTCTGGGAATAATCTCCTTGCAAGCAAATTTACTTCATTCCCTGTTTGAAAAATCTCCTCTGTCTTCTCAGTTAACTCTTCCCTGAGATTCGGATAGTATTTTGTAAGAAATAGAAGTTTTTTGCATTTAAGACCTTTTAAAAATAGTGTCTTGGATAAAAATTGGTTTCTTTCTTCCATCAATCTTCTATTATAACCCTTCTTCCTTCAATCCTTAGCTTCCCTTCCACAAAAAGTCTTATAGCTTCAGGGTAAATTCTGTGTTCCTCCTTCAAAATCCTTTCAGAAAGAGTCTCAACTGTATCATTTTGGAAAACAGGAACAACTGCCTGAAGGATAATAGGACCAGCATCTACCTCTTCATTCACGAAATGAACTGTGCAACCTGAGAACCTGACTCCATATTCCAATGCCTGCTTTTGTGCTTCAAGTCCTGGGAAAGATGGAAGGAGAGCGGGGTGAATGTTCATTATTCTGTTTCTAAACCTCTGAACAAAGGGAGGAGTGAGAATTCTCATCCATCCTGCAAGACATATTAAATCAATATCTCTTTTTTCTATCTCTTCAGCAATTTTTAAATCATACTCTTCCCTGCTACTGAATTCTTTTGGATTTAAAAACAGGGTTTCAAGTCCAAATTCCTTTGCCCTTAAAAGCCCCCTTGCATCCTCCTTGTTGGAGATTACAACACCTATTTCAGCATTAATCTTTCCTTCCTCAATTGCCCTGTATATTGCCTCAAAGTTTGAGCCTCTCCCAGAAAGCAGAATTGCTATTTTTTTCTTCCTCATAAAATCTCAACCCCCTTTCCTATCTTTATTTCTCCTATTAAATAACATTTTTCACCTATACTTTCAAAATGGGAAAATATTTTTTCAATGGATTCTTTATCACATATACCAGTCATTCCAATACCCATATTAAAGGTTCTGTAAGCCTCCTTATCAGAAAGATTCCCCTCCCTTACAAGATATTTGAAGATAGGAGGAATATCCCAAGATTCCTTTTTAATTACTGCTTTTAAACCTTCTGGAAGAATTCTTGGTATATTATCAAAAAAACCTCCTCCAGTTATATGGGCAAGAGCCTTTATAAGATTTTTACCTAATATACCTTCTAAAGATTTTAAATAGCTCCTGTGAACCTTCAGCAATTCCTCTCCCACCGTGCATTTGAATTCTTCTACAAAGGTGTCAATTTTCAAATTGTTTTTTTCAAAGATAATCCTCCTTGCAAGGGAGTATCCGTTTGTGTGGAGTCCTGTTGAAGGAAGCCCAAAAATTAAATCCCCTTCCTTTATATTTTTTTTTGGAAGAAGATTCCTCCTCTCAACAAATCCAACAATGAAACCAACAAGGTCATACTCCCCTTCCCTGTAAAATCCAGGCATCTCAGCAGTTTCACCTCCTGCAAGCTTACATCCATTTTCCTTGCAACCTTCTGCAATCCCTTCAACTATTTTCTCCACTAAATCAGGATCCATCTTAGATAGAGCTATGTAATCCATGAAAAAAAGAGGTTTTGCACCCTGGACAAGAATATCATTCACACAGTGATTTACGAGATCTTTTCCAACAGTGTTATGAATACCCGCCAAAAATGCTACCTTTAGTTTTGTTCCAACTCCATCAACAGATGAGACTATCAAACTTTCTTTAAAGGGGAAAATAGCTCCAAAACTTCCAATCCCATCCTCTGTCTTAATATTAAATCTCTCAACAATTCTTTTTATTCTATTTTTAGCCTCAACAGCTCTGTCAATGTCAACTCCTGATTCTTTGTAAGTTATTTCTTTTTTCAATTTTCTCCTCTCTCGAAAAGTCTTAGCTGAACAAAATCCTCCTGGGGTATCTCAACAGGATAGTTAAGGTCAAAGCATGCCGTGCAGTAAAGATCATCTCCAACTGCTTTAAGCATGCCCTCTTTGCTAAGATAGCCAAGAGTTTCAACATCAAGAAACTCTCTTATCTCCTCAACGGAATGACTCGAAGCTATCAGCTCAGCCTTTGTTGGAGTGTCTATTCCATAATAACAGGGTCCAATGATAGGAGGAGAGCTTACTCTGTAATGGATTTCCTTTGCTCCGGCATCCCTTACCATTCTTACAATTCTTCTTGATGTTGTCCCCCTTACAATTGAGTCATCGACAAGAACAATCCTCCTTCCTTCTATCAACTCCTTAACAGGATTAAGTTTTATCCTAACTCCAAAGACTCTCTCCTTTTGATGGGGCTGGATGAAGGTTCTTCCCACATAGTGATTTCTTATTAACGCAAACTCAAGGGGTATGCCTGACTTTTCAGCAAAACCAAGGGAAGCCCACATGCCTGAATCAGGTATTGGAACAACAATATCAGCATCTGCTGGTTGCTCCTCTGCCAGTCTTCTTCCAAGTCTCTTCCTCACCTCATTCACATTCTTTCCAAAAACAAGGGAATCAGGTCTTGAAAAGTAAATATATTCAAATATGCAATGCTTGGGTTTAACCTTTGGGAAATTATAAATTGTCTTTATACCATTCTCATCAAGTCTTAGAATCTCCCCTGGCTGGACATCTCTTTCATAAGTTGCCTCAATTAAATCAAAGGCTGATGTTTCAGAGGCAATAACATAAGAGTTTTCTATTTTTCCAATGGAAAGAGGCCTGAATCCATGAGGATCACGGGCTGAATAAATGGCTTTTGGTGTCAAGAATAAAAGGGAGTATGCGCCCTTAACCTTACTTAGAGCATCAATTATTGCATCCTCTATATTTTCTCCCTTTGATCTTGCTATGAGATGGAGAATTATTTCTGTGTCAGAGGTTGACTGGAATATTGCTCCTTCCTCTTCGAGCTTTTTCCTTAGCTGAACAGCATTAACAAGGTTTCCGTTGTGGGCAATTGCAATGGAGCCCCTATATCCTTCTATAACAAAGGGTTGAATATTCCTCGGGCTTGACTCACCATGGGTTGAGTATCTAACATGACCTATTGCATGGATTCCTTTCAACCTTTTAAGATTCTCTTCGCCAAAAATTTCTGAAACATACCCATAACCTTTTTCAAAAATTATCCTTTTCCCATCAGAAACAGCTATCCCAGCGCCTTCCTGACCCCTGTGCTGTAAACCATATAGACCATAAAAGACATGTTCTGAAGCTTTCTCATTTCCAAATACACCAAAAATACCACACTCTTCTTTTATTTTTGGAATCAACAATCTCATATAACCTTCATCTTCTCTTCTATACTTTTTCTCCATATTCTTTCCCCTTCAGTTAATTGAATATTTATTACTTCTTCTCCCCCTTTTCTTATAACCAATCTATCCCCGCCAACCCTTCCAATGACCAAAAAATCCAGATTCCATTTCTTTGCAAGCTCCTCTATTCTTCTCCAATTTTCTTCTGGAAAACTTATTACGACTCTTGTAGGGCTCTCGGAAAAAAGAATAAAGTCAACTCTGTCATTACCAAATTTTTCAATATCCACATCAAATCCTAATCCTCCAAAAAAAGAGCATTCGGAGAGGCAAACCGCAATTCCACCATCGGAGATGTCATGGGCTGAAAGAAGAAGGGAATTTTCAATTGCTTCCATTAAAAATTTATGCAAGTTCCATTCATCAGAGAGGTCAATTTTTGGGCAGGGACCAAAGTTTTCTCCAAAAAGAATTCTCAAATATTCAGAGCCTCCTATCTCATTTTTAATCTTTCCAACAAGAGCAATTATATCCCCTTTATTTTTGAAAGAAGAATTTAAAACTTTTTCTATTCTGTGTAAAATTCCGACCAAGCCAAAGACTGGTGTTGGATATATCCCTTTTCCAGATGTTTCGTTGTAAAAGGAGACATTCCCACCAGTAATCGGGATTTTGAAAAATTCACAGGCTTCCCCCATTCCCTCAACAACTTCCTTAAATTCCCACATAATATCTTCCTTTTCAGGATTTCCAAAATTTAGACAGTTCGTTGCCCCAAGAGGTCTTGCTCCTACACATGATATATTTCTTAAAGATTCAGCTACCATTATCTTTGCTCCCTCCCTTGGATTCAGATAACAGAAGTTGGAATTTCCGTCAAGAGTTATTGCAATACCCTTTCCATTTTCCTTCACCCAGAGAACTGATGCATCAGCTCCAGGAAGTAGAACAGTATTTGTCTGAACCATATGGTCATACTGGGTAAAAATCCATCCTTTGTAAGCAATATTGGGTGAGCTAAGTATTTTTGAAAAGATATTGTTTAAATCAGAGGGAAGGGGAATCTTTTCAGGTTTTATAGATGGCATACCCTCTCTTTTCTTGTAGGGTCTTTTGTAAACAGGAGCTAATGAGGTTAAAGCCTTAACAGGAATTTTGCAAACCTCTTCTCCTTTAAAGTTCGCTGTAATAAATCCATCCTCCCTTACCTCTCCAATTATGCAACATTCGAGGTCCCATTTCTTAAATACCTCTTCAATCTCTTTTTCCTTCCCCTTTTTCCCTATTATTAGCATCCTTTCCTGAGATTCTGAAAGCAAAATTTCATAGGGAGTCATACCCTCTTCTCTCAAAGGAACAAGGTCGAGATTCAAATATATTCCAGTTCCTCCCCTTGAAGCTGTCTCAGAAGAGGAAGATGTAAGACCAGCTGCTCCCATATCCTGTATCCCAACAATTAAATCCTTTTCCATAACTTCCAGACAAGCTTCAATAAGGAGCTTCTCCTTAAAAGGATCTCCAACCTGAACATTTGGTCTTTTCTTTTCTGAATCCTCACTAAATTCAGCTGATGCCATTGTTGCTCCGTGAATTCCATCCCTCCCTGTCTTTGCTCCTACATAAAAAACAGGATTCCCTTCACCAGAGGCTTTCCCATAGAAGATTTTTTCTTTCCTTGCAATTCCAATACAAAAAACATTTACAAGGGGATTCCTTGAATAACAAGGATGGAAATATGTCTCACCACCAACAGTTGGAACACCGATTGAATTCCCATATCCTGCTATTCCTGAGACTACTCCATCCATCAACAATCTATTTGAAGGCTCCTCAAGGGGTCCAAATCTTAATGAGTCAAGGAGAGCTATGGGTCTTGCTCCCATTGTGAAGATGTCCCTCACAATTCCTCCAACCCCTGTTGCAGCTCCTTGATAGGGCTCTATATAGGATGGATGATTGTGGGATTCAATTTTGAAGACAATGGCGAGCCCATCTCCAATATCAACAACTCCAGCATTCTCCCCAGGACCCTGTATCACAGCCTCTCCTTTTGTAGGTAATTTTTTTAGATGAACCTTTGAGCTTTTGTAAGAGCAATGTTCTGACCACATAACAGAAAACATGCCAAGCTCAACATGGTTGGGCTCCCTTCCAATAAGTTCAACTATCCTTTTATACTCTTCTTCAGTTAAATTGTGGGCTTCAAGGATTTGTTTGTCTATCATCTTTCCCTCAAATAATTTAAACAAGACTGAAAAATCTTCCTTCCATCCTCACTCCCAAGAATTGAAAAGGATGCCCTCTCAGGATGAGGCATCATTCCAAGGACATTCCCCTTTTCATTAACTATACCCGCAATATTTTCCATTGAACCATTGGGATTTGCTTCCTCAGTTATTTCTCCCTTTCCATTGCAATATCGGAAAACTATCTGACCATTCCTTTTGAGCTTTTCCATTTCAGAAGAAGGTAGATAGTAATTACCATCCATATGGGCGATTGGTATTTTGAGGACTTCTCCTTTTTTTAAGTCTTTTGTAAAAGGAGTTGAATTATTTTCTACCCTTATATTTACGAATTTGCATATAAATCTGAGCCCTTTGTTTCTAAGCATCGCACCAGGGAGTATTCCGCTCTCAAGGAGTATCTGAAAACCATTACAGATTCCAAGAATTAAACCACCTTTCTCAGCAAATTCCTTTATTGAATCCATAATTGGTGAAAAGGATGCGAGAATCCCAGATCTAAGGTAATCTCCATAGGAGAAGCCACCAGGGAGAACTATCAGATCGCAACCCTTCAAGCTCTTTTCTTTGTGCCACAAAAAGACTGTTTCAATCCCACAACTCATGAGGGCATGATAGGTATCCCAGTCGCAATTGGAGCCAGGAAACACTACAATTCCAGCTTTCATTTTATTTCTATAATTTCAAATCTCTCTATTATTGGATTTGCAAGAACCTTTTTGGCTATTTCTGAAATTTTTCCTTCAACTTTATCATCTCCTTCAACAACAATGTCGAAAAACTTTCCCTGTCTCACCTCTTCTATCTCTTTGTATCCCATAGTACGGAGAACTTGCATAACTGTTAAACCCTGAGGCTCAAGAACACCATCCTTAAACATTACAAGGACTCTAAACTTTTTTTTCACTTTTCCTCCAGAACCCTTTTATAAATTTCATCTATATGCCTTAGAAAATATTTTATATCAAAAATTTCGTCAATTTCTCCAGGCTTTAGAAGCCCTAAAATTTCATTATCCTCCAACAAAACTTCCTTGAAACCTCTTCTCTCCTTCCATGCTCTTAGGGAATTCCTTTGAACAATAGAATAAGCCTTTTCTCTTGAAAGACCTTTTTCCATAATAGAATGAAGAACTCTCTGAGAAAATATAAGTTCAAAGCTTTTTTCTATGTTTTCCCTCATTCTTTCAGGATAAATTATAAGGGTTGAAACAAGTTCAATCATTTCCTGGAGCATAAAATCAAGAAGGAGAAAGCTTTCAGGGAAAATTATTCTTTCTACAGAGGAGTGGGATATGTCTCTTTCATGCCATAGATTTATGTTTTCGAGGGATGAAATTAAATTGCTTCTTATTAATCTTGATAGCCCACATACTCTCTCTGCTCTAACAGGATTTCTTTTGTGGGGCATGGATGATGAACCCTTCTGCCCTTCTGAGAAATATTCTTCTGCCTCAAGAACCTCTGTTCTCTGGAGATGCCTTATCTCGGTTGCAATCTTTTCAAGGGTTGATGCTGTTATTGATAGAGAACTCATCACCTCAGCATGCCTGTCCCTCTGAATCACCTGATTAGAAACAGATTCTGGTTTTAGACCCAATTTCTCACAGGCAATTCTTTCCACATCCATCTCAAGATGGACATATGTTCCGACAGAACCAGAAATTCTTCCAACCTCAATATTTTTCTTAGCTCTCTTTAGTCTCTCGACATTTCTTTTCATCTCTTCGTAATAAATTAGAAATTTGAATCCAAAAGTTATTGGCTCAGCATGGACTCCATGAGTTCTTCCCATGACAATAAAATCCTTCCACTCTATGGCTTTATCCTTGAGAATCTCCTTTAATTTTTCTGCTTTTTCAATAATTAAATTCAATGAGTCCCTTATAAGAATTGAAAGAGCAGTATCAACAACATCATAGGAAGTTAAACCCATGTGAAAATATCTTGAATCATCTTCTATTGATTCAGATACTGAGGTTGTAAAGGCAACCATATCATGCTTTGTTATTTTTTCAATTTCCTTTATTCTCTCAACAGAAAATTTCGCTTTACTCTTTATTCTCTCAAGGGCATCCTTAGGAATTTTCCCAAGTTCTGACCATGCCTCGCAAACAGCAAGCTCAACATCCAGCCATTTTCTGAACCTGTTCTCATCGCTCCATATATTTTTCATTTCTGGAAGGGAGTATCTTTCAATCATTTTAAACTCCAGAATTTATTGATAATTTTTCAATCTCCTTGTGCTTTGGTAAGTCTCCAAGAAGGAAAATTCCTAATTTTTTAAAGTCAATAAGCTCCTTTGCAACTTCCTTTATCTCTTTTAAATCTACCTTATCTATTTCTTCAAGAAAAGAGTCGTGAGGAATCTGTTTGCCATGATAAAGCTCATTCCTTGCAAGATAAGCCATTCTGCTTGATGAGCTTTCAAGATTCAGGAAAAAACCTCCTTTAAGATGTTCCTTCCCCCTCTCAACTTCGTCCTCATTTATATCTCCATCCTTTATTTTTTCAAGCTCCTCCTTTATAACATCCATTACTTCTTTTAAATTTTTCTTAGTTGTATCGCAGAAAATAGTCCATATTCCACAATCTAAAAAGGTGGCAGGAGAGGAACCAACACTGTAAGCAAGCCCTTTCTCCTCCCTTATTCTTTGGAAAAGCCTTGAGCTGAATCCGCCAGCAAGGATCTCATTCAAAATAAAAAATGGGAATCTCTTTTCACTTTTCTGAGAGAAGGCTGGAAATCCAAGAACTATATGGATCTGTTCAAGTTCCTTTTTGTTTTTGTAAAATAATCCAGGGCAAAATTTGGGAGGGGAAATATTCCGAGAATTGGGTGCAAAACAAAGTTTCCCAAAATATCTATCAACAGCATTTTTTATATTTTCAAAACTAATTGATCCTGAGGAGGCAAAGAATGTCTTTGAAGAAATAAATGTAGAAGAATGTTTCTCAAGCAGATCTTCTCTTTTTAAGGATTTGACTGTTTTCTCAGATCCTAAAATTGATCTACCCAGGGAATGGGCCGGAAGGAAATTCACAAAGAAAAGTTCCATTGATAAATCCTCTGGATCATCCTCCACAGATTTAATCTCTTCACAGATTACCCTTTTTTCATTCTCAATATCATCATCGAGAAAGAGGGGATGGAGAAAAATATCAGAGATTAGCTCCAGTGCCTTATCAAAATTTTTATCGAGCACCTTACAATTTATCCCCATAAATTCCTTTGAGGTAAATGCATCAACCTCACCTCCAAGTCTATCTGTTATTTTAGCAATCTCCTTAGATGAAAAATTCTTGGAGCCTTTAAAAAGCATATGCTCAATAAAATGTAATATTCCACTCTTCTCCTCTGGCTCATCCCTTGAACCTTCCCTTAACCAGATTCCAAAGGATATGGTTCTCGAATAAGGAATGTATTCATGAATTATCTTAAATGAATTGGGGATACTTTCCTCGTTAATCATAGAAAAATTATCAGGATTCAAGATTAATTGTATCAATGCTAAAAAATTTAGTCAAGGAAATATAAAGTTCCATCTGTTGACACATAAAGAAAAAGAAGAGATAATTTTTACATGAGAAAAGATTTGGCGATTTTTATTTTGGCAATATTTGCAATCTCCTGTTCTCAGTCTAACCTCCCTCTTCCTGAAGGTTCAACTGTTGAGATAATTGCCTATCCAGGGATTATCCCTGTCTATGGTGGGGTTTCAACAATTACAGTGATAGGATACGAAAAGGATGGTAGACCACTAAGGGATGGAATTCTTGTCAATTTTAGAACTGATCTTGGAATAATAGAACCTATGACAGCAGAAACCAAGAATGGTAAAGCTGTTTCCTACCTTAAAAGCACAGGAACTCCCGGCAATGCAACTGTAACAGCATGGTTTGTTGGAGGAGCGACCGTCTCAGTGATTGTTACAATCCAGAATCATAACCCTGTTAAGACTCTTCTCCTAACAGCTTCAAGCTATAGTATTGGTGGGAATGGTGGATACATAGCTTTAAATGGATATGCCTTCGATTCAAATAACAATCCAGTTCCTTCTGCTCCGCTTATTTTCTCTACAACAAGGGGGAATCTCTCATCTAATGGTAATCCAATACTAACAGATTCAAATGGGAAAGCAACGGATACTCTTTATCTTCCTCCAAATGATACTGGTTCAGAGCTTACTATAAAGGTAACCCTTTATCACGGTTCAATTTCAACAACGGTCGAGATAACACAGGGTGCATAAATGCCCAATATTGGCTTTCCTGAACTAATTCTTATCCTCATAATTGCTCTTTTAATCTTTGGTCCGAAAAAACTCCCTGAGATTGGAAAATCCATAGGGAAAGCTATTTCTGAGCTAAAAAGGGCATCCAATGAATTGAAAGAGACAATTGAGGATGAAATCAGGGCTGAAGAGATAAAGAAGTTTGAAGAGAGCCTGGAGAGTGAAATTGGAAGAAATGAAGAAGAAAAGGAAACACCCCAATGAGATGTCTTTTTTCGAACATCTCGCTGAACTTAGAAAGAGAATATTCTATTCCTTTATAGCTCTAATAGTAGCCTTCGGAGTATCCTGGAATTTCAGCAGAGATATTTATAGCTTCCTTTCAAAGCCAGTTCTAAAATACCTCCCACAGGGTGAAAAACTCGCCTTTACTTCTATAGTTGATCCATTTATGATGTATCTTAAAATTTCATTCCTTGCAGGAATTTTCATTTCCTCTCCCTTCATCTTTCTTCAGCTCTGGCTTTTCATTTCTCCTGGACTTTATTCTCACGAAAAGAAATATGTAATACCCTTTGTTTTCCTTACAACTGTCTTCTTTATTTCAGGAGGAGCCTTTGGCTACTATTTCCTCTTCCCCTTTGCATGCAAGTTCTTCCTGAGTCTTGGTTCTGATTTCAAGCCTGTTATAACAATAAATCAATACTTTGACCTTATAATAAAAGTTTTGATTGGTTCAGGAATTGTATTTGAGATGCCAACTGTTACATTTCTACTTGCAAGACTTGGCTTGATAACTCCAAAGTTTTTAATAAAGAATCTTGGAATTGCGATTCTAATTATATTCATAATAGCTGCGGTTATCACTCCAACAGGAGATGCAATAACTCAGACAATAATGGCAATTCCAATGCTTGCTCTCTATCTTTTAAGCATTTTAATTGCCTTTATTTTTCAGAAGAAGGAAAAGAAGGAGCTCAAAGGTTGATTACACTTTTAAAGTTGGCGCTTGTATTATTCTTAATTTTTTTATTGCTGAAATTCAAGCTTGACTTAGGGCTGACAATGCTCCTTGGAGCAATTTTTTCAGCTCTACTTTTCAGAATGTCTCCTTATAATTTCTCGAAGAGTGTTGTTGAGGCAATCCTTGAACCTTCAACTCTTGAGCTTGTTGGTGTTGTCCTCTTAATTTTAATACTTGGCGAAATCTTAAAGAAAAAGGGAAGTATGGAAAAACTGGTTACATCCCTTCAATCCTTAATTCCATTTCCCAGATTGGTTCTTGTTCTCCCTTCATCAATAATGGGACTTCTTCCGATGCCTGGAGGAGCTCTTTTTTCAGCACCAATGCTTGAGGCAACATCAAAGGGTTTCAATCTATCCGCTGAAAAGAAAACTTTTTTAAACTTCTGGTTCAGACACACATGGGAATACATCTGGCCCCTTTATCCTGGGCTTGTTATGACAGCAGCTTTATGGAAATTGCCTGTTCAGAAAATTATAAGAGCATGGTTTCCTGCGACAGTTCTCGCAATTTCGATTGGAACAATATATGTTTTTTTAAAAATTTCCAAAATAAAAATGGAGGGGAATTACAACAAAAAAATCGAAAGCTTATTTTTCTTAATCAAAAGCCTCTGGGAAATAATTGCTGTCATAGTTTTAACATTTTTTCTAAATATCCCAATTCTTTTATCAATGGGTGTTATTACCTTTTTCTCATTAATACTTCTAAAATCAAACTTGAGAGAAAAGATGGAGCTTGTCATCAAATCCATCTCTTTCAAAACTGCCCTACTTTTAATATCTGTAATGATTTTTAAAAAGGTTCTTCAAAATTCAAATATTTTCGATGATGTTTCAGGAACAATGAACTTTCATGGAATCCTCTCCTTTCTTTCCCTCTTTCTTCTTCCCTTTATAATTGGATTCCTGACCGGGATGAATCAGGCATATGTCGGAATTGCTTTCCCTATCTTAACTCCCATTATAGGTTCTCCATCACCAAATTTAACATTGCTTCTTTTCGCATATATGAGTGGATTTATCGGGACCTTCTTCTCCCCTTCCCATTTCTGCCTTTCCCTTTCCGCTCAATATTTCAAAGCCAATTTTAAAGAAGTTTTAAAGCTAATGTTCTTTCCTGCTTTCTCCCTTCTCTTTACTGTCTTCCTTTATTCTGTCCTTACCATGAATTTATAGATTGCATAAATTATCTCCTCCCAATTTTAAGCTATAAGTCAATATTCAAAAGGATGTATGAGTTTTTTCGAAGTTTTATATCAGGAGGTCTGCTAAAAAATAGAAGAAGGATAATGAAGCTACTCAACAACGACAATTTCAATAACATTCTCAAAGTCTCATTTGACTTGACATTGATTTTTTTAATTTAATAAAATAGAGAATTAATTAAGAAATGGGAAAAGATTTGTAAATGGCAAGTTTTTCCAAGAATATACCCTCTCCCCTGAGAGCCCAACACAATAAGAATAGTTTCTGGAACTTGTTAGTTTTTCTATACCCTCTCCC